>JAFQXY010000028.1 GCA_017406745.1 Candidatus Saccharimonadota bacterium | reverse complement strand
ACCAACAATGGCCTTATGGTACCACCATAAGAGTAGTAGCAACTACAGTAGCTAACTACAATATTACAGCTAATGGTGACACCACCCAGACAGTTACTGGAGCTATAGTGTTTAGCCCTGCTTGGACAACTGCAAAACTATATATGCAAGACTTAACATTAGCTAACTGCCAATCCCAAGCCTCCAGTGACAACATAACAGTGTATGATAGGCGTGATGAAAGTGATTATACAGTAAGATACATCAACGATGCTTGCTGGATGACGCAGAACCTAAGAATCACCAAATCCACTGGCCAAGCAGACTGGACTATATCCAGTACAGACTCCAACTTTAATAATGTTAGCACATGGAATATCCATGGTGCAGATCTCAAAGGCTCTAGATATTCATATACTCAAGCTCAATCTCACGTACCTACTGCCACAGATGCAGATACTAATGGCGATAAACCAATGGATACTTATACTGCAGACCAACTAGGTGTATGGTACAACTTCTGTGCTGCAAGTGCTAATAATAGCAATGGTTGCAATGGCTTCGGAAACTATACTCCTAGCACCGGTACGGTCACTGGTGATATCTGCCCAGCTGGCTGGCATTTACCAACATATAATACCAGTCCAGGTTCTATTAGTGGCATTATCTCATATAGCTCTGCCTTTAGCCCTATCTATGGCGGGTACTACTACGATGGCTCGCTCTTCTACGCTACTACGTACGGGTACGGGTACTGGTGGTCTACTACTGCGAACGGTGCTGTCAGTCAGTACGGCCTGTACTACAACAGAGGTAGTCTGTATACCAACTTTAATAACAAGTACACCGGGCTCTATGTACGGTGTGTGCGTACCTCGTAAAAATTTGCAAATTATTGCAAATCACATAAAACCAAATAGCCCTTTTTGCCTGCATAGACAAGAGCCCTAAAACTTCGTCAGTATAAGACTAATCTTAAGATAACTTTAGCACCCGCCTACCGACCATCATAAACCACAGCAAAAACAGGTCCTGCTAGCTAAATATCATTAAAGAAGCCCTCCGCCCCCCCCAAAACACCCTCCACCTCTGCTTGCGCACCCCCTTGCATTTTCTACCCCTCTGTGATATAATTCACATCAGTATGGCTATTAAAGTAACTAGAAAAGATCAAGGCGAAGCAAACGAGAATATTATTCGTCGTTTCAATCGCAAAGTCCTCCAGAGTGGCATGATGCCCCTAAAGAAATCGCAAATGCGTTTTAGCAAACCCATTTCTAAGCGCGAGCGTCGCGCCAAGGCTATCATTAGGGAAGCACGTAAGGCCGAAAAAGCCGAACGCATCAAATTAGGACTAAAATAACAAAATCTCCCTCCACGGGAGATTTTTTATGTTATAATATGTGTGAAAAGGAGTTCTATATTATATGATTATATTATTTGGTTTAGCTGGCTCGGGTAAGGGCACTCAAGGCAACGCTCTCGCCGAACTTTTTGGTTGGCGCACGCTATCTGTCGGCCAAGCCATCCGCGACACCGGCGACTACCAAGAAATCATCAACCGTGGTGATCTTATCCCAGACGAAGATGTCATCAAACTCATGGATAAGCAAATCGCCAAAACCGAAGCCGAAGGCTATGATGTTATTTTAGACGGTTACCCACGCACCGTAGCGCAGGCCAAGTACATCGCTGAGCATCTCGCCAGCCAAGTTAAAGGCGCCATTATCCTAGATGTACCCAAAGAAGAGCTCTATCAGCGCCTCGCTCTCCGCGCCGAGTTTGAATCCCGCGACGACGATAAAGAGCGCGCCTCCATAGACCGCCGTTTTGAAGTATTTGAACAAAATATTAGTTCAATTCTACCACTGTTGGAAGCCAAAAACATCCCCATTGCACACGTAGATGGTGTAGGCGAAATAGACGAAGTCACCGCCCGCCTTGTTGCTACCGTCAAAAAAATGGACAAAGACGCCACCATCCAAGAGCAAGATGTTAATAATATGGGCGAAATAGAACATAGCTACGGGGAATAACATGCCAAAAAAATCTACTATAGAAAATATAAACACCGTAGACCGTGCTACTCTGGAGCATAAAATTACCGCCATGCGCCAAGGTGGTAAGATCTTAGGAAATTTGTTCAAAGATTTAAGAGAATATGTACAGCCAGGTATGACGGGCAAACAAATCGACGCTTGGGTACGCAAAGAAATCGTCAGGCGTGGCGCCAAGGTAGCTTATGATATGCTAGAAGAAGATTTTCCGGGGGCTATTTGTGTTTCTGTAAATAATGTACTCATTCACGGTATCCCCACAGACGAGCCACTAGAAAAAGGCGACAAAATCTCCTTTGATTTAGATGTTTATTATGACGGCTATTTTACGGATTCTGCTTTTACTATGTTGGTAGGTGGCGATGGTAACCCTGCCATCAAAAAAATGCTCAATGTTACCGAATCCGCCATGTGGGAGGGTATAGAGTTAGTTAAACCAGGTGTTCGTATTGGCACTATTGGTAACGCGGTAGAAAAAGTATTAAAAAAGGGCCATTTGGGTGTGATAGAAAATTATATTGGCCACGGCATTGGCAGGACTATGCACGAGGCCCCCGAAGTTCCTAATTACGGTCGCAAAAACACCGGTTACACCCTAGTGGAGGGCGACACTATTTGTATAGAACCCATGGCTAGCCTTGGCAAGCCCGCAAATCGCACAGATGCATCAGATGGCTGGACGGTACGCCTCAAAGACGGCTCTACCGGTTGCCACTTTGAGCATACTGTTTTAGTTACCAAAGACGGCTACGAAGTCCTCACTCTGCCAGATTAAATAAAACATAATCTAAGAAGAATAATTTGCTAATGTTTATTCTTTGTGCTACAATAAAAACATGGACGAGAATAATCGTTTTGTTACAGGTTTGGATGTCGGCACATCGCACGTTCGTGCTGTGGTAGCATCTGTTTCTAAAGATGGGCAAGTATCTGTAGTGGGCATAGGTGAAGGCATCTCCGCTGGTATGCGCAAGGGTATCCCAGCCAATCTATCTGGCCCAGCCAGCGCCATAGATCGCATGCTCGGCGACGCTGAGCGCATGGGCGGTTACGATGTCCGTTCTGCCTACGTGTCTATTAATGGCTCACAAATATTATCCACCCGCACCGAGGGTATGATAGCTGTTGGCCCTGCAGATCACGAGATTATTGGACAAGATATAGACCGCGTAGAAGACGTCGCTGTTTCTGGCCGTATCCCACCCAATCGCGATGTTCTGGATGTCGTACCTCTAGAATACGCCTTAGATGGCCAAGGTGGCATCAAAGATCCTCTAGGTATGTCTGGTTCTAGATTAGAGCTTCGCGCCAATGTTGTTTCCGCACTCACTCCTAATTGCGAAAATCTCAAAAAAGCCACCGCTACCGCAGAAGTTCAGGCCTTAAGATTAGTTCCAGCGGTTATCGCCGCCTCCGAAGCCGTCCTTACAGACCGCCAAAAAGAAAACGGCGTCGCCGTCATAGATTTAGGTTCCGCCACTACCTCTGTCGCTATCTACGAAGAGGGCGATTTACAGTACGTAGGCGTAGTCCCAGCCGGCTCTCACAATATTACCAATGATTTAGCTATTGTCCTTGCTATAGACCCAGAAATGGCCGAAGAAATCAAAACCCGTTTCGTCACAGGCGACTTCACCTCGGAAAAGCCCCCAGTTATCAAGATCAAGGCCGGTAAAGACGGCAAAGTCGAACGCAATTTTGATCGCAAAGAGGTAGACGCAGTCGTCAAAGCCCGTCTAGACGAAATCTTCTCTGAAATTCGCAAAAAACTTAAATCCGCCAGATACGATCAACGCCTCCCAGAGGGCATTATCCTCACTGGTGGCGGTGCCAAGATGCGTGATATTGAGCTTTTCGCTAAAGACGCTCTAGAGGCATCTGTCAAAATTGGTGTTCCACAGGGTATCGGTGGAGTATCTGATGCCGTCAAAAAGCCCGAATTTGCCACTGCAGTAGGCCTAGCGCTTCTTGCCGCCTCAGAGAGCCATATCACCGCACCCTTCAAGAAAAAGCCCCTTAAAACACCTAAAAATGGCTCACCTCTAGGCATTTTCAAGAAATTATTCTCCAAATTTTAAAATACCGCCAACCCCTCCACATAATTCATTATATCGAAGAGCATTAAGAAAAATCTCTGATTTATCGCCATGTTACTTGATTTTTTTAGTTTTTCAGAGTATACTGGGAATATATAAAGCGAGGAAAAATTATGCCAGAAATCAAACCTACAGAGGTAGAAAGCAAAGCAAGTATTAAAGTAATAGGGGTAGGCGGCGCCGGTGGCTCCGCAGTAGACCGCATGAAAGAAGTCGGCCTTTCTGGCGTAGAATTTGTTGCTATCAATACAGACGCCCAAGCGCTTCATCATTCCACCGCAGACACCAAAGTACACATCGGCAAAGGCTTAGGCGCTGGTGGCGACCCCGAAAAAGGTCGCGAAGCCGCCGAAGAATGCAGGGAAGCCATAGAAAAATCCCTAGACGGCGCAGACATGGTGTTTATTACTATTGGTGCAGGTGGCGGTACCGGCTCTGGTGCTGGCCCCATTGTGGCAGAAGAAGCCCGCAAAAAAGATATCCTCACCGTAGGTGTAGCTACCAAGCCATTTACTTTTGAGGGTGCTCGTCGCCGTGCTAATGCAGACCTCGCCATAGACAAGCTTTCTCGCCAAGTAGATGCACTCATTACTATTCCTAATGACCGTCTCTTGCAAACTATAGATCCTCGCACTCCACTCCTAGAAACTTTCAAAATCGCCGATGATGTTCTCCGCCAAGGCGTACAGGGTATTTCCGAGCTCATCACCGAACATTCCCTTATCAACCTAGATTTCGCTGACGTCAAAGCCATCATGAAAAACGCCGGCTCCGCTCTTATGGGCATCGGTCGCGCCTCTGGCGAAAATCGCGCCGTCATTGCCGCCCAACAGGCCGTAGAATCACCTCTTATCGAAGTCAAAATCGAAGGCGCTCGTGGTGTACTATTCTCGGTCGCTGGTGGCTACGATATGTCCATGAGCGAAATCCAAGAAGCCGCCGAGGTTATTACTGGTGCCGTATCTCCAGATGCCAACATCATCTTTGGTGCTAGCATCCGCCCAGAGCTAGAAGACGAAATCATCGTCACCGTAGTAGCCACCGGTTTTGATTCAGTCTATTACAATGAGCCCATTCCAGAGCCAGAGCCTGCCACCATAGAGAAAAAGCCCTCTCTAGAGCCTAAAGAGTTTGCCACAGAAAACAAGTCCAACATGTGGGATTCCATCAAAACCGAGCCCACCCCAGTAGAAGAGCCCACCACTTCAGACGACGAAATGGACGTCCCGCCGTCTTTGCGCGAGCGTTTCAAAAAGAAAAAGAAAGATTAATCTTAAATAAAGGAGGTATACATGGAGCAACGTTTTCGCATAGGCGACAGCAAAGTCTTGGAAAGTCGCGAAACCGTAGACGGCACCATGATTCGTCGTCGCCGTGTTTCTAGCGATGGTCACCGCTTTACCACCTACGAACGCATCGAAATGCCCCCCCTCATCGTCATCAAGCGCAGTGGCAACAAGGAAAACTTTGACCGCGACAAACTCCTTATGGCCGTCCGCCGTAGTGTAGGCAAATTTTTCAACTCAGAATTAGAAATAGAAGACGTAGTTAATCGCGCCTCAGATATCCTCTATGGCCTCGGTACAGACCAAATCACCAGCCGGCAAGTAGGCGAAGCAGTATTAGAAGTCCTCGCCCAGACCAACGAAGTCGCCTATGTCCGTTTTGCCTCCGTCTTTCGCGAATTCAAAACCTTAGAAGATTTTGAAAAAATCCTCAAAGAGCAGAAAGGTCGTACCAAATGCGCGTAATTTGTATTTTTAAAGACAATCAAGATTACACCCGTAGCGTCACAGATTGGCTAGAAGATTTTCGCCGTCAAACCGGCCGAGAAATAGAAACCATGGATCCAGATAAAGATTCCGCTTTTTGCCAAACTTATGACATTACCGCCTACCCCACTGTACTGGCCATAGACGCGCAGGGAAGCATCCGTGCCATTTGGCGAGGCAAGCCCCTACCGCTCATTAACGAAGTTTTATATTATATGATTTAAAGGAGGATACATGGAATTATTAGAAAAAATTGTCAACAACATCTGGTTCCAGCGCATTTTATGGTCGCTCATAGTGATTTTGTTTAGTTTATTTATATACCGCATTGCCACTAGAGTACTAAATAACAAAGAAAAGAAAACTCCCAAGATTATGAGCAACAAAAAGAACAAAACCATCATCCGTATGCTCAAAAGCGTCATCGCTGGCGCTCTTAGTATCGTTACGGTGCTTATGGTACTTCAGATTTTTGGCGTTGATGTCACTTCTATGCTTGCTGGCGTAGGTATCGTAGGTATCGTGGTAGGTTTTGCTCTGCAAGATTCTCTCAAAGACATCATTCGTGGTTTTGTCATTATTTCAGATAATTATTACGAAATTGGCGACGTAATCAAATATGATGATAATGTCGGGCCTGTTACCTCTATTAGCCTCCTCACCACCAAGATCCAAGACATCAAAACCATGAACATCGTATCTATCGCCAACCGCAACATTGACAAAGTAGAGATAGACCCAGGCTATGTTTATATTCAAGTACCTCTCCCATACGAACTTGATGTTGCCAAAGCCGAGGAGGTAATGCGTGAAATCATTAAAAAGCTTCAGCATCAAACTGGCATTACTAGCGCCGCTTATCAGGGCATCACCCAGTTTGCTGCTTCTTCACTTAATTACCAAATTGTCATCACTTGTGACCCAACAAACCGGCTCCAAATCCGCCGCGATACCCTCCACACCATCGTTACCACCCTCGAAGAGCACAAAATCCACATCCCATACGAACAGCTTGATATCCACACCAAGAAATAGAATCAAGGCTCTCGCTTGTGGAAAACTTTTCGGTAGTCTCTGCAAATTACCTTGACATTTTTAGTAATAATGAATATTATAAAATTATAAAGGTTTTCAAATACACACAAAAAAGAAAGGAAAATAATTATGAAACACAAAACCAAAATGGTGGTACCTGCCATGCTGTTGCTTGGCTCATTGAGCATGGTTGGACCAACGCATGCCACCAGTGGCTTAGTCCAAGAGGTCAACTGCGCCAACTTACAAACAGCTATTGACGAAGCAGAGAATAATGCAAGAATTGCTTTGTCTCACAGCAATCTAGAGTGTCAAGCCCAAATAGTCATACCAAGTGGCAAGAGCGTATATCTATATACTGGGGGCGCTGGGTTAGGCTACAGTGGAGACGGTAATACAATTACTATATCGGACGGCGCTACGCTGTACTTATCTGGTAGTGTATCTAATATGAACCTTAATTTTTCTGCAATTTCTAATTTTGGCCGAACTTATATTGTTGATTGGCAAAACAGTAATCAGCCAAGTATAATTTATGGTGATAGCGGAACAGCTATTACTAACTTTAATGAGCTAAACGTTATTTCGGATTCTGTAGAGGTGCTCAGCAATATCGTAAGTACAGAAGGCATAGTGAGGCTTGCAGGCGGCGGATATGACGACCAGTATATTGATACGTTTACCAATTATGTAACGAATGGCTGTGATTTTGTCAATAGTAATGTTGTCTGCGAAGATATTGATGTTATACGCAGCGATCAACTTGCTGGACCCACCATGGATCAGATGCCTATAGGTTATAATTATACGGTAGAATATAACTACCCAGAATTGGCTGAAATAAAAGGATATTTTATAGCATCTTCTGACCCGCAAATTATAAACGTACAAGGTTCGGCTTTAGAGGGCTACAATATTACGGCACAAAGTAAAGGCTCTGCTTCTATGAGCTCAGGGAATTTTAATGGCGCTGGTATTGGTCAATCCATAGTTTATGATGTAACTTTTAACGGCAAGTCTATTTTGCCAAATAGTGCGGTAGCAAACCAACTCATACACCAAGACGTTTACGGCATTATAGGTGAAAATTTGACCTTACCAGTTAAAATTGAAAAAGTTAAATTACAAAATATTGACATCTCTGACGACGAAGCCATGTTGGCTGCTTTAGGTAATGGCAAAGTTGCGGGATACTATGATGTGGAATGTTTTGTCACCAGTGAAAACGGTCTATGGTTAGCAAGCGTATATGACTTAAATGACGAAGAAGCGAAAGTATCTTTTGAGCTACCAGAGAACCTGCCAGCTATAGCGGACGGTTACGAACGTAGTTTTTACGTTATACGTAAACATCAAGACACAAGCGGCGCCTATCAAGTTGATATTCTGCCAACAGAAGTAAACAATAACGAAGCAACGGTCTTTTCAGACAAGTTTAGTCTATATATCCTAGCATATATTGACACGGAAATAGAAGAAGGCACAACCACCCCGGAAACAGGTCACTTCACGCTTGACGGAGGAAGCGCCATAGCCAGTGCCTCAATCGCAACTATGGTATTAGGCGGAATTGCATATTGCATATACTATGCCACCCATCATCAAAAATCCAAAGTACATTTTGATAAAAAATAGTAGTGCAATCCCACAAAACAACAACTAAACCCCTGCTAGGGGTTTAGTTGTTGCCCCAATGTGGTATAATAGTAAACATGAAATATAGAGCCGGAGAACGCCGTAAGGCCATAGAATACGAAAAGTCCATCACTGATTGGTGGAAAAAGCACAAAATTTTTGAACAATCCGTAGAACAACGCCCGATTGACAATTCCTACGTTTTCTATGATGGCCCACCGTTTATCACGGGCAATCCCCACCACGGTACACTCCTTAGCTCCATCGTTAAAGATGCCGTCCCACGCTACTGGACTATGCAAGGCTACCGCGTAGAGAGGAAATGGGGCTGGGATTGCCACGGCCTTCCAGCAGAGAACTTCGTAGAAAAACAGCTCGGCATCACAGACAGGAGAGATATCGGTACCAAATGGAGCCTAGAGGACTACATCAAAAAAGCCAAGGAATCCATGGTTGCCAATTCAGAAACTTGGCGAAGTACTATAGACCGCGTTGGTCGCTGGGTAGATTTTGATAACGCCTACCGCACCATGAACAAAGATTTTATGGAATCCGTTTGGTGGGCGTTCAAAAAATTATACGAAGCAGGGAAGATCTATGAAGGTCGCAAGGTGCTAATGTACGACACCAAATTTGCCACACCCGTCAGCAAAGCTGAGGTGACCATGGACAACGACGCCTACCAAACCGTCACCGACCCATCCGCTTACGTCAAATTCAAACTTGATGATCGCGCGCTAGAAACATCCCAAGACACCACCTCGCCCATCTATTTCTTAGCTTGGACCACCACCCCTTGGACTTTGCCAGCCAATATGTGCCTTGCCATCAACCCAGACTTAGAGTACGGTATCTATAATATAGATGGCGAAAAATACATCGTTGCCGTAAGCCGTGCCAAAATCCTATTTAAAGATCAAAAACCCGAAAAAGTCTACAAAGGCTCCCATTTCGCTGGCAAGAAATACGAACCCATCGTTGCCGTCGCAGACGGTCTATACGACCTGGGCCTAAGGGGCGATAAAGGCACCGTCCAGCGAAAAGATACCTACACTGTACTTCCAGCTGATTTTGTTTCTGCCGATGACGGCACCGGCATTGTTCACTGCGCCCCTGCCTATGGCGAAGACGATTACGCCCTCGCCCAAAAATACGAAGTAGATTTTGTTGATTGTCTAGACGAAAACGGCTATTATCTCCCAGACATGGCAGAAGAACTCCACAAATTAGGCGTTCGCAATACTGATGATACAGGTATCCAAGCTTGGGCTGGCAACAAATTCATCGCCAAATGTCTAGAAGCACAGGGAATTATATATAAAATTGAATACATCCAGCACGAATACCCCTTTAACCCAAGGTCAAAAGAGCGCATTATGTACCGCGCCTTTCCATCTTGGTTTTTTGACATAGATGGCCAAAAACAACTCATGCTAGAAGAAAACGAAAACATCAACTGGTTCCCAGCCTATCTCAAGCATGGCCGTTTCGCCAACAATATAGAATCCGCCCCAGATTGGAACTTATCAAGAGATCGCTTCTGGGCCACCGCCATGCCAGTTTGGAAAGGCGACCAAGGCTCAATTAGGGTTATAGGCTCATATGATGAACTCTACGAGCTTTCCGGCCAGAAATTAGACGATTATCACCGCCCGTGGGTAGATAATATAGAGTTTGATATTAACGGCGAACACTTCACCCGTATCGAAAAAGTCCTAGATTGCTGGTTCGAATCTGGCTCCATGCCATTTGCCCAGCTCCACTACCCCTTTGAAAACAAAGAAAAATTTGAAGCCAATTACCCTGCTGATTTCATCGTAGAGTATGTCGGACAAGTGCGCGCATGGTTCTATTATGTTCACGCTGTTAACACCGCTTTAGCCAGTATTGGCGCTTTTGGCGACAAAGCCGTAGAAGGTCATAAAAATGCTTACAAAAACGTTATTACTACGGGCACCCTAGCGGGGAATGATGGTCGCAAAATGAGTAAATCCCTCGGCAATTACACTGACCCAAATATTTTAATGGACCAATATTCCGCCGACGCCCTCCGTTTCTTGCTTCTTAGCTCCCCAGTGCTATCTGGCGAAGATTTTGCCTTACTAGATAAAGATGTCTCCGATATTAATCGCAAACTCGCCATGATTTGGAATGTTTATGACTTCTTTACCACCTACGCCGAAGTTGAAGGCATAGACTCCGAGGAGCTCGAAAATACTTTCATCGAAGGAGGTCCGGAGCCTGGCAAGGCGAGGTGTAGCGCCACTACCCCTGTGGCGACAGGGGTAGTGGACGCGCCCCGAGAGGGAAGTATTTTGAGCTCCTCACCTCTGGATATTTGGATCACATCTCGCCTCTACGAGCTAAGAAACCAAATCACTTCAGGCATGGAAGAATACAACATCCCCAAAGCGCTCGCTGGTGTAATCCCATTTATCGAAGATTTAAGTAACTGGTATGTCCGCCGTAATCGTCGTCGCTTCAGCAAAAACGATGACAAAGGAGACAAACAAAATGCCTTCTCCACACTATATTATATATTAATATGCCTCGCTCAAATTTTAGCACCATTTACTCCATTCCTGTCAGAAGAGCTTTACCAAAAAATGACTGGCTCAAATAATTCTGTTCACCTACTAGACTGGCCAAAGTCGGGTATTATAGATACAGATATTCTAGACCAAATGTCCCGCACTCGTCAAATCATCACCGATGCTCTCGCTCTCCGTATGCAAAAGTCCGACACAGAGCAACAAATCAAAGTCCGCCAGCCCCTCGCAAGCCTTGTCTACACCGGTGAAAAACTCCCAGATTTTTACGAACAAATCATCATGGACGAAGTAAACGTGAAAAAAGTCCAAAACGGCACCAAATTCACGCTAGACAAAACCATCACCCCAGAATTAGCAGATGAGGGTTATGCGCGCGAGATTATCCGTGCTGTACAATCTGCCCGCAAGCACGCAGGACTCAACATGGACGACCATATCAAGCTGTCGCTTTCTTGCGAAATCCCGCCAGCCCACCTAGATTTAGTCAAGACCGAAGTCTTAGCGGATGAATTAAACTCATCAGGGAATTACGCCCACGACGAAATCGCCAAAATAGACGACAAAAACATCACCATCTCGTTGGAGAAAGAATAATACAGAACGGTACACAAAAAACCATAAAGCGGGTGGCTGAATTTATTCTTTTGCTAGCATAAAGTCCGATTTGAAATTTTAACACGTATATTCTTGACGCAACCGAGAAAGTTGCCCGTAGGGCAATCTTTCCCGGATTGCCAGCGTATGACGTGCTTAAAATTTCAAGTCCAGCTAGCAAAAGAATAGATTCAGACAGGACCCGCTTTGTTTTTTGCGCTACGGCCATCTGTTAATTTGACATTTTCACAAAATTAAGCATAAAAAGTATTGACATTTTTCAAAAAGTGTGATACACTTAAAACAAGTTAGAAAATAAAACAAAAAATCTAACAACCAACACAACAAAATAAAAACAAAAATATAACAAAAACAAAAAGGAGTCACAATGGCGGAAAAAACTAAAGAAAAAATCACAACAGAAAATAATGCTAGCGATGGAGGCTACGCCACTTCCAGCGCTAGCGAGGGAGTCACATACATTGTGTATCCCGATGAAGCTAACAATAGCGTATCAAGCCCAGTAGATGAAGAAACTAAAAAGAGAATACACAACCTTCTCCACAAATTAGGTAGTAGCGCTCTAGAAAGCGCAAAACAAAACTCACCAGAACTCCAAGTAGCCTAGCCAAATATTAAACCTAAAATCAAAAAAGAAGGAAAATCCAATGTAAAAAAACAATAAAAATAGCTTCTGTGCGATGAAGCCTGCAATCAAGAAATTGGCAAACGCAACTCTGACGAACAGTTAAAACCGAACACAACGTTCGGTTTTTTCTTGGCGCCCAAAACCCAAATAACCATAAAAAAGTTGACCAAACATCAAGGTTGTGCTAATCTTAAATTAGAAAGGTTACACTAACAATATAATAAAAAATTTTCTATGGACAACTACATTGTAGATAGGGAAATTTTGGAACAGTTCTTTGATGAACTCTACGCCAAAAAGTACCCAGGCCAAACCCCAGACGCATCTATGCGCGAAGCCAATATCAATAAACTAGACGAGCTAATCGGCGATTCAGTTTTCGGCGTTCTAAACGACGACCAACTCACCGAAATCAACCAGCTTTTCGACAACAATGTAGAAGATCCCAGCGCCTACGAAAATTTTTTCAAAAATGCTGGTGTAGACCTAGATCAAAGAATCTCTCTTGCCATGCAAAAATTTAGCGCACAGTTTATGCTAGAGGGAACAGAAGGAGGCCAAAATGTTTAAAAATCCAGAAAGTGGCTCAGGCGGTTCAACGTACAATCCGGGCGCTGACATGTGGCAGTTTTTAGATTATCAAGATGGCGATTTTGGCGGATTGAATAAAGAGGTACTAGAGTCGCCAGAATATCAAGAACTACGCGAAGATAGGGAAGGCTATGAACAAATGATGAGAGAAATTGACGCGGCCGTATCAAGCGGAGAGATGACGCAAGAAAAAGCTAATAAAATCAAAGCAGAAATACACGAAGAATACAGTAGTTCTGTCATAGATCCACAACGCAAGGCATACCAATCAAGGGTACTTAGAGAATATAGACAGAAAAAAGAAGCTGAAGAAGCTATGAAAAAACAAGGTGAGCCAAGTGGGGAAGAAAAACATTCTGTAGGAAAAGAGGTTGAGCGACCCCCAGTTACTGCATCGCCAGTTTCTGCTGAGCAGTCTCCGTCAGAATCAGAGTTTTCGAAGATTAAAGATAGCCTTGACAATCTTGCTCGCAAAGGCGCGATGGATGAAGATGTAGCAAACAAAATGAAAATAATTTTACAAGAGCAAGAAGATAAACAACGTAATATCAAAGAATGGGCTGACAGTGGTAGGATTGACGAAGCTAGAAAGCAAGAGCTTGAACAAGAAGTCGCAACAGAAACAAGCACTTTATTAGATCAATACGATACACATGGTCAATCCGACGCAGAAATTTACGATACTATTCCGCCACAATCTCCTGCTCAAAATGCCGAAGCTAAAACCGATAATATAATTAATTTTGCCGAAGAAGCCAAAAAACGCAATTATCATATTTTAGGCGATCAAGAATCGCTCACTGCGGCCCCAACATCTGCTGGGAAAATTATAGATGAAGCCTTGCAAAAACTCGATAGCCTTAGCGAAAAAGGCGAAGAAACAGACACATTACTTGCGAGCGTCAAAGAAATGCTAAACAATGAAAGCAGTACGACTGAAACCACAGAATTTCCACATACGGAAGAATCACGCGCTACAGCTGATAGAGCCAGAAGAAATGGGCTTTGCAAAAAAGCCTTCAGTCGAAGGGCTCGCGCCGCGATCGCAGCAGTCATAACAACTCTAACGATAGCACTTGGCGCATTTGGCATAAGCGCTCAAGCTACCTCCACCTCCGGCGACCCCACTCATGAGCCAACCACATACAAGCCGTCTGGAGAGTCGCAGACTCAAGTAGTAGAAGGAGCTCCAAGTGCCAGCTTGGGTTCGGGTTCCACGGTTATTCTAAAAGGGCCTCAAGAAATCATTGGTTCCACAACTCAAACTACAGAAGAATTAGATGATTCTGGAAGTGAAGTAGGTTCCAAAGAAGAATCAGCTTCCACTACCGAGGCCACCCCCATCAAAGGCGAAATGCCAAACGGCACCACTTACGATTACAGTGAGTATGTAGATTACAATAACAAAATCTCTCATTGGGCATTTGGCCACGACAAATCACAACTAGCTATGAATGAAGACGACCAAGGCACTAGGGCAGAAATTCTAAATATGGCAAAAACACCAGAAGTTCTAGCGGTTTACTCGTATTATACATTTAATGACGCCGAGAAAGCCGAGCTAGGCATCTCGAACATGAACCCTGCAGAAATAGACAACCTTATAAGCACCGGCGAAAATGGCGGCGAAATCCAGCAAAAATTGCTCAACAAGCTTAAAGATGTGATTAACTCCGGAGATACTACCCTCAGATTCTATCAGGAAAATAATACCGAATATTCGTATTATATTTATTACGAAGACGTCAATGGCGACGGCAGAATGACGCCAGATGAGATGGGGTTAAGGTCTAGCTCTCGCGAACGTAACGGGGCCTGGCAGGTGGACGTTTACCGTAGTGACGGCAATGGTGGGACTTATAAGGTTTTGGACCTAAATGCTCAGTGTGGCCTTCAACCAAACTTTTATAACATTGACGCCATGCCAGGTGTACCTTATGTAGCTCCAGCCGTAGAAAAAACTGCCCCAATCCCAGCCGTTGACACCAGAGTACCTTCCAGCACTGTTACCCCGGGAACCCCAGCCCCATCCGTAGTAGTCACTCCAGAAACTTCTACGCCAACAGATGACGAGACTCCAGCCCCTGAGTCAACCCCCACTTCTACCCCAGAAACTCAAGACGAAGAAACCCCAAGCGATGAGGAAGCCCCAAATGACGAAAGTACTCCAGACAAAGATAAAACTTCAGAAAATAACCCCACCCCAACCCCAAGTCCAGAACCAGTGCCCGAACCACACCAGCTCAAGGACGCTGAAAATCTCACGCGTGTCGCCGACGGTACTTTCGAAAACAATGCAACCAATAATGGCACAGAAACCGTAACTACTACCCCCACCGAAGAAGTATCCGTAGAAAACATCACGCCTATACCTAGTGGAGCAGAAACATATAACGGCACTTCATATACTGACAATATAGTACAAAGCGAATCTGCTTCAGGCTCATCAAGTACAGGTGACCAAGTAATGACCGCAGAGGTAGTCGCCCCACCATCCACCCCAGCCAATGATATATCGCAAAACCGCGGAGGAACCAGCTCCGAATCTGGCTATACGCCAGTGCAAAATGACTCATCGGCTCAAGCACAAGCTGAGACCCGTCAAGACACATCGGCCTCTAGCGCTGCTTCTGCCATGGGCGAATTCAATGCTCCAGCATCGCAAGCACCACAGGGTGAATCTCAAGAATAATATCTAGAAAATAAGGGTAGGCAGAAAGGAACTACATGAAAAAAATAATAAAACTCACAAAACATTTTAGCATTGCAACAGCGATAGTTGCCATGCTAGGCGTAGTCGCCTCGGCGCAGGCATGGGGCCCAGAGCGGGCCACGTTTAAAATGGATGAGCCGGCCACTTATGCCACATTCAATTCTATTACAGACAACCCAGTATTTGGTGATGAGCGAGATTTTGTGCGTGTCGGTCAAATCAACGCCGACGTCACAGACCTAGCTGACGAAGTAGAAGTTATACCAGGCCACCAATACTTAGTTTATATTTACTTCCATAATAACGCTTCTTCATCATTAAACGATGAAGCCCATGATTATGTTGGCGTAGCAATGGATACGCATATGTCTTCATCTTTTTCTAAAATTATCACACCAGATAGTAAAGGCACGATTACTGGTACCATCACGTCTTCCAATGCAAACCCCACCTCAGTATGGGATGAAGCATATATGACCACAACCTATGATAAAGTTGTGCTACATTACGTAGAGGGTTCCGCCAAAATCTACAACGATTGGGCCACCAATAATTCAGTCATGAAAACGGACCTATTCACAGAAGCCGGCGCGCTAATTGGGCTCACATCGTTTAACGGCGCAATACCAGGTTGTGAAGAGTATAGTGGCGCAGTTAGCTATGTAATCCAAGCCGACAAACTCGCCGGCACTATAGAAAAAACCGCTTCATTAGATGGCGAGAATTACAGCACAGACATTTCAGCTAAACCAGGTGACGAAATATCTTTTATGCTTACTGCAAAAAATACAGGAGATGTAGCCCTCTCGAACGCCATCATCAAAGATAGTTTGCCGGATGGGCTAACCTTAGTCCCAGGCAGTGTAGAATATTGGGCAAACGATTCCACTACTAAAGAACAACTATCTGACAATCTTTTGACTGGTGGCTACAATTTTGGTACTTTTGGTACAGGCAATACTCTTTATTTAACTTACCGTGCCACGGTCAATGAAGATTTTGACTGCAATAGCCTTACAAATACTGCCACCCTAATCTATGATAGTGAAACATCTACCGGCGACAGCGACACATCTTCAACTACCGTCCGTGTAGATAGTGGCAATTGCGCACCTCTCCCAGAAGAAATCCCCAACACCGGCCCAGCCGAAATCATTATGGCTATCATTGTGGTACTAGGTATCTGTGGTGGCGCATTCTACCTCTATCGCACTCGTCGCACTCTCAAAACCGTAGAAAACAAAGTCTCTGGTAGCACCGAGCCAACTTCCACCAAAGAATCTCACTCTGCAAATATCACTAAAGAAACCACCAAGGAAGAACACCAAAAAGAATCCGAACCTCACTCAGAGGGGACCAAAGATTTTAAAAACTAGTTCTTCCTCCTAGCAAAAAGAGCACTACAATAGGTGCTCTTTTTGGCAAACATATAGTATAATTAAATTATTAAATATAAAAAGAGACACGCATGCCAGAGAAATTTCCACAAAATAATCACCAAACAGAACAAGATCAAAGATGGTCTGCAATAGAATCAAACGAACAAGATATTTCTTCTAAATTAGACACTCCATTTTTACAGAAATATCATGATTACATCCAACTTAACGATGATGGCGAGCTTGCACCTATTGAAATAGCTGGCATTAGTCAAGATGACTACAAATATCTAGTGCTAGACATGCACATAGATACACTACCCACAGATCAAGCCTTAGAATGCATAGAGCATAATAGATCCGCCATTTCTCACAACATGCAAACCTTAGAAGAAGCCAATAATCTCATTAATGAGTATAGTCGCATTAGCTCATCAGATCGTGAGTTTTTGCTAAATTCTTCAGAAATCACTGGTAAAGAAAAGGCCTATATCTTCCTCATAGAAACTGCCCGCAAGGCCGCCGAAATAGATTTTGGTCAGTTATCATCTAGTCCAGATATGCCCGTCACGTTCAACCAACAAGAATTCATGTATAATTTCAAAGCGCAAATTGAAGGAATTTACGCATTAGAATCCGTCTATGCACAGCATTTATTAGAACTAAGTAATGCTCATTTTAATATTTTACCGCAAGAAGGCCCTAACACCCCAAGTCCAAATTCACTAGAAGATGCTGCCTCCTGTGCGCTAGAATCTTTCATCATGCATCCAAATTATAAAGCTGAACAAATTTTAGAATACGAAGATTTTCTGCGTGGCCTAGAATTAGATTGCACTCACAAAAAACTAATAGGAAATGACGCATATGGTAATCCGCAATTTTCCGAAGAAGTTGACGTAGAGGAATTTAGATCCAGAGTGCTAGAATCCATTGGCGAAAACGTTATGTACAAAGGTCGGCTACCATCTAAAGATGAAAGAGAACAAATTTATCAGCAAGCAGAAGCCAAGCAAATAGATTATATTGCCGGACGCTATTTTATGACGGATGACGAAGCAAAGGGTTTAGCTGAGTATATTGATCTAGATAAGCCAGTTGCGCTATTCCGAGAAAGAAGTTTTAGTGAAGACCAAGAACAAGAGCGCACAAAATACAGCGCTGATTTTTTGAAAAAAGCCAATAATCGCATATCCAAGACCGAAACAACTATCTTCCACGCTAACAAAGCTTTAGCCAAAGCAGAAACCGCACTCCTTGCTTCTAAAATTGATTATACTGGTATTAAAGAAATTAATGAAAACAAAGATTTATCCATAGACGATAAACTTGTTCAGATCACCTCTATTATCCAATCCGCATTAGGCATAAAAAATTTAGATAGACCAGACCGCCCTCAACCAATTAAAACTGGTTGGCTTCGTACCAAAATGCCCAGTTTCCTCAGTAAAATATTAAAATTGGACGGCGACAACATGAAAGATGCTAGATTATCCTGTGCTGGTTATTATAGTCATTCTGAAAAGACTTTTTATATAAAAAAACCGATGTTTGGACGTCAAAAATTTAATCTAGAGGAGATGGATACTATCGCTCATGAATTATTTCATGCTTATCAACATGAAATTCGTAAGGAAGTAGATTTTGTAGAACAGTCTAAAGATACCCACATCGCCTACTCTCCCACTACAAATAAAAAAGCTCGCGATTATGACAAAAACTTCTCAGCCTACATTCAGCCAGGCATCCTCTTTGCTTCTCCATACTATGCCCAACTAGTGGAAGTAGAAGCCCGCGCTTTTGGCGCACATGTCAGGGAGGGGCTTCGTCACCGGTCTATAGGCCACACTGCTTTATCCAAAACTAACTTTGCTTAACGATATGACGTTGCAACAATATAACTACCTATCATGAAAAAGCACCTGTTATTTAGCAAAGGCTGACTAGGTCTTCCCAAATCCCCCAGAGTATGCTATAATAGAACAAATAATAAAGGAATTATATGAAAAAGGCAGTTATCCTCGTAGGCGGGAAGCAATATCTCGTTGAGGAAAAAGAGACCCTACGGGTGGACCTCCTCCCGGCAGGCACCAAAGAGCTCGAAACTGACGCTTTACTCGTAATTGATGGCGATAAAACAGAAGTCGGCACCCCTACAGTAAAAGGTGTAAAAGTTTCAGCTAAAGTAGTCACACCAGAAGTCAAGGGTGACAAAATCCGCGTTATCCGCTACAAAGCCAAAAAACGCGTCCATAAAGAAAACGGCCATCGCCAAAAATACAGCGAAATTCAAATCGAAAAAATCGCTTAAAACTATAATAATCCCCACTACTGCAGTGGGGATTATTTATTAGAGGTTATCTGTTGTCGCTATCTAACAGGGACCAAATAGCCCCCATCAACATGTTTATATGGTAGAGTAATTGTCTGGATTACTCAACATATTCTTTATTACCTCGACGGTTTTTACCTCTAGCTGAGCATCACCTTCGGTGCACACCGCTTGTGGCCCATTGTAATAATAGTTATATTCACCATCAGACATGAATGGTTCTGGATACCAGCTTGGCACCAAACCAGCTTCCACATTTGTTTTAGAGTACCTGTCCACTGCGCCTAACACACAGTTATCTATGCTAGCAAAATCTGGTAAAGACTGCCCATCTTTAGTGGTCCCAGCCACTTTTAGTACGGTGTAGCCCATTTTCCAATCAAAAGCATAGCTTACGGCCTCCATCTCCTCTGGTATCGCCACTTTTAAATCCCATCCACTTGCGTAAACATAATCGCTTGCATTTTGGATAGAGCCACCACCAACTTCTACTTCTTCACCCTCCGGAGTAGCCACCGTAATGGACTCAGTATCTTCCGCCTGCTCATTAATCGTTTCGCGCAACATGGCAATTTGTTTTTGGTATTGCTCAGCTTCGCTACCTTTTTGTGCCATGGTTACGGCACCAAATACAATGCCACCTACTGCTACCACAGCCAGCAGAATCATGCCAAGCAACATGGCATAAGATTTAGGCTTAGCAGGCGATGTTTGCGCAACTGGCGCAGATTGTATTGCAGAATCATCCGACATGGTCACTATCGAATCGGCTGGCGCAGGTTGTGTCGTTGGTGTAACTGCAGATTCTGTCGCTCCAGCATTACCGTTTGTGTTTTGTGCATTGACCTGATTTGGTTCCATATTTTTCCTTCAATTATTTCTTATGCTTATTATACCACACTACATATGACAACGACAAACCATTAATTATGTGCTAAAATAAAAACATATGCAATATGATGAAGATGTTTCTCCAGCACGAAAATTTTTCCATAGCAAATATACTAGAGCAGTATTAATTATGGACGTAATCGTTATCCTGATAGTCGTAGGTGTTGTTATTTTTAATTCCACCAAAACCGCCACCATAGATATTCTCACAGTACCAAGTATCGCAAAAGTAAAAATCGATAACGGCGAATATTCTAGTGGCACATACAGAATCCATCCGGGCAACCACACTGCAGAAATATCCGCAGAGGGCTTTCAGCCCAAAAATATTTCCATCACAGCAGAATCCGGCGCAATCTCCAAAATCTACGTATACCTAGTCCCAGAAGACGGCACTTTCGAATGGTATACTTTAAAAGAAAACTACGATGATTTTGAGCAACTTACTGCCATTGCTAGCAACGGTAACAATACAACCACTGACCAAGACACCTCCGCTGAAGAGTTTATTAATATTTTTCAAAAAAACTATCAAATATATCAAGAATCTTTGCCAATTTCCAAATCTGAATATGGTGTTGGCCCAAATGGAGATACATATAAAACCAAAGATATTTTAATTGAAAAAAATAAAAAAGATTATTGCAGACTATACATTTGCATGAAAGCTATAATAATTGGCGGAGAGAAAGAAGATGCAGATCAGCTAATTCTAGAAAAAGGTTTTAACATTGAAAACATAGAGGTTTTTTATGATGTCAGTAATTAACAAATCGAAATATATCATCCTAGTTTTTGTCTTTTTTCCAGTTTTTCTTAATAACCCCGTCTCAGCGACCAATAATGCATCTATTTTTGCAACTTCAACCAAAACAAACTCGCTAGATGATCGTATCAAAGAGTTCGCCCACAACAATATAAATTTATATGATCCATACGATTGTGTTAAATCTGTTTCTGGTGCTAGCGGTGATTGTGGAGCAGAAATTACTGGTGAAACTATGGAAGAAAGAATAAGACAAATAGTTGATCAATATGGAATATACTTGATGAATATGCAAATTGAATATGGTATACCATGGGAGTCCCAGTTCGTAAATATGTACGCAGAGTCGCACATAGGAACCGACGGCCCTGGTGCTGTTAGTTATTCTGCAAAGCGATGTGGATATATGAACTGGCATGGGTATACATACGCTTCTAATGCTCTATACGGTCATTCGCTCAGTGAGCCGGGCGTTTGTGTTATAGCACACGGCGATGGCGCCGGCAACTCTCCACTATACGACAATTTATTAGATGAGATTACAGCCTATGGTCCCGATTTTCTCCGTAATGGCGCATACGATAAAGCGTTTGAGTATGCCAGTCCTGAAAATTTTAATTTGGAAGCTTTTATGCGAACGGCTTACGATGGAATCTATTGTACTAGTGGATGTTGGGGCCATGTATATGGAAGCGTTTTTAGGAGAGCTGTGCCAATAGCCCAAGCGGCCGCCAAGGAAAAAGGTTGGCCCACTTCAGAAGAACTAGCAAAGCAGTATAATATACCAAAAGGTGGCAATTGGTCAGACAAATGGGGTAACATTAAAAATTATATTAACGCCGAACCACATTCGTTGCACGCAACTTGCGGAGCGTCAATGACTACGCTAGGAGATGTTTCTGACATAAGCCTTCGCGACGATTCGGTAGGTCTTAATCCTAGCGCCGCCAATACACCAAATACTACTGGCACTTCTATTAATGCATCTTCCACATCAGTATCCGGCTCGGATATCACTTGGATAGGCGATTCATATTCCACTGGCGCAAGGACTATTATTGAATCTAAATTATCTGGAATATCCTTTGGCGGATCCATTAACGACGCAAATTCCACCATACAAGCTTGTAAAAATGTTTACACCGATACATCCTGTAACGCCAACCCAACAAATCCATCAGCTCTTAAAGTACTAAAACGCATAGTTGATGCTGGAGAATTAAAGCCTTACCTCGTCATGGCAGTTGGCACAAACGAAGGATGGAGCGATACAGCAGTAGAAGAATTTAAAAATATCATGGAAAATCAGACCAGCACAAAAGTCATCTTTGTGAATTCTAGGACCAAGAACAGCAGTTATGAAGAAAGCAATCAGCGGTTGAGCAACCTTGCGAATAGTAACTCCAATTATTCTCTCGCAGATTGGGTGTCTGCCTATGATGAAAAATATTTTGCTAACGATTCAGTCCACCCCAACGCCAACGGTGGCTACGAAAAGTGGGTAGATGTTATATACCAAACACTAACCAACATAGGTGCAGGTGATGACGGTTGCAACGTTACGACTAGTGGGGCCGGCGAGGCTATCGCTCAAACAGCGATCAAGATGGCGTGGCCAGAAGGTACAGACCGTAGCGTATATTATGGCAACTCGGGAGTATCAGAAGAATTCAAAAAGGTAGCAGAGAAATGGGGTTTTGATGGCTGGCCATCCTGTAGTAGATTTGCCTCTATGACCATACTAGAAAGTGGAGTCGACTCTGATTTTGAGAGTATTCTTCCACCAAAAGGAAGCAGGAGAAACAATCTATATACAATAGAAAAATATCTAGATAATTCACCAAACTGGAAAAGGGTATCGTACGAAGAGCGCCAAAAAGGTGATATTATCATAAACCATGCCCACGTAGAGGTTTACATTGGTGACGACAAAAAAGCACACGCAGGGGAAATCGGTACATCTTCACCTAGAGATAATTTTGGCCCGTTCATCACCGGTCTATCTGTTAAAGATAAGACGGAGGTAAGCTCATTTTATGACACATCGGGATATAAATGGTATAGAAGCACAAACGCTAGCACTTCGATAAGTGTAAGCGGAAGCGCTGCAGGATGCAGTCTGTGTCGTGAAGATAGTAGCAACGATAGTAGCATAATTAATGGTACTGGCGCAGTGGATCCAGTCAATGGGCTAACTTACTCGCAGGCAGTACAATTCATGAAAAACTATGGCGCAAACATCAACGATAGTTCACGCAAAGCTACAGGTGATGGTCAATGGTTCATTGATGGTTGCAATAACAAACCGTCACAAGGGTTCGGAGGTTCGAATTGTGTCACTTTTTCAGCCTTTTTCTTAAATAAATTTACTGATGCGCGATACCAAGGTGGCAACGGATACACTTTGGTAAAAAAATTAAATGGAGTAAAAACAGATACCACACCTAGTGTATGGGCTATATTTGGCGATTCTTCGCACGATTCACATACCGGTGTAATATTAGGCTACCAAGATGGAGAATGGATTGTGGGACACGCAAGTTGTAGAAACGTTGGGTTGGGAGAGGGGTCTGGGACCAAAGATGGTTCTGGAAAAAAATTAGGAGATCGTCAATCCGACATATCAAGCGGAGCCGGCTTTGTTATAAAATCAAGTGATCTAAAAACCGCTCAGTTTGGTTATCAAGGCCAAATATATGCACATCCCAATGTAGATGTTGAAGCGATTGGTAAATATTTAAATAATAGGGAATAAAAATGGAAAATAATCTGACAGATTTGCAAAGCAGTATACGAGACAAAATCCCATTAAGCCTACCATTAATTTTTCTTGAAATAATATTCTTAATTATTGTAATTGCAATAATCATTAACCTAACAAATAAACCAAAAATAACTCCAGAAATTGGAGCAAACGATCTACTCGCACAAATAGAAGGAATGACAGAAGAATTAAGCCAAAACATTGCCGGATCTATTTATAACGCGGTATCTTTCAACAGTAAAGATGATCAAAATTTTGATATATCGGGAATAATTGTTCGGAAAAACTCTCTCATCAAAAAGCATTTTAATAATACTACTCTACATTACACCAGTTTTATCGTAGATATCCCAAAAATTGAACAATCTTACAGAGTATATTATGATCAATACGAAGATGATGGTAATGGAATGAGTGGCAGTGTCCCCGAAACAATAGTAGCCTGCCTATCTAGTAGCGATAAGGTTATCTACAAAGAGTTTAATTGTAGGGATAATTATAACAATCTAGTAGGTTATTCTATAATGAGGCAATATGAAGACATAGCAAATCTTAATCAAGCGCAAAACATAGGTGGCTATAAGGTATATTTACCAGGCGACAAACGTTATGACGGCACAACTCAAGATAACCCATATGTAGAAATATTGGCATATTGTGAAGATGGCACTGAAACCATAAGTGCACTATCTGCGGTTAGTGACTATTTTAAAGAGCTGGGATTCAATATAGCCGATTTCAACTACGGAATATTTAATGACTGTGAGCATTATGAAGACGGATAATCCCTATAAAATCCCCCTCGCACAAATCACCCAAACATGATATAATTATAAGCATAATGAGCGCGAAGGTAATATGTGTGACAAACCAAAAAGGCGGCGTAGGGAAGACCACTACAGCGGTCAATCTATCCTACTATCTCGCCAAAGACAAGCACAAGACCCTCTTGGTAGATTTTGACCCTCAAGGCAACGCCTCTAGCGGCCTCGGTCTAGACAAAACAGATAAAAAGAAACTAGGCCCCACCATGACGGAAGTCTTGCTGGGCCAAACCTCCATGCAGGATGCCATTCGCCCCACCAAATACAAGTCTTTTGACCTCGCTCCAGCCACTCCAGAACTCGCCAATGCCGAAGTAGAAATTACCAGCCAGCCTCGCAAATTTATCCGCCTACGTGACGCAATCCGCCAAATAGCAGGTAATTACGATTATGTCATCATAGATCTCCCCCCCAGTCTCTCGCTACTTACCGTCAATGGCATGATTGCCTCAAATTACCTCCTTCTCCCCGTACAGACCGAATTTTACGCTTTGGAAGGCGTAGCGCAATTATTAGAATCCATGAAATTAGTCATGAAACAGGCCAACCCTAACTTGCGTCTACTTGGCGTAGTTGCCACCATGTACGACAAGCGCACCAGCCTATCTAGCCAAGTATTACAAGAAATCAAAAAATATTTCAAAGACCTTACTTTCAAAACCACCATCCCCCGCAACGTCCGCGTAGCCGAAGCCCCATCTCACGGCGTACCAGTCGGCGCCTACGACAAATTCAGTAAAGGTGCCAAAGCTTACAGAGATTTCACTAAAGAAGTAGAAGAAAGGACTAAATAAAAATATGAGAGCCATCAAAAACCCCAATTACCCTCATTATAGCATAAGAGCAATAAAAAATCAACAGGAGGACGCAAAATGACAATCAAAGGTTTAGGTCGCGGTTTTGAATCACTTATCCCCACAGATTTAGTGGATGACGAATTTGACCTCACCATCACAGAGGACAAAAACATCAGCGAGCTCAAAAAACTCAAACTAGACGAAATCATCCGCGACGAAAACCAGCCCCGCCAAGAGTTTAGCCCAGAGGCTATCGATGCTCTCGCCAATTCCATCAAAGAGCATGGTATACTCCAACCCATTGTTGTTACTAAGGAAGACGGCAAATACAAAATTGTTGCCGGTGAAAGGCGTTGGCGCGCCGCCAAGCTTGCCGGCTTAGACAAAATCCCTGCTATTATCCGCACCCTAGATTCCCAAAATCGCCTAGAGCTATCCATTATTGAAAACGCCCAGCGCGAAGATCTTAACGCTATAGAACTCGCTACCGCCTATGCCAAGCTCAAAACCCAATTCAATCTCACTAACGAAAACATCGCAACCAAAGTCGGCAAATCCGAATCTTCTATCAATAGCACCCTTCGCCTTCTTAACCTCCCAGAAGATGTCAAAAAAATCATGGTCAAAGAAAAATTATCAGAAGGTGTCATGCGCCCACTTGTCTCTGCAGACGAAAAAACCATCCACAAGATCCTCCCCAAAATCATAGAAGAGGGTTGGACGGCCCGCAAGGTAGAGCGCTACATGGCCAGTACCAAAAAACAGTCATCCGCTACGGCCATCAAGCAAAATGCCTACCACAAAGAAGAAGACAAATTAGAGCAAAAATACCATATCCCAGTCAAAATTACTGGCCGTAGCCTTACTTTTAAATGCAAAACTGGCGCAGAATTACAAGAGCTCCTTGGCAAACTAGCCTAGATTAATACTTTCAACATCAAATCACCCAATCCCAATCCTCCGGCCACCAGCCCAAGCTTCACGCCACGCCACACAAGTGATATAATATATTATATGGCAACCAAAGATTCCGCTCGCGTCAAAGAAGCCGTAGCAATAGCTACCAAGGCTCACGATGGGCAATTTCGCAAAACCGGCGAACCATACATCGTCCACCCTTTGGCTGTTAAAAAAATTTTAGAAGAGTGGCACATGGACGAAGACACCATCATCGCTGGCATTTTACACGACACCGTAGAGGATACCAACCTCACCCTAGACGACATCCGCAAAACATTTGGTGACTCCGTAGCTTTTTTAGTAGATGGCGTCACCAAACTATCAGACGAGCGTGCCAAGCTCCGCGACATAGATACCTATCTCCCCGCCACCAAAGACAATTTTCTCCGCCTCATGATTGCCCTCTCAGACGATATCCGTGTACTCATTATTAAATTGGCAGACCGCTTACACAATCTCCGTACCCTCTCCGCCCTCCCACCAGACAAGCAGAAAAAAGTCGCTAAAGAATCTCTCGAGGTTTTTGCGCCTCTAGCAGACCGCCTCAATATGGGCTTACTTCGTGTAGAGATGGCAGACCTCGCCTTTAAATACGTAGACCCCAAGCGCTACGATTATCTCAAAGATTTAATCGCCAAAACCAACAAGTCCGCCGAAAAATCTCTTAAAAAAGTAGAACAAGAAGTTGCCGCCGCTCTCAAAAAAGAAAAAATCAGTTTTGAAATCTCTGGGCGCGTTAAGTCCATTTATTCACTTCACAAAAAACTCGCCAAACACAATCAAAACATGGGTGAGATTTATGATCTTACCGCCTTGCGCATTATCGTTAATGATGTTACAGACTGTTATCTTACGCTAGGGGTAGTTCATTCATTGTACACTCCCATGGGCGGGCGCATCAAAGATTACATCGCCATGCCCAAGCAAAACGGCTATCAGTCGCTTCATACCACCGTCATCACCAAGGATAAGCGCATTATAGAATTTCAAATCCGCACCCACGAGATGCACGATTTTGCCGAACACGGTCTAGCTGCCAGTTTCTATTATAATGAACAAAAACTCACCGAAAACTACAAAAAAGGGAAAATCGAACATCTCCCTACCAATTTATTATGGATTACAGAGCTACAAATGACCGCCGCCAAGCTCCGTGAGGGCAAAAAAGTAGATCTCAAAAAGCTCAAATTAAACCTATTCGCAGATAAGATTTTTGTTTACACCCCCAAAGGCGACATTATAGATTTGCCCAAAGGCTCTTTGCCTCTAGATTTTGCCTACCGCCTTCATTCCGAAATCGGCGATCATGTAGTGGGTGTTAAAATCAACGGCAAGATGTCCAACTTGAACAAAAAATTAGAACAAGGCGATGTAGTAGAAATTCTCACCTCTAAAAACCAAACCCCCAAATCCTCTTGGCTAGATAAAATTATCACCCCGCGCGCTCGCCAAAAGCTTTTGCATAATCTTAAATTGTCCGCCAAAAAAGATCAACCTATTATCCCACCCTTAAAAAAGTCCAAAAAATAAAAATCTATGTTATTATTAATATACAACAATTAAAGGAGGACTACATTATGTATAATCTCAAAGGTAGAGTAGCGGTAGTTTCTGGCGCCAGCAGTGGTTTAGGTCGTCAAATGGCACGCGCTTTTGCCAAGCAAGGCGCAGATTTAGTAATTTTAGCTCGCCGGATGGAGCGATTAGAAGAATTAGCCAAAGAATTAGAAAAAGAGAAAGTCAAGGTTTTGCCTATCAAATGCGACGTTACATCCACAGAAGACATTAACTCCGCCGCCACCAAGGCAGAAAAAGAATTTGGCAAAGTAGATATTTTACTTAACTGCGCTGGTTCGTCCAAAGACGCCGGCGTTTTAGACATGAAAGACGAAGAATGGGATTTTACTATAGACACAGATCTCACCTCTGTTTTTAAAATGACCCGCGCTTTTGGCAACATCATGAAAAAGCATAAATATGGCCGTATTATCAACATAGCCTCTATGTATGGCTTAGTAGGGAACGACGAAATCCCCACTATCGCTTATCACTCTAGCAAAGGTGGCGTAGTCAATTTCACCCGTGCGGCTGCCGCCGAGCTCGCCAAGTATAATATCACGGTCAATGCTATTTGCCCAGGCTATTTCTATACAGAGCTCACCACTCCAGTGCTAGACACGGAGCGTTTCCAAGAGTTTGCCAAAGTCCACGTTCCTATGCAACGCTATGGCAAAGAGGGCGAGTTAAATGCCGGCGCCATTTTCCTTGCTTCAGACGAAGCCAGTTACGTCACCGGCGTTATTTTGCCCATAGACGGTGGCTACACTTGCGTCTAGCCAAATTCACTCTAGTATGGTACAATAAATATGGGTGCCGATGTAGCTCAGACGGTAGAGCAGCTCATTCGTAACGAGTAGGTCACAGGTTCGATCCCTGCCATCGGCTCCATAAGTAATAAGCAGACCTTTTGGTCTGCTTATTACTTATAGGTGAATAGTTAGAGAACGAGCCAAAGGTTCGCACCGAGCGCGCCAGCGCGAGGTCCCTCTCCCTGCCATCGGCTCCATTTTTCTTTCAGAAAAATTCCGCCGGAGCGTCCCAAGGGGCTTGCGGCTCCATTTTCTTAACAAAAATCTACCACCATTAGTATAATGGTGGTAGAAGCAAGCTCTAGGAACTTGCTAAGGGTTAAAGTACTAGTTATTCCTCAGTTTCTACGCTGAGGATAACTTTTTTAGTTTTAGGTAGTCCGCTCCGTGCGAGGGAGATCTATATTATTCGCAAACTGAAAGTTTACTCCAACCCACCGTTAAGATAGCACACCCGTAATCAAATTACAACCCCCACCAGTAGCTTACGCTTACATTCACAAAATAACAGAGGTAGAGCGGAACTTTGTTATGCGCCCGGTTAGCCGAAATGGCTACTTATTCTAATTAAAATACAATATTTTTTAATT
>JAFQXY010000027.1 GCA_017406745.1 Candidatus Saccharimonadota bacterium | reverse complement strand
TACTTATACTACTAGTGGTACCAGTACTAATACTCAATCTGGTTCTGTATCTACTACTAGTCTAACACTAAGTGATCTAGTACCGGTAAGGACTGGTTATGACTTTATTGGTTGGTGTAGTACTACTACCACTACTACTAACAATACAGACTCATGTAGTGGTACCATCTATAACCCTAATGGTGCTGGTACTAATCTAGTCTATGGTATAGACCAAACTACAGAAAACATTACTACTATCTATGCTATGTGGAAACAAGGTAATTACACCATATCTTATAACGCCAACAACGGCACTGGTAGCATCAGTGACCAAACAGTTACACCAGGTAGCAGTGTAGTATTAGCAGACAACGCCTTTACTAGAAGCAATTATTACTTCATGGGTTGGTCTACTAGTTCTACCGCTACCACGCCTACCTATAGAACCAACCAAACCATCACCCCTACTGGTAATATGACCTTATACGCTGTCTGGGGCAGTAGTACTAGCCAATCACTTTATAATGTAGTAGCTTCACTAACAAGAGGTAATCAAACCAATGATACTGATGCTACAACTGGTATTAAGACCAATCCTACTAAAGCCACTTCTGGTGTCTGGACATATAACGCCACCACCTTTGGCACCGCCAGTGATGCCTCTACTAGTAATGCCATCTACTACTACCGTGGTATCTTAGACGCAACCACCGGTAGTTATGGTAGTAATGGCGATGCGATGGATTATCCTAACTATGTCAAACTCGGCATCACTTGCTGGCGAATTGTACGTACTACGGGCAGTGGTGGTGTAAAGATGGTCTATAACGGTATGTATGGTAATACCACATCTGGCTCTTGCGCTAATGCCACCACTGCAGCTCAGATTCGTGCTACTTCTGCTACTACCGCAGATAGCACAGCTACTTTCACTTCTGTTTATACTGGTACAGATGCAGCCCAATATCGTAGCATTGTAGGCGTAGGTTATACTAGAAATAATACCTATGCAGCAACTTCGGCTACTACCGCTAAAGCCTATAGTACTCTCTTTGGCACTAACTCTAGCTACTCTGGTAATAGCACCAATTCCACCATTAAAGACAATATAGAAACATGGTTTACCAACAACTTAAACTCTTACGCCTCAAAGCTAGAAGCCAGTGCAGGCTATTGTAACGATAGAACATTATACCCAAATGGCTCTTATGCTACTAGTAATCTAGTTTCAAATTCCACTACCATTGTTCCATACGGTACTAGTAGTATGACTGCTTACTACTTTGGTGCATATACCAGAAATAGTAGTACCGCCCAAACCCCTACTCTTGCCTGCCCACGTAGTACTGTAGATCTATATACCACTTCCAGTGCAAGCAATGGCAATAAACAGCTATCTAAGCCAGTAGCCCTTCTCACAGCCGATGAAATGAGTTTTGCTGGGTCTGGTAATAGCGCAGCATCTTTCGGTTCTGGCTACAATGCTAACTCATACCTACGTTCTGGCTCTTTCTTCTGGCTGCTCTCTCCGTTCTACCGGGCCCCGGACGGTTATACGAACGAGTATTTCTTGCGCTCGAACGGCTATCTCGACTACAGCTACGTGAACAACTCGTATGGTGTGCGCCCCGCCATTTCTCTCGCTTCTGGAACTACTGCCGCCTCCGGCTCTGGTACAGCTACAGATCCGTGGGTGATAGAGGGACCTACCGCTATGCAAGACCTCACCTTATCTCAGTGTCAAAAGAATGTAGGCACCAACGGCAATGCTACTGGTATCGGGGATGAAATGACCGTCTATGACAAACGCGATGGCAATGACTACACCGTCCGTTACATTAACGGCGAATGCTGGATGACCCAGAATCTCCGCTTTACTAACACCTCCGTTCCTACTGCTACATCAAATACTACAGCAGATAAAACCCTCACTTACTACAGTCTAGATTCTTCTAACGCTGGCAATTTCAATGCATATACATCAGCTACCTGCGGTACTGGTAGTACTGCTGGTTATACTCATGCCTGCGTTTATGACTCTGGTGATACTACCACCGGCGTCTGGTATAACTATTACGCTGCTACGGCAGGTACAGTAAGTGGCTCCTCTAACTCTACTGCTGCCTCCCAAGATATCTGTCCTAAGAACTGGCATTTACCAAGTGGACCAAGCACTACAAGTAATACAGACTTTAATAAACTAGTAGGCAACACTTCATCTGATTGGCAAGACCCCACTACTGGTCTTACGGCTTTTGGCGCGGTCGCTGGTGGCACCTACAACAATGGGTCGCTCAGCAGTACCGGCGCCGGACACTGGTGGTCTGCTACGGCCGTCAGTACCACGAATCGTTACCGCCTCTACTACATTAGTAACGATGGTCAGTTCGTCGGCCATTACCAAAGCGCCCGGTACCTCGGGTTCTCCGTCCGTTGCGTACGGTCGTCGTAAAAATTTTGAAAATTATTACTGCGTGAGCACATCCGTTTAAAATGGCTTGGATTAATCTTAGAAGACAATTCCGGCGAATGTCTGCCCAAAATTATTATTACCAAACTCTTGTTACCTTCCCACAGTTAAGGTATAATTATCTCATGAAAATCATTATTCCGGAACTAGATAATCCCAATATCAAACAAGCTATCCAATATTTTCCAGACATAGAGTTCATCCCCGCTCCAGATTTATCTACTGCCACCATCATGTTAGCAGAGGGCAAAGCAGATTCCATGGTTTCTGGCCTAGAATATTCCTCACGCGACGTTCTTCTTGCCTACAAAGACCATATCCCACTCAAATCCCCTTATTTTTCCAGTTGTTTCATTTGCAAAAAACCCAATTATTCCCTTACTCTTGCAGACGGCGGAGTCAACAAACTCCCCGATGCAGAAAAGCTCTACACTATCGTAGAAGACACCACCTATACTCACCTAGCCTATTTTGGCACCACACCCAAAATCGCCATGCTTTCTTACTCCACCTACGGCTCTGGTGGCAAAAACCCAGATCTAGCCAAAATCCACCAAGTCATTGATCAAATCAAGAAAAACCATCCAGATTGGCTTATCGATGGCGAAATGCAACTGGATTCCGCTGTCAGCCCCACCGTTTCCGCCAAAAAAACTCCTACTTCCCCCCTCAAAGGCTCCGCCAATATTCTCATCACTCCAGATCTAAACTCCGGCAATATCCTCTACAAATCTTTAGAGCGTTTTGGCGGTTTTACTATAGCCGGCCCCATCATCCAAGGTTTCACAATTCCATTAGCAGATCTCTCTCGCGGTAGCACCGTAGAAGATATTATTTTAACTATAGACGTTATAAGAAAGGAACTTCAAAATGCCTAAAACCATCTCACAAACCACATACCACCCCACCTACAAATTCGGCACCGACGGCATCCGTGCCACCGCCAACGAATTCACCCCAGAATTACTTAATTCCATCGCCGTAGGCCTAAGCAACGTCGCCACCCAAAAATCCGCCAACCCCAAAATCTTTCTCGCTGGCGACACCCGCGAATCCACCGAATGGATCTTACAAGATTTATCTACCGCTCTAGAATCTCTTGGCATAGAATATTCCACCGCCGGCATCCTCCCTACTCCAGCTATTAATTATTGTTTTTACGAAATGGGCTTTGATTACGCCATAGATGTCACCGCCTCTCATAACCCTTACACCGATAACGGCATCAAAATCTTTGAACGTAGCACCAATTCCGGCACAAAACTCGGTCCCGCTTCTCAAAAAATTATCGAATCCGCCATCAATTCACCGCAAACCCTCACCCCAGTATCCACCACAGACCGTGCCAGTCTGCATCAAGAAGCCCTATCCATTTACAAAGAACATCTCATTAATTACCTCAAAATTGCAGATTTCTCAAAACTCCGTATCGGTATAGATTGTGCTAATGGCGCCACCAGCGTTATTGGCAAACACATTTTTGAAGAACTTGGTGCTTTTACAGAGCTAATCAATTCTAACCCCCACTATAATCAAAACATCAACGACCACTGTGGCAGTACCCACCTAGCCCCCCTCCAAAAACTAGTTAAAAGCCAAAAACTAGATTTTGGTGTTGCCTTTGACGGCGATGGCGACCGTGTCCTCATGATAGATGCCAAAGGCAATATCATAGATGGCGACCAAATCATCGCCATCATCGCTAATTACCTCAATCTAGACAAAATCGCCGTTACCGTTATGGCCAACCAGGGATTATTAAACTGGGCTAAAGAAAATCATATTCATGCCGAAATCACCCCAGTCGGCGATTCCAACGTTGCCTCTGCCATGCAAGAGCACCACATCCAATTAGGCGGGGAACAATCGGGGCATATCATTTTACCAAACGAAACCACTGGCGACGGGATGCTTACCGCCCTCTTTATTGCTAAAATTATTTCTGAAACCGGCAAACCTCTGCACGACCTCGCCAATATCATTACTAAACTTCCCCAAGTCATCGTCAACTTCAATGCCACACCAGCACAAAAATCCAAGCTAGAGGCATCAGATGCCGTTAAAAACATACTAGCACATTTTACAGAAAAAGTCAAGCCACTAGATGGCCGTATCTTAGTTCGGCCCTCTGGCACCGAACCCCTCATCCGCATCACTGTCTGGGGAAACGATGAAGACAAAATTACTCATCTCGCCGAGGAACTAAAAACTAAATTAGGAGAAATATTATGAAAATCATCAGATTAACCAAATATACCCCAGCCATCGCCACTCGCATTAGGGAATTATTGATTCAACTCTCTCGCTCTGGCAAAGATAAAGGCGAAATCCCCAAAGAGTGGTTTGAAGATATTATCAATTCCCCTTGGCACGATTTACTTCTTGCTATAGATGAAGAATCTGGCGACACATCTGTCTACCCCTACGGCAAAATAATCGGTATCGCCACTCTGTCTGTCATTATGGGCCCAGGCATCAAGAAAAACGCCTATCTCGAAGATTTTGTTACAGATAACACCGTTCGTGGCAAAGGTATTGGTTCTGCTCTCTGGCAAGAAATGCTAGCTTGGTCTACAGAAAAAGGTTGCGCCAATCTAGAATTCACCTGCGGCAATGGCCGTGAAACCGCCCAACAATTCTATAAAAATCACGGTGCATCAGTTTACGACACCAACTTCTTTAGATATATTCTATAGATAACCATTTACTTCTTTAAAAGCCTGTCACCATCACTACCTGCCACCTTTTTATCGTGCTTTATTCTTTACTTCTCCAAAAATCACCATCAGCACCGCCGGCATTAAATATATCTGCAATGCATTAGACAATCCCGAGAAAAAGCATAAAGTCACCCCGTATGCCACTATCAAAACTAGCAACAACGGCGCCACGCCTTTGCCACCCACCACTACATATTCAGTTTTCTTTCCTCTATCAATATTTACCCCTTTTATAAATAATCGCACTATTAGTACTATCGTCATCCCAAGCAACAGAACTCCCACCACCCCCGCCTCTAGCAACAAACTAGCATACTCATTTTGCACAATTTCTTTTGGCGTTGACGCCAATCTATTATCATACAACGCCTGCCCAGCTCCGCCAATCCCCACCCCTATTACCATGGTTTTAAAATCTTGCGACCACACCTCAAGCGCCGCACCAGTCAAACGCACTCGCGTATCGGTAGACTCCGCCACGTAACCATCAAATACCGGCTCTCTCATTTCCAAATCGTTCCCATTTTCACCCCTGTTCTCGTCCAAGTTTTCCACAGAGTTTTCCACAACCCAATTGTCATCTTCCCCACTACGCATTTTAACCACTTCTATCTCAGCTGATTCCACTTCTGCCCCATTTTTTTCTTCACCCCCCCGCACATCAATCACCCCCAACGACAAATGGTTCAAAACCTTTGCCACCCCATCACCATAAGTATCACTAGTAGGCGCTACTTGCGCAAACACCCCCTGCAAATTCAACGTAAACAAAAACGCCAACACCGTCACCCCCCACACTACTCCACTACGCCTAAATAAGGTTTTACGCTCCTCGCCCCTCCTTGCCCTCACCAACATAAACACCGTCATAAACGTTAACCCCACTACAAACGCATAAATCGCTCCTCGCGAAAATGTCAAGAATAATGTAACAGATGTTATAAAGAAGCAGAATAGTAATGGCCGTACAGAGTTTTCTGAGGTAAACCTTGTACGGTCATCCAGCATCAACCATATCATTGTTATTACCGGCGCAAGCAGCAGGTTCCCCATAAATTGCGGCTCTATCGCAAACCCATTTGGGTGTGGAAAACCAAACATTCCATACGTACACCCATCACAAAGTAGTGTACAATTTTGCCCCACCCCCATCACGTCCAAAACACACTGCACTGCACACCAAACGCACACCAAAATCGTAGACCCCAAAAACCACTTTAGAAACGTCCGCCTAAATCTTGCAAAATCCTCCACCACCGCAGGAATTACTGTTATCATCAACAATATCGCTAAATATATCAGCCACAAAATTCCCGCCGTCAATACCCCTCGCGTCATGTTCAAAGACCACACCGCAGACAAACTCACCCACAAAGGGAGCAGTATCCACAACCACTTCTCCCACCCACTATCACGCCAAATCTTCCCCACCAACCTCTTTTGCAACATTACCACCACCCCCACCACATCAAACACCACTAGCCAAATCAACGGCAAAGAGAGTTCAAAGTTCATTGTTTCATTACTGCCCAATGGAATAATCGGATAGTAAGAAAAATACAAAACCAGAGGCAACATGTAAATAAGTAAAATAAGTAATTTTTTCAAACATAAAAAATCCGAACCAGAGTAATTTTTACAACGGTCACGGAGCGAGTCGCAAAACTGTAATTTTGTGCGAGCTCCGACTGATCCGTTGCAAAAATTATCACTGCGTGAGGATTCAAGTTTGAAAAAATTACTTACTTTACTTTTGCACATATCACATTTTCCATCTCTTTATCAAACCTTTTCACGCCAAACTTCTCCGCACTTTTTACCACTTTTTTATAATCAAAATCCATTTTCTCAAACTTCAAAATCGCTTCCGCCAAGCTTTTCACAGTTTGTTTATCAAATAGCACCCCATTTTCGCCATCCTTAATATAATCTCGCGCCCCACCCTCACCAAACGCTATCACCGGACACCCCGTCGCTAGCGCTTCCACCGGTGCAATCCCAAACGGCTCCAAACTAGGGAATAAATATCCTCTTGCCCCAGCCAAGCACTCCGCCAATTCTTCCTTGCCCATCACTGGCAAAAACTTCACCAACTCCTTCCCCTCCGCATCAGTTTTTCCCTCCGCTAACTTCATCAACTTTTTATGTTCCGGCCCCTCCCCCACCACCAGCAATGGTCGCCCCAATCTCACACACGCTTTCACCGCTAAATCTAGTCGCTTCCACGTCACCTGCCGAGATGTAGTAATATAATAGGGAATGTAATCAGATGTGTCCTTCTGAGGTTTTAAAGCTATCCCAGATTTGGATTTTTGTGACGTATATTCCAGACGACCCAGACAGTTACTAAAAGCTTCTGCCTCTACCGGTGGATGAACCACAATACTATCCCGTTTATAATATTTCGTAATCAACCCCTTAGCATACTCAGAAATCGTCACAAACTGATCTACTCTTTGCGCCGCCTCATAATCTCTCTTACGCAAAGGCTTCACCAAAGCCTTAAAACAAAACCTCACCAAAGGATTCAAAATTCCAAATCCAGGCTCGCGTACATATTCATCATACATTTGCCAATAATATTGCGTGGGCACGTGACAATACGAAATATGCACCGCCCCGCCCTCTTGACTTTTCTCATCAAATGTGCTATCATTAGGATGATCACCATATCGCTTACGTTTTTGTAAGCCCTTTTTTGTTTTTACCCCCTTGGCTTCCGCCCCTGTCACCGATATCACCAAATCATAATCAGATAAGTCTAATTTTGCAAAATATTTCTGCCTAAAAAACCCCAAAAACCTCCGCCAACTCGCAGGAAAAATTCGCATCCACCCCACCCGCACATCTGCATCATCAAACCAATCAATCCTCCGTGGATTATACTGCGAAGTATATATGGGCGCTTTCGGATACATCCTGTGTAGCTCTAATAGCACTTTTTCTGCGCCCCCTACATTAGTTAGCCAATCGCACACCAGCGCTACTTTCATTTTGCGCCCTCTCCTTTCAATACCGCCACAATCGTCCTAAAAAATATTTGTGCATCTAACATCAAAGACCAATTCTTTACATAATAAATATCCAAAGACCTCCGTTCTGCAAACGAAATATCACGCCTGCCAGACACTTGTGCAAACCCAGTTAACCCAGATTTCACTGTTAATATCAACGACCTATCGCCATAATCACGCAATTCATTAGGCAGTAATGCCCTTGGCCCAATCAAAGAAATATCGCCTTTCAAAATATTAAATAATTGTGGCAATTCATCCAAAGACGTCCTCCTAAGGAACTTCCCTAGTTTAGTTATCCTCGGATCATTTTTTAGAAAATCGCCATTTTCGCGATATTTTTTAATCAAACTAGGCTTCCCCATCTTCAAAAAGGCTTCCTCCGCCGTCATCCCACTATATTCTGCTTTCATCGTCCTAAACTTATAACAACGAAACTTCCGGTTATATTGCGTCAACCTATAATCAGGGTAAATCGGCGAATGTTTAAAATCTGATATTTTTAGCACCAACCACACCAGCAACATCGGAATCGCCATCAATATAATAGCAATCAAAGAAAATACAATATCAAAACTCCTCTTAAACACCGCCATACCGCCAGAAAGCGGTGTCAATTTTACCAACACTGCTGGCGTATTGCCCACCAATTCCAAATCACCAAAATGCGAAGATAGTGCCGTCTCGGATGGCACAAAGTAATACAATATATGCCGTTTCACCGCTTGCCCAAACACATATTCTGTAGATTTTTCATCTGTCTGAAAAATCACATCCACACCTCTACGAGTTTTCAACGCTTCTTTCAAGGATGAATATTGATATTTTTTCAAATCTTTCGGGATATACTTACCACTTGCCACCACACCAGCCAACCTATACCCAGATTCTGGCGTAGATGCAATATAATTCGCCAAATATTCTGTATTACGCGAATTACCAATAATAATTACATGTTTCGTTCCATAATTACTCCTAAATACCCTCCGCACTATCGCGCGTATCACAACACGCTCCACCGTTAAAAACCCAAACGACAACACCACGGATGTTAACGCCATTATCCGCACCGGAAACAGATTTTCCCCCACAAAGAAATCATACACAATCAACGCCGCCACAGAAAGCACTCCCGCCAACATTAGGCGCCACAATTCCGGCAATCGCGACTTACCCAAAAAAACTACTTTTTTGTATAAACCCAGTGTTGCCAAAATTACCAACAAAATTGGTACCACCAAAATTATCGTATTTGTAAACTCTGCAAGCTGTGATTCAAATACATATGGTCGCGGATCTACGTGCACCCGTACAAAATATGCAAACGCAAAAGACAATATCAATGCCACCGCATCACCCAAAATCAAACACAGCATCAATATATAATCAGACTTCTTCCTCATATATATATTATATAATAATTCACCAATTTATTCTACCGTAACCGATTTAGCCAAGTTTCTCGGCTGATCTACATTATATCCCTTTGCCACCGTCACATAATATGCAAACAGCTGGCTCACCAAGTTCATCAAAATTGGCGCAAATATTTCCAAAGATGTTGTAATTTTTACAACACTATCCACAGATAATCCTATATCATCGGCATTAGTAACAGCCAATACATGTCCACCTCGTGCTAACACTTCTTGCACATTAGATAATGATTTTTCATATAAATGTCCGCGCGGTATCAAGGCTACCTCAAAAAATCTATCATCCACCAACGCCAACGGCCCATGTTTTAGCTCGCCAAACGCATATGCATTGGCATCTACATAAGATATTTCCTTTAGTTTCAAGGCACCTTCCATCGCCGTGGGGTATGCTGTATCTCGCCCCAAATAAATCGCATGCTCATATTCGCAATATTTTTTCGCTACCCCTTTTACTTCATCGCCAACGCTTGACAATACTTTGCGAATTTCTTCTGGCATCTTTGCAATTTCTTCCACATAAGGCCTTAGGATATTGGACTTAACACCCTTTGCCTGCGCTATCGTCAGCCCAAACATCACCATTGCAATTACCTGCGAAGTAAATGCTTTTGTAGATGCCACAGAGATCTCTGGTCCCACATGCACATAGGTTCCACCATCCACTTCCCTTGCAATAGTAGACCCAATTGCATTTACAATTCCAATAGTCTTTACACCTTGCTTCTTAATTTCACGAAGGCACGCTAATGTATCCGCCGTTTCACCAGATTGCGACACAATAAGCGCTACTGAATCTTTTGGTATATAAGCAGACCTGTAGCGATATTCCGAAGCAATCACTGTCTCAATCGTAATCTCTGGCGTAAACTGCTCAATATAATATCCAGCCAGCATACCAGCATGATACGCCGTGCCACATCCTACAATTATCAAATGCTTTATCTTACGAAGCTCCGCTTCCGTAAGCCCAGGCCCACCCAAACGCACCGTGCCGTTTTCTACATTTACTCGCCCACGCAAAGTTTCCGTTAGTGACTCTGGCTGCTCCATAATTTCTTTTAATAAGAAATGTTCATACCCACCCTTTTGAATTGCCGCCAAATTTGTCTCAATCTCTTCCACCTTAGCAGACACCGGTTCTGCATTCAAAGTTTTAATCTCTATACTATCCTTCGTAATTACTGCCACCTCACCATCATTCAAATAAATTGCTCGCTTAGTGTGACCCACTAGCGCCGACGCATCAGATGCAATCAAAGTCTCATCATTCCCTACTCCAATCACCAACGGCGATCCACTTCTCGCCACCACCATTTCGTCTGGATTTTTTGTAGACACCACCGCAATGCCATAAGTACCATTTACCAACTTCAACGCCTGCACTACTGCATCTGCCAAATTATATTTACCACCATGATAAAACGAATTAATCAATGCAGCTAATACTTCCGAATCTGTCTCAGACTTAAACTCATGCTCCTTTAATTGTTCTTTTAACTCTTTATAATTTTCAATAATTCCATTATGCACTACAAAAATATCACCAGCCCTATGCGGATGTGCATTGTTCTCAGATGGCTCGCCATGCGTTGCCCACCTTGTATGCCCAATCCCAATTTTATCATCGCGCTTATTTTTCGCTAATTTCTCCTCCAAATTAACAATTTTGCCCTGCGCCCTTAACAAAGTCGGTGTGCCATCCTCCGCCAAAGTTACAATCCCTGCCGAATCATACCCTCTATATTCCAATCTTTTCAAACCCGAAATCAAAAAATCCTGCGCTTTTTTATCCCCCACATAGCCCACTACTCCACACATACATTTTCCTCCAATTATTTAATCTCATTATATCACGTCTATGTATCAATGTTTAGTTTTGGAGCCTTTTACATATTTTTGTTGTGCCGCCCCATTTACCTCACCTCGCTCCGCTAATCACTTACATCCACATCTAATGTAATATTCACTTTATACTCACCAAACGCTTCCGAAATCTCGTCATATATTTCCCGATAAATCCTCTCTGGGTTCTGCGCTTGAAAATCAATGATTATATCAAAATTCAACGTCTTTTCTTCATTATCTATATAGAATCCGTGCATCTGCAAAACTTCCTTATGGGAGAACACGATCTCTTCCACTTTTTTCCTGTCTGCCATCACTTTCTTGTCTCTCGTGTTCACCGAATACACACCAATCGTATGCAAAATCACCCCATATTTTTCTATTATTCTCTTGGTAATTCTCCTTGAAATCTTGTCAATCTCTGCCACCGTTAAAGTATCAGGTACCTCAATATGTACCGAACCCAAATACTTATCCGGCCCATAATCATGTAGTACCAAATCAAACACTCCTTCCACGTGCTCCTCTTTTAAAACCTCCCTCTTGATTGACTTAGCAACCTTACTTTCCACTCGCACCCCCAGCACATTATCAACCGAATCCCTAATCAGCTCCAATCCCGCCTTTATAATAAACACCGACACCAATACACCCACATATGCTTCTATATTCACTCCAAAAATCATATAAATTACCACCGACGCCAACACCGAAATCGATAAAATCGCATCATTAAACGCATCAACCCCACTCGCCACTAATGCATCTGACTTCGCCTCACGCCCTTTCTTTTTTACATATAACCCCAACGCAAATTTCACTATTATTGCTCCAGCTAAAACAGCCAACGTCGCAACATTGTAATCTACTTCCTCTGGCACCACAATCTTTTTTACCGACTCTACAAAAGCAGTTATCCCTGCATACAGCACAATTGCTGACACAATAAGAGAAGTTACATACTCCACTCGCCCATATCCATATGGATGCTTCCTATCAGGCGCCTTCCCCGCTAATTTTGTCCCCACAATCGTAATAATACTAGACAACGCATCGCTCAAATTGTTTACCGCATCCGTAATAATCGCAATTGAATTTGCCAAAAACCCCACACCCAACTTAAATCCAACCAACACCAAATTGGCACAAATTCCAATAACACTAGTCCGAACTACAATTTTTTCGCGCTTATTCTTCATATCTTCTTTTATTATACACGAAATATGCTACAATATGAGTAAGAATTGCAAAAACAAAGACATCATATTCTTCTCCATATTTTATTTATATTATATCTTTGCCTTCGTCGCTCTCATTGGCACAAAAAAGCCGTCAAAAAGCTCAAGCTGTCAAGGTCTTATTCTTTGTATCACTTTCATTGGTACTATTCTGTTTATTACCAGCAACACCAAAATCTAGCCTCATATATTATCTTCCAAAACCAATATCTTAACTTAGTCACTGTGCTATAATTTAAACATAATAAATAAGCGAAAGGGCAAAATGAAATCCAAAAACAATAAGCCATCATTAAGAATTAAAATTAACACAGCTTTATTTATATTAATGGCCTTAATATTTGGCGCCATTACTTTTTATGGAATTAACCAACTAAGCGTATTCAGAAAAAACCTAATTGGAGTTTCAGATGCTCCAGCACTTTGTTACAATGAAGAACTATATGAACAGAACAATGGAACAATTATCCAAGACACCTATCCATGCATATCAAATGGGACAGAAGAAGCGACAGATCTAAAAGACCACACTATGTTTCTTTATGATCGGATAAGTTTAACCGCCACAATTAATTCCTGGCAAAACGATATTTTACTGGTATCAATTGGCAGTATGTTGACAATCGGTAGCCTAATATCGGCAATTATCTACTGGAACCATAATCGACAATAAGCTCAAACGCATAATAACAAAAACTATTTTCCCTTATGCTACTACCGCCAAGCGTAACACAATGAATATTCTGAAACTGGGGAAGAAACAGTAGCTTTAATACGAGTATCGATGCAGGCAGCCTCAAGCGCCACACCACCCCAGCCACAAATCCCAATAATGGAAATCTTTTCTGGATCAACATTGTCTTGATTACTTAAGAAATCTACTGCCGTCTGATAATCTTCAACGTTTAAATCCCAACTTGAAACATAACGAGGCTCACCGCCGGATTCGCCAGTAAATAACCCTGCAGACAATACACAACAAAACTATTATTCAGCCTCCAATTTTGTGGTAAAATAGAACTAACTAAACAGGAAAAACAAAATGCCAAACAAAAAGAAAAATCAAAAACTATCCACTTGGGGTAAAATCTGGCGTATCGCCCTCGCTATCGCCGTACCACTCGGTGGCGGATTTATCATATCACTTTTCACACGCGATGCCATGAGTAAATTCGGTAGTTTTAACCAACCGCCACTCGCTCCACCAGCCTGGCTTTTCCCTGTTGCTTGGTCAATTCTTTACATTCTAATGGGTCTTGCTAGCTACCTCATTTGGAAAAAAGGCCATGACTCCAGAAAAGCCACCGACAAATCTGCCAGCAAAACCGCCCTCATTATTTACGGAATCCAGCTAGTATTCAATTTCATCTGGACCCCACTCTTCTTTAACCTCGGCTGGTACTGGCCTGCCTTTGTCTGGCTAATGGTAATGTGGATACTAATTATTATTCTCATGGTAAAGACCTATAAAATCTCCCGCCCTGCCTTCTGGATGTTACTACCATATATTATATGGTGCACCTTCGCCGCATACCTAAACTGCGGAATTGCAATACTAAACTAACCCTGTACCGAACAACTAGTATCAATTGCACGAGAAAGACGTCACATGATTCAATCCTACCGAGAGCTTCAAACCGAACTAACATCCTACGCAGACGACGCTTTCCGAAGTTTCGCCATGAAAGGTATCCCCAGCGAACGCCCATTTCTGGGCGTTCGCATCCCCAAAATTCGCGCAATTGTCAAAACAATCTCCTTCGATAGGCTTACGAGCTTCATCAAAATTGAGCCGTACGTATTCGAAGAAGTACTCGCCCGCGGAATGATGATTTGCCGACTTGATTTCAAAGAAAGTCTCCCATGGTTCGATTCACAAATTGAATATATTGACGATTGGTGTAACTGTGACACTTTCTGCACGAGCTATGCCAAACTAATTCACAACCACGAAACCGAATTCTTCGAAAACAAAATCGAAGCGCTTTTGAAGTCAAACCTTGATTATACAGTTCGCGCAGGATTGGTGTTTTTACTCGCCAGCTATGTCAAGCCCGAATATTTAAACGTTATCTTCGATCGCATCGAGATACTTCGTAACCACAAGGCACACTACGTGCGCATGGCCATCGCTTGGCTAATCGCAGAATGTTTTATCAAATATCCTTCCACTACTACCGATTATCTCACGACTTCTTATCTGCCAGACTGGACCTTCAATAAAGTCATCTCTAAGATCTGCGATTCCCATCGCGTAAACGAAGATGCCAAAGCCTTCCTTCGCAAGATGCGAAAATAGACATCACATGGTAAGCCGGACGAGAACTTTGACCTAGTAAAACGCGGCTTGGAAATGTATATCGAGGGATACGATCCATTTACTATGGTGTGCTTGTCCAAGGTGGTCAAAAAGTAGATTTACGAGAAATCCTACCGGATTTTAAGCCAATGCTCACCGAAGAACAATTCGAACAAATTCAGGCGCTTCGCCACAAAATCAAGAAGATTTCAACCGGATGTCGCTTCGCTCCATGGGGATGTCGTGCTTCGCACTCCATGGGGATGTCGCTTCGCTCCATTCGAACTTTTAAGAAAATATGGCTTTACTGGAGCCGTAGAGGCCTAAAACATTACCAATGAAGAAAATGAAAGAAATACAATGTCAATGGTATAGATTCCGTAACTTTACGTTTAAAATTATCTCTAACCTTGATTTTTAACGCAAAGTTTGATATAATAAAGATATGATAAATCAAGTTACAAGAGATAGAATTAATGGCTTATCTGAGGAATACCGTAAGCTAG
>JAFQXY010000026.1 GCA_017406745.1 Candidatus Saccharimonadota bacterium | reverse complement strand
TGGTCCGTATACTGGTAAATGCCTCCAAGATGTGGCTAAAAATATAAAGAACTATCTAGTTTATTATAATTATGCTAGAATACATACAACACTAGGTATGACGCCTATGCAAGTGTTGCAAAGCTTTTGAACCCTTTATGTAGTACTACTCTCCCCCAGCGTTCCTACTCCCTACAAACACCAGTATTTTACAGCGATGTCGCAATAGTAATAATCTGTTTTTTAGTCAGTGAACCTTGCGAGATTTTAATCTTGTATAGCACGCCACCATTTACCCATACTGCGTTACTACCGCTTATATAAATAGTCAGCCCCTGCTCTTTAATTGTAGAATAGTCACTAAACTCATCTTTCACATAATTATTCAGCAGTGCATTAGAATCCCAAGAAGTTTTTTCCTCAATCAACGAATACCCATCATCAGTACTAGATTCCTTAAAGTTTAATGTAATTTTGCCACTCTCCGACGTAATATCTGTCAACGAATATCCCCTTGGCGTATAAGATGGATATGATGCATCTATACCAGTTTGCATAGCTGCCACTTTCATGGAAATATCTGGTGAATTAATATTCACAAAATACGCAATTGCAAAAACTATCACCCCTGCACAACCAAGCGCCAGTAACACTCGCTTCCAATCCATCCCCACCCCCTTAAACTTCTTTGGAGATTTTTTAGTTTCCTTGGCGGATTTACGCACTGCCTCAGCCATCACTTTATCTATCTCTTGCTTTTTGATTTCTTTTGCAGTCATCTTTGCTGGCTCTTGCACCCCAGCAACCCTACTCCGCATCTGCTCATGTACACCACTCATATCCACTTCTGGCATCGTCATTTCCGCCCGTTTCTCTGGCATCGTCATTTTCATCTGCCCCTCTGGCATTACCATCTCTGCTTGATTTTCCGGCATCATCATCTGCTCCTCCGGCATTGCCACCTCTACCTTAATCTGCCGGCTAGCCTTAGGCATCGTCTGCTCCATTTTCTGATTACTCAACTCTTCTCTATAAAACTTCTGGATCTTAGGCGTAGTCTTCGCCCCTCGCCGATTGGTCACAGTTGAAGATTGCACCTTGCGGTGCGCTATTACTCCCTCGCGCTTTTTGCTCTTATTTTTGTTATCTACCATGTTTTTCCTTATTACTATAATACACGCTTACGCTCCAAAACGCAAGAGCTAATTTTACACATTTTTCGTGTTATAATATAAATATGGATTTCAAAGACCGCGAGCGTCGCCACAGTATCAAAGTTATTGCTTCTGAAGCCATCATGGTACTAGCAATCATAGCCTCCGTAATAGTCTTAGCATTACTAGTATCTGGCTATTGGCTCAATTCGGATCTCAAAGTAGAGCGTCAAGGCATGCTACAAATTTCTTCTATCCCCACCGGCGCCACCATTGACATAGACGGCACCACATCCTCTTGGCTAGAGCGCACCAATACTAGCAAAGTCCTTTCTGCAGGCGAGCATACCATCACCCTCACCAAAGACGGCTACGATTCTTGGTCGCGCACCATCAATATCACCGAGGGGCTTCTTTATCGTATTCACTATCCTCGTCTCTTTCTCAATTCTCGCACTACCACTCCTGTATACGACGCTTCAATCGTCACCTTTGCCACCGTTTCACCAGATGGTAATCACTTACTTCTAGCCAACAACACCACCTCGTGGTCCCTCCTCCCCCTAGAAGACGAATCCCCATCCCCCTCCAAAATAGACATCTCCTCCATCTTCTCATCCATTAGCATGGCAGATGGCGCCACTACTGGCCTGTTCAACGGCGAAATTATTAGCGCAGATTGGAGCGAAGACAATTCCCACGTATTATTTAAAGTCAAGTCAGACGACACTACCGAATGGGTCATTCTAAACCCCAAAGACACCAAATCCAGCATCAATCTTACCCACGAATTTGCTACAGATTTTTCCCGCATCAAAATCCTTGACAGTTCCGCCAATACCCTACTTGCCATCCGCGATGGCAATCTACACAAAATAGATGTTGCTAGCCGTCAAATTTCCTCTATTCTAATAAAAGATATTGTAGATTTTGACCATTACAACTCCGAAATAGTCTTCTCAGCCAAATCACCAGATAATTCCACCGCTACAGACACCTCTACAGATGCCACCACCCCCTCATCAAACACCACCACACCCTCACCAGACTCCACATCATCTCAAGACACCATCTCCACAGATCCCGCATCCTCGCCAAGCACCTCATATCCTTATTATATCGGCTATTTCAAGCTAGGAGAAAACAAAATCACCACACTTACCGGATCATCCACCCCCGCCCAAGTCACTATTAGCAAATTTTATGATGACAAATACATCACCACGCTCGCACAAAACACCCTCACTCTCTACAAAAAAGATGATTTCGCCAAAATACTCTCTAGCACCCTCGCATTTACTCCCACCCAATTAAAAGTCGGGCACGCTGGCGAGTTTATCGAAGCCACCAGTAACACAAACTTTGCCACTCTAGATATGGAAGCCCAGTCCGTCCGCGAGTGGACCATAGATTCCTCCCACTACGGCTGGCTAGATCACGATATGCTCTACTCAATTAGCGATGGCCAACTCATCGTATACGATTTTGACGGCCTAAATCGCCGTATCATTTCTAAAAACGTCTCCGAACGTTTCCCAGTTGCCGTTACCAACGACAAATGGCTCTATTACTTCAGTGACGGCAAAATAATCCGCGAAGTCATAAACAAATAACCTTTAACAACCATCAATCAATCAATTAATTAATCCATCAATCAACCCATCAAGCAGTTCATCAAGCACCAGTTAGCCAATTCCAAATCCCCTCAAAGAAACTAGGCTCATTGGCTGGCATCTCTTTTACGTCTTCTATTATGGGCGTTGCTTGGCTAGCTTCTTGTTCATTTGCCGTATTTTCATCCCACACTGGTGATATTTGCTCACCAGTCACCAATAATCTATACCTAGATGTCCCTAGTGGCGTACAAGTCACCAATGTAATTAGTGGCTTGTCTGTCTGCACCACCAATGCCGCCACGTTGGTAGGCTCTATCACTTCTTTCTTAGTCACTTGATAAGTATAACGCACAGATTTATAATTCACATAAATCAAATCCCCCTCAGCCAACCGTTCCAACCCCGAAAATATATATTTATAAGGGCTACTACTATATACATCTCCAGCCGAATGCCCTGTAATAATAAAATTACCAATCTCCCCAGGGTAAGCGCTTGCCCCCGCAATCCGGTAGTGTGCCACTCCATTTACCATTGCATCCATCACCCCATTCAAATCCACATCCATGTCTACCGGCACATCTACATTTAATTTAGGTATAATTAATCGCGATTCTGGTGACACCACCTGTGTAATTGTGGGGTCTATTGCTTCTATCTCGCTCGCTGGAACATTTCCAGGCGACACATAAGCCATAATTGGCGCAAAAATCAAACGATTATATTGTAAAAACAAAATCAAAAGCACCACCGCCACCCCAGCCATCAATGGTATGAACTTACGAAAGCGCCTCGTTTTTTTTGCACTATCAGTAGCCCTGGAGCGTACCTTCCGCCTTAATTGCTCCCTTATTCCATTGCCATCTACAAGATTAGAGTCGGAACTATCACTCGCGCTCCCTTGCCCCAATGCTAACCCCATTTTGCTTTCACCTTTGCCACCGCTAGCTTTTGTCAAAGCATAAACTATTTCGTCTTCTTCTGCCTGTGCTCGCGCATCTTTTAGGCGCTCCTTAGCAATATATTCACGTGCCACATTAGAGTAGTATTCACTATAGTATTTCTGATAATAATCCTGCCACGCCGAATGATATTTTTTCCAAGATTCTGAATTAATCTTAGATTGCATTGGCACATCTTTCATGTGCGACGCCCCAGAGCTTTGTGCAGTCATGCCATTTTGCACCCTCATATTGCTCTGTGCGTTCATACTACCACGCACCTCCATACCACTTCGCATTTCAGTACTACTCACACTTCGCGCCCCAACATCACTTACGTCTTGTCTCCCGCTCCCCATCTGTTGAGCACGCCCAGCATAAGCCGCCAATACTTTTTTTCTGGCGATTTCTGCCGCGGCTCGTCTCTGTAAATCATTAGACATTTGCGAGCCACCCAAAGACTGCCCACCATTATCAGATTCCATAATAAAATTATAGCATAAATCAAAAAAATATGTTAAAATAATACCAGAACCCCCGAGTATCAAACTCAGAGGTTCTAATGGGCGAGTGGCGGAACTGGTAGACGCGCTAGACTCAAAATCTTGTGGTAGCAATACCGTAAGGGTTCAAGTCCCTTCTCGCCCACCAAAAGGTTTATAAAATAATCCGCAACCTATCCCCACTCTTTGCGATTCTGTTAAATCCCTCGTAAAAATAGAGGGCTATTTTTGTGTCATTTTTACGACAAAAACATGCCAAAAATCGTGATTTACCTCTGTAATTTTTCTGTTAAATCCCTAACCTTGCGTTTTTATCATACCTTTTTCGGCGATTAGATAGTCTTTGCCAATAATTTTTAGCGGGTTGTCATCGTTTACGATTATTGCTGCTTCATCCGATAAAGCATAAACTGGCAAGTCGGTTAGCTTGGATGCATCTCCTACCTCTTTTTTATCGAATTTGTAGAAACCATGCAGGTGTGGCAATAAAATGATAGGTATAATGTCCATAAAATGGTCAGTTTCACACTTTTCTTTATAAATCGCTTTTTGTGTTTCTTCTGATTCTTTATGACACAAGACACAAGATCCGGCAGAACTTCCAACCCAAACCTTTTCGGCTAAGATTTTAGGCAATATTTTATCGAAGCCAGTCTTAATGAATATGTTGGCTAAGTAGTCTGTATTTCCTCCGAAACAATACACTAAATCAGCCGCCGCAATATGTTGCTCTATATAGTTTAATGGGTGAGCTTGGATGTCGATAAATTCCATGTTGCCGCCAATAATTCCAGACAAGTGCTGCAATTCCTCTACGAACCAACGATGGTCGCCGGATTCGCCTTTGATTGCTTCATTAATAATGGCGATATTGATATTCTCACGATTTTTTCCTATTAAATCCTCGCAAGTCTTGATAATCGGTTCAGTAGACAAGCCCCAAGATCCTAAAATTATTTTCATACATTCATTATATCATATTCGCAATTCTGTAGTTCTCCCCACGGATCTTCTTTATACGCTGTTAAAACCTGGTTAATTAAGTTCCACCAAACGGTTTATAAAATAACTTTCAACTATTCTGTAACCTATAAGTGTCTGTTAAATCCCTCGTTAATATAGAGGGCTATTTTATGCTATTTTTGCGACAAAAAACACATTAAAAATCGTGTTTTACCTCTATAATTTTATCTGTTAAATCCCTCACAAAAACATACGACTATTTTTTTGCACCAGTTTCATTTGTCTAGATCTGTTGATTAATATCCTGCGTCGATTGTTAGAATACTGCCATTGACATAGCTTGCTTCGTCGCTAGCTAAGAAATAAATTGCATTCGCTATCTCTTCAGGTTTAGCAAAACGCCCTAAATATATTTTCTCCAATTCAGTTTTGATGTAGTCGTCTGGCAAATCCTTATTCATGTCCGTATTTGCCCAGCCGATGGCAACGGCGTTTACCCTAATACTTGGCCTAAATTGAAAGGCTAGATCTCTAGTGAGACTTTGGAGTCCAATTTTAGATATATTATAATCAAGACATTCTGGAGATATAGTTTTAGTTCCGTTGGTAGATGAGACGTTTACAATCGCCCCCCCATCTGGCATTATTTTTCTAATTTCTCTCGCAACAATAAATGCTCCGATAACATTTACTGAAAGAGTCTTCTTAAACTGTTCAATCGTAATATCCTCAAAATCCCTATCATAAACAATACCGGCATTATTTACTAAAACATCAACTTTACCAAAATCATTTTTAATTCTATCTATCATGTCAGATACTTGTGATTCATCAGAGACGTCTGCTTTATAAATTTCTGCTTTCACTTGGTATTCCGACAGGATACTGTTTTTTAGTTCAATGGCTTTATCATCGCTAGAATAGTAATTTATCGCAATATCATAACCTTGTTTTGCAAATTTCTTTGCGGTGGCACTACCAATCCCGCCAGCCCCTCCAGTTATCAAAACAGTCTTATTCATAACTTGATTATATCATAAATGTGACTGAGTTTTTTTCGTATATCTTCTCTATATATTGTTAAAACCTGATTAATTAAGCCCCACCAAGTTACAAAAAACAGGGATAAAATCCCTATTTTTTAAACTTCTATCAAACCACGCACCAAGCTCGCTAGCTCCTATCCACACACCACATTATTAGCATGCAGCCACCCCTCTACAGAGCCACCATCCAAGTATTCGCCCACAGTAGACGCCACCCGCATCACTCCACCATCACGAATATACTCATCTATCGGATCTGTCACCATAAATTCTTGTTCCGCTGGACCAAAATCATGGTCATTAACGTATTTGACAATTTTTTGCAAAAGATCTGGCGTCATTACATATTTAGACACATTAATCAAATTAGATGGCGCCTCCGCCACACTGGGCTTTTCCACCACTTGCGTCAACTTACCATCCACCACTTCTAGAACCCCATATTTTTCCACATTTTCACGCGGTATTTCCACTCCCAAAATCGCAGACTCTTTACCATCAGACGCTTTTATCAAAGCCTCCGCAGCACTCTCCCCATCTGGATTCCAAATAAAATCATCACCCATAAACACCAACACCGGTTCATCAATCTTATATTCTTCTACCACCATCGCAATTGGCACAGCCGTACCATATTTACCAGATGGATCTTGCACAGTGTAATGTATTGTTACGTCATCCGGCAAAGTTTTCGCCAAAGCCAACCTATCAGACTTTCCTCGTGCCACCAAATATTCATTTAGCGCCAAATTATCGCGATAAAACTCTTGCACCTGACACGGCTCCACATTAGAAATCACCATATAAATATCTTTTACCCCTGCAGAAATCAATTCTTGCACCGAATAATCCACCAACGGCCTATTCCCCACAGGGAGCATAGATTTTTCAATAATTTTAGTAATTGGTAACCTCCGTGTACCCCACCCCGCCACGGGAATAATAGCTTTCGTAATCATAATACCCACATTATATCACAAAAACCGCTCAAAAACAGCCAACTACACTAATTCACGCTTATCAGCGGACGCTCCCAACTCACTGGATAATCATTTTGCCCAAGCAACATTGCCATAGTTGCCGCCAAATTTGCCAAACTAGGCGCAAATAATTCAGCCAACCTATACTTTTCACGATTTACTGTATTATCGTAAATGATGAATGGTACAGGATTAGTGGTATGTGAAGTCTTAGGCTTGCCATTTGCGTCCAAAAGTTCCTCCGCATTGCCATGATCTGCTATTATTACTAATGCCCCGCCACGCTTATCTACCTCTACTGCTATCCGCGCCAACGCCAAATCTATTGCCTCCATCGCCACCACCGTAGCCTCAATATTGGCAGTATGCCCTACCATATCACCCCCAGGAAAGTTTAGTCTAATAAACTTAAACTCATCCATTCCGGCAATCACTGCATCAGCAATATCAGCGCTTCGCATCCACGGCCTTACCTCGTGTGGCCCATCATAAGTATCTATCTGAACAAATTCCTCTTTATTGCCTTTCTCATAACTATTTCCATTAAAATAGTACGTAATGTGACCAAACTTTACCGTCTCCGTCACCGCCAACTGAGATATTTCTCTCTCATCCAAAAACTGACTCAAAGTTTTGTCTAGCTTCACTGGCTCCACCAAACGATGCTCTGGCACATGAGTATCAGAATTATACTCTGTCATCCCCACAAAATACACATCCGTTGGTTGATAATCACCCCTATTAAAATATGGAAAATCCCAATACGTAAACGCCATCGCTATCTCTATCGCTCTATCCGCCCTAAAATCAAAGTAAATCAAAGCGTCGCCCTTTTGCACCCGCCCCACCGGCTCCTCGTTTTCATCTACAATTACAAAAGCTGGCAAATTTTGATCCTGCACTTCCGGATCAATGCGCCTCAAAATCTGTATTGCCTCTACTGGTGTCTTAAAATAAAAATCCGCTTGACCATTTACCATCATATCCCAACCGCGTGCCACCACTTGCCAATCATCTTGATAACGATCTGCCACTGTAGTTTGCCTGCCACCACCAGAAGCTATTTTTATATCTGCATCTGGAAATCGCGCCACAAAACTCTCAAACCTCTGTATATAACGTGGTTCAGACTGTGGTGCCACATCGCGCCCATCAAATATCGCGTGTACGCGCATTTTTCGCACCCCCTCTGCATAAGCCCGCTCTATCATTTGTTCCAAATGAGCAATGTCGCTATGCACTCCCCCATCAGAAAAAATCCCTGCAAAATGTAGCGTTGCAGGACTCACCTCTCTATTATACCACATTTCACCATCTTTGTCAATATTACCTCTGTTTTTTTCGCCTAATACACGGCTTATCGCTCCTTGCCAAGCTTTTGAGTTAAACACTTCCCCCGTTTTAAAGGCTTCATTTATTTGCGCAATTCCCTGCCGATAAGCTCGCCCAGCACCCATCGTGTTATGCCCCACTTCAGAATTACCCATTTGCCCAGGTGTCAGCCCCACAGCCTCTCCTGAAGCATTAAGTGCCACATGTAAATAATTCCGCGCCACACTCCCCAAAAACGGCGTCCTAGCTTTACTTACTGCATTGCCCACACCATCTGGCGCCAACCCAACGCCATCCAAGATTGCAAGCACCACAGGCCCATCAAACTGTAGTTTATCCATAAGCATATTATACCACACATTTTATCAAAATATGAACTTAATATAAAATCTCAAATATCGCCACCCCCGTCCTACTCCGCCATCAATTTTTTCAGCTCGTTTTTATATGCTTTCACCCCAGGTTGGTCAAATGGATTCACCCCTGCTAATTTGGCACTTAGAGCACATGCCAGCTCAAAGAAATAAACCAATTCCCCAAACCCTTTTTCATCATAAGACGGCACGCCTATAGTCAGCACTGGTATTCCCCCAGCCCCATGCGCCGTCCGCACTGCCTGCACCACCTTAGCATTTGTCTCATCCGTAGGATAATCAATAATCGTTTCCCATATATTTCTTCGCCCATCCTGCATAAATTGCCCCAACGAATGCAAATCCGTAGAATATACTACACTAGCCGGCCACACACCTTGTCGTTCCTTACCTTCACTCTCGCCAAATAGCTGTTTTAGCCACTCGTTAAAATATATTGTCGCCGGCTCAAAACTTGCAAATACCTCTGTATCATAACCTTTTCCTCTTAAAATATGCCGCATCCAAGCATATTGCACCGCCGGATTCGCCACCAAATCCACACCGTCCCACTTCTCAAAATCGCTAGCACACATCTCACCTGCACCCTCTAGTAATTTATCAACATCTACCCCAGCCACACACATCGGTAACATCCCCACCGCCGTCAACACCGAATATCTACCCCCAATATTATCTGGCACCACAAACCGCGTATAACCCTTTTCCACCGCTTCATCATGCAAAGCTCCCCTGTTGGCATCCGTAGTTGCATAAATCCGCCCCCCAGCCTCCTCTGCTCCATATTTCTCCACCAACTTTGCCCTAAACGCATCAAAAGCTATTGCTGGCTCCAGTGTAGTTCCAGATTTAGAAATCACATTAATAGAAAAATCATGATCGCCCACTTCATTCATCACATACTGTAGCTCTCTAGCGCTCAAAGAATTGCCTGCATATACAATTTTTACCTCGCTCTCCGGCCTTAGCGCCTCTATCACCGCTCTATGCCCCAAATACGACCCGCCAATACCAATACACACCAAATACTCAGATTCTTCCTGTATTTTTTTTGCCGCCTCTTTAATTCGCGCCAATTCCCCCACATCATATTTATGAGGCAATTCCATCCAGCCACCCATCGGGTCAGCCTTTATTTCTGCCAAAATCTGTTTTGTCCTTGCTTCATCTACCTCTGAGCTAAAATTCACTTTTATCATAATTCCTCCACTTTATTTAATTCTATTTTACCACATCGCAAAGCTCTTAAGATACAATGAATTATGTAGACCTTATTGCATTATTCATTATAATCGAAAGATATTAAGGCAAAATCAAACTTTATGCTATACTAGATCAAACACATTTGAGACAAAGCGCGCACGAAGCGTAACCTTCTCACAGTGAAGCTTCTTGCACGCGTAATTAACAAAAAAATAGATCTCCTTTATAATTAGTTAAAACCAAATAACCAAGAAAGGAGATCTATTAATGATTATATATCTAAACGGCTATTTTAGGAACTGGGATTATGTGGATAAACATACTTCTCGGTTAAG
>JAFQXY010000025.1 GCA_017406745.1 Candidatus Saccharimonadota bacterium | reverse complement strand
CTGGAACTCCAAAAATATATAAATTGGTATAATGATGAACGACCACATCAATCCATAAATTACATGACACCTAGTGAATATGTGCTATACTTTAATACAAGAGGAGATCTTAAAAAATCTCAAATGTCTTGAGCTAGTACAGCTTTGTTTAAGTTTTTTAAAATCTATGTTATAATGGAATTAAATTAAATAAGGAGCTATTTATGGCAACAAAAAATACAAAATCTGAATCCACCGGTATGTATACCGCTGGGTTTGTGCTGGGCATCATTGGTGTGGTGTTTGCATTTATCCCTCTAATGTACTGGGTTGCATACATACTAGGTGCACTAGCACTAATTTTTGGTATTATTGGCCTAGTTAAAAAAGCGGAGGGTCACAAGGCATTAGTTGCAACAATTCTAGGCGCTGTAGCCATTGTAGTTGGTATCGTAATGAACGTTATTGCCGTAAAAACTGCCGAGAACATCGTAAACACTTGGAATGAGGAGCTTGGTGGTATAGTTAGCGAATTTCGAGATGACTATGAAAACAGTGCACTAGGCAAGACTGTAGATGTAACCATTGAAGGATACCAGGATATCAATGACAGCTGGAGCGATAAGGGCTTGGTGGTTACCATCAAAAATATCTCCGATAAAACCCTTTCGTTTTCTATTAATATTGAAGCTTTGGATGAAAACGGTAATCGTATTGATGAATCTTATGTTTCGGCAGAGAGTTTGGCACCTGGTCAGTCTGTTACCAAGAACGCGTTTACACTTTCTAGCTTGGATGAAGATGTACTAGAAAACGCCACCTTCAATATATACAGAGCTACTTCTTACTAAATATAGGCTTAGCCCTCCAGAATTGAAAACTGGAGGGTTTTTGTTTTTGAGATTTTAGAGAGAAAATTCAAAAATACTCTTTACAAGATTAAAAAAATAGTCTAAAATAGTAATGTAGAGATTTGGAGCTGGTTTTTATTAGCGCTCCAGACGTAAATAAAATTAAAAGGAGAATACTGGATGGCAAATTTTGACCGTTCCAAGCCACATATTAATGTGGGTACCATGGGTCACGTTGACCATGGTAAAACTACTTTAACCGCTGCGATTACAAATGTTCTCGCAAAAAGACTACCTAGTGACGTAAACAAGGCAGTCGCTTATGATCAGATTGATAACGCTCCAGAGGAAAAGGCTCGTGGTATTACCATCGCTACTTCCCACCAAGAGTATGAGTCTGACAAACGCCACTACGCACACGTAGATATGCCTGGGCACGCAGACTATATCAAAAACATGATTACTGGTGCTGCGCAGGTAGATGGTGCTATCCTTGTGGTAGCTGCCAACGATGGCCCATTGCCACAAACTCGTGAACACGTGCTTTTGGCTCACCAAGTAAACGTACCAAAGATTATCGTATTCCTAAACAAAATGGACTTGGCTGACCCAGAGTTGGTTGAGCTCGTAGAAATGGATGTACGTGATCTTTTGAATAAGTACGGTTTTGATGGCGACAATGCACCTATTATTAAAGGTTCTGCTACCAAGGCCTTAGAGGGCGATAAAGAAAACGAAGACGCTATCATGGAACTTGTTACTGCCATGGATGAATACTTTGATATCCCAGAGCATGATCTAGACAAACCATTCCTTATGCCTATTGAGGACGTGTTCTCAATCAAAGGTCGTGGTACTGTAGCTACTGGCCGTATTGAGCAGGGTATCGTAAAACTAAACGATGAAGTTGAAATCGTTGGTCTAAAAGACACACAAAAGTCTGTAGTGACCGGTATTGAGGCCTTCCACAAGACTTTGGACCAAGGTCAAGCAGGCGATAACGCAGGGTTACTACTCCGTGGTATTGAGCGCGATCAGATTGAGCGTGGCCAAGTAATTGCAAAGCCTGGTTCCATTACTCCTCATACTGAGTTTGAGGCACAGGTTTATATTTTGAAGAAAGAGGAAGGCGGTCGCCATACTCCATTTTCTAAGGGTTACAAGCCACAATTCTACTTCCGTACCACCGATGTAACCGGTGAAGTAGAATTACCTGCTGATAAAGAAATCGTAATGCCTGGTGACCAAGTTACCTTTAAGGTAAAGCTACTTGCACCTGTCGCTATGAACGAGCAAGACCGTTTTGCTATCCGCGAGGGTGGTAAGACCGTTGGCTCCGGTGTTATTACTAAAGTTATTAAATAATCTTTGGTTAATACCACGGCTTAGCTAAAAACTGGAGCGAAAGCTCCAGTTTTTGTTGATGAATTATACGAGGAGACCGAGATTAAGTTTATTGCCTTGCATTTTATAATTATTATGCTATACTTGAAGCATAAGAGAAAAAATAAACATGCAAAAAACAAAAAATTCCAAAAACGGCAAATCCAAAGGTCGTGCAAAAGCTAAAAAAGGTTTTTTTGCGAGTAAAATTAATTCAAATAAATCATCAGTAGCAAAAAAACGCATAAAAAAGGCCAAAATAATAAAATATTCACCAAAAAGTAGTAAAAAATCTTTAGCAAAAAAGAAAAATTATGGACCAGTGGGGCGGGTAATTCATCATCCAGCCACCAAAATATCGCTGGGCGCGATATTGGCGATTGGGGCGTTTTTCCTAATTCGGGAAAATATAGTACCATCGCTAGAATCTGTACAGGAATCAGTTATCCAAATTGAAGCGTGCAACGATTTAGACTACGAGTGTGGCTCTGGTAGTGGTTTTGCGATGTTTAAAGATAATTATATCGTGACAAACTACCATGTAATTGCAGGGGCCGATTCTATCAAAATAAAAACTTCTGCTGACGTAGAGGGTAAAGCCACCAATATTATTGCTTTTGATCCGATTAAGGATATCGCTATAATAGAGTGGGATCATACTTTGACACCTATCCGGATTGGCTCCTCGGAAAACGCAAAGGTTGGAGATAAGGTTTTAGCAATTGGAAACCCGTTGAGCGAATCCAATGTGGTATCTGAGGGGATTATTAGCAGTAAGACTTCTGAACATGGGATAATGACCACTGCTGCTATATCCCCCGGTTCTTCGGGTGGAGCATTGATTTTGGATTCAGACCATAGAGTGATAGGGGTGACTTACCTAAAACAATCTGGCGGCGAATCTATGAATTACGCTATTAAAATAGAGGACGTGGTGTCCGTACACGATAATTACAAAGACAATAAGGCTTTTGCGATAAACCAAAACAATAGTGAGGGTTGTTACCCTACGTTGGCAAACATTGCACTCGACGCGGACAATCTAAACTTTACTGGTTGCAAAGATTCGCCTACAGACATTTATACAACTAGTTCCATTAATATATTCAAAGATATTACGAATAATCGCGTACGTTTTGAACATGCATTAGTGGAACGTTCGGATTGGAAAGTACTTTATGATAGGCTAGATTCTGTGGTAAAAAATGCCTTGGTGGCAACACTAGACGATTCTACATCTGCACTGTTTGACACTAATTGGAAATTTGCTATATGGGTAGCAAATGAAGCATTTTACTATAGTTGTCAAACGGATTCTTGTATGTTCCGGCGTTATATTTATGGTACCTATCCTACAGGATACCAAGTTAATACTACTGCCGAAGAGTTGCAACAACTAAAGGCATCGAAGAAATTAAAAGAATAGCTTACGATATTATTTGGTTAGAGCTGACGCTATTAGAAGTTTATAATCTGAAATATGGTATAATTAGTATAATATGAGATTATCTAAAACTTTTATCAAGACTTTGCGTTCTGCACCTAAGGATGAGATAGCAAAAAATGGTGCGCTTTTGACACGCGCGGGATACGTACATAAAGAAATGGCAGGCGTATATGATTTTTTACCTTTGGGACTACGCGTAATTGAAAACATCAAAAAAATAATTCGTGAAGAATTAAATGCTATTGGATGTGAAGAGGTGTTAATGGCCACGTTGCAAAATCCAGAGCCGTGGGAAAAGACTGGCAGATTTAGTAATCAGCAAGTAGATATTTGGTTTAAAACGGAGCTGTCGTCTGGTGGTGAGTTGGGTTTGGCTCCCACCCACGAAGAGCCAGTCGTGCAGATGATGAAAAATTACATTTCTAGTTATAAAGATTTACCATTATATATTTACCAATTCCAAACAAAGTTTCGCAATGAATTGCGCGCTAAGTCTGGGATTTTGCGTGGACGCGAGTTCTTGATGAAAGATTTATATAGTTTTCATACTTCTGAAGAAGATTTGGATAGATTTTATGGCGAAGTGGAGCAAGCATATGAGCGGATTTTTGAACGAGTGGGGCTAGGAGATTGCACATTTGAAACGTTTGCTAGTGGTGGCATTTTCTCTAAATATTCGCACGAGTATCAGACGTTTTTGCCCGTAGGAGAGGATACTGTATATTATAATACCGATAAATCTGTAGTATTAAATAAAGAAGTATTACTACCAGAGGTGTTGGCGGATTTGGGGGTTACTAGGGAAGAGCTAGAAGAAGCCACCTCGGCGGAAGTGGCAAATATCTTTAAATTAAAATTTAAATATTCTGAACCTTTGGAATTAAAATTTGCCGATGCGGATAATAGCGAAAAAATTGTTTATATGGGCTGTTATGGCATTGGCGTATCGCGCCTAATGGGTGTAATTGCAGAGAAATTTGCCGATGAAAAAGGTTTGGTATGGCCAGAATCCGTAGCGCCATTTCGTTACCATGTGATAGGCATAGGTGAAGCTGGTGCAAGCGTAGCAGAGGAGTTTTATGCTAAGCATCTAGATGACGCACTATTAGACGACCGCGCCAATGTGCGCCCTGGGGAGAAATTTGCTGATGCCGAATTGATGGGGTTACCATACCGCATTGTGTTTTCTGATAAGACCTTGGCCGAGGGGCGTGCAGAAGTGACAGTACGAGCCAGTGGGGAGAAGAAATTGGTAAAAATAGAGGAGCTGTAGAGCCGAAGATTTGGTTTTTACGAGGTACGCACACACCGTACATAGTGCCCGAGGCGCTTGTTGTTGTAGTTGGTATTCAGACTACCATTGTAGTAGTACAGGTTGTACTGACCGTTAGCACTGCTCGCAGTAGCTGACCACCAGCGCCCGTACGTAGTAGCGCTGTTGAGCAAGCCATTGTAGTAGTACCCACCATAGATAGGACTAAAGGCAGAACTATATGATGTGATACCGCTAATAGAACCCGGGCTGGTATTATATGATGGTAAGTGCCAACCACTTGGGCAGATGTCTTCACTTGCATCTAGCTGAGTTTGGCTACAGACTGTACCAGCGCTAGCGGAACAGTAGTTATACCATGCACCTAGTTGGTTTACTGTGTATGGTCCACCAGTAGCAGATGAAGATGCGGATACATCTGTAGAGTCTGCTACATGGGATTGAGCCTCTGTGTATGAATAGCTAGAACCTTTGAGATCTGCGGCTTTTACATTCCAACTGCTATTGGTGCTAAAGTTAGAGTTTGTACTGGATATAGTACCAGTGATTCTTAAGTTTTGCGTCATCCAGCAAGCACCGTTGATGTATCTTACTGTATAATCGCTTTCATCACGTCTATCGTAAAGGGTAAGATCTGAATCTGATGCTTCTGCAATACATCTCTCTAGAGTAAAGTCTTGCATATACATAGGCGGTGGGGCATATTCCGTATAATTCATAGTATACTTCACCGCCCCAGTATAAGTACCAGCAGGTTGGTTAGGAGAGATGGATACGCCATAGGTAGTTTGTAATGTAGAGTCTGTAGTTTGGCTTGATGTAGTGGCATTATATGAAGCTACTAGTGTAGATGTGGATGGTACTACCTGGAAGGTATTGTAGTTGTTTTCTATGGTAGCGGTATTTCCTGTACTGTTTGCTAGTTTCATAGCCCAGTTAGAAGTAGTACCGTTTAGGGTAGTACCGGTAGGTATTGTGCCACTAGTACTGCTATATAGTGTATTATTGCCTTCTGTATTGTTGGTATAGCCTACTGCATAGATATTATAGTTACCACTACCATTACAAATAGTTCTTAGTGTAGTGCCAGTGATATTATCATTATATGCACCATTTAGTACTTCTACTGCATGTGTAGTGGTACTACCACTTAGTGTACAGGCTACTGCTACATTTACTTTGGCAGTGGAGCTGGTGCTAGTATCTGCACTGGTGGTACTAGAACTTAATGAAAAGAAGCTGATGGTGGTGATTAATGCTAATATGCCGAGTGGTAAAAAGGTAAGTAAGATGTGACTTTTGTTAGGTTTCTTAGTGTTGTATTCATAGTTACTTGCGCAAGAGCAACTATTTGTATTGCTTTTTGTTGCACTGTTATGCTTATCTTGATTTTGCTTGCTTTTATTATATTGTTGCATGACCTGTGGCATGGTTGTTTTACCTTTCTTGTTAGTTTATCTAGTGCCACTGGTTATTTAAAAATGGCACCACGTGGGTGCGATATACCAATTACTAACCTAAAACCGGTCGAGCAACGGAATCCCATCGTGGTACCATGTTTTTGCTCGACGATTTCTACATAAAGAAAACGGCTTTAGTTATTAATAATTAGTATATCGCACTTATATTTTAGCACATAAAAAATATTTTGTGTTGTTTTTTTGCAACATTTATACAGTATAAACGTTTAGTCTACTGATTTTGTCCCGATACAAGATCACGTTCTATTTGCTTGCGGTAGCGGTCTTCTTCAGAAAAAATACAACCACAGTATTTTTGCATATATAGGCCTAGCTCGCGAGCTTTGGTTTGCCCCTCGCGAAAGCCAATGCGAAAATCGCGATAAATAAACTCTATGCCGGCCAACTCGGCAAATTCTTCACAAACGGCTTTTAGTTCTTCGTGTTTTTGATATGGTGACACGAGAAGCGTAGTAGTAAAAGCATTATAGCCATTTTCTACGGCGTAGCGGACAGTTTCGCCAATGCGTACGCGATAACAATAGTTGGCACAACGATTGGGGATATCGCTCACCACGTTTTTGCAGAACTCATCTAGGCCATAGTTTTCTTTGAATATGGCATTTACACTTATAGACTTAGCATATTCTTTTAAGCAATCTCGCCGAGTTTTATATTCTATATATGGATGAATATTGGGGTTAAACCAAAAAAGTGTAGGCTCTATATTTTCATTACGTAGAGAATCAATACAATAGACACTACATGGTGCGCAACAAGTGTGCATCAAAACCTTTTTTGGATTTTTCATTATCATAATTATAACATTTATGTTACAATATTTCTATAAGGAGGCAAATGGAAAAATATATAACTACTAGTACTAAGACCATGGTGAAGTTTTGGTCTATTCCGTTGATAATAGTTGCCGTGCTATTTATTCTTTACAAGGCGTTGACTGGCTTAATCATCATTGGTATTTCTTTATTTTTGGCCTTGGCGTTGAAGCCTTTGGTGCATAAAGTGAATAATTTTTTTGTGAAACATTTTGGCACAGAAAAAAAACATCAGACCACATCTGCGGTGCTAGCGTATTTACTGGTAGTGGTGGTGATAGGTGGGATTATTGCCATAGTGGGGCCGGTAGTAGTAAACGAAACCGCTAAGTTTGTTCAGCAGGCGCCAGAAATGTTTGAAAAAACACTTGGGGGCTGGGAAGGCATTAACAATTTTGGGCGGACAATTGGTATTGATAACCTACAGGGCGAGATAGACAACACCCTAAAAACGCTCTCTAATAACTTGCTGGGGGTGCTAGGTAGCGATGTGGTGGCAAGTGTGGCTGGCATTGGTGATGTAATAATGAAAGTTGTATTGGTATTGGTATTAACATTATTATTCCTGCTGGAAGGGCCAGTGATTATGGATAGAATCTGGCACAGCGTCAGTGCTGGCAGAGAAAATAAAAAATCCATACAGGTCGCAAAAAAGGTATTATCCAAAATGGCAAATGTAGTTTCTACTTATGTTTCTCGGCAGGTAATCGTAGCAATGATTGATGGTTGTGCAAGTGGGCTAATAGTATTCTTGTTATCATTGTTTACTGGTGTGTCGTCTAGCTTGGCTATGCCTATGGGTATGATTACGATGACATTTTACTTAATCCCGATGTTTGGGCAATTTATTGGCGGTACACTAGTTACTTTGGTTTTGCTATTTTCTAGCCCTATATCCGCAGTAATATTTGCTATAGTATATATAATATATGCACAAATAGAAAACAACGTAATCTCACCAAAAATCCAAGGAAGCGCATTAAACTTACCCGCAGTGATGATACTTTGTGCAGTAGTAATTGGCATGTATATGTTTGGGTTACTTGGGGCGATTATTGCTATACCAATCGCTGGTTGTATACGTGTGCTGATTGACGAGTATCCAAATATTATAAAAGCCAACAGAGAATAGGGCATAATAGAGTATAATATATTATATATGGCCGACTCTAACAAAAAAGTTGACGCAAAAAAATCACCAAAGGCGAAATCTAGCAGTAAAATTCGCAATGCAATTTTGTTAATTGTTTTTATATTAATAAATGTAGCGGTGATTGTGGCTACGGCGGTTAACGAATTTGGCAATTCCAAAAGTGCTACAGAGCTATCTGAGATTAAGATAAATTGGTGGCTACTTTTGCCGGCAACTTTGTGTTTTTTGATTGCGATTACTTTTGAGATAGGGAAGTATGTATTGATGATAAGAAAATTATCCAAACCCAATGCTTTTTCACGTAGGGAAGCATGGAAGCTGGCGCGCCGTACGGTGCTACTAGGGCGATACTATGACAATATAACACCGGCGGCGGTGGGTGGGCAACCTTTTCAGATTTATTATATGCACAAAAATAGTAAATTGCCTACTGGGCTGGCTACTACTATACCTATTTTTGGGATGATTTCTTTGCAGATTAGTTTTATTATTATTGCATTAATCGTATTTTTGTTTGGCGGGTTAATGCAAGATAACCCTGCGCTAGTTGTGACGGCGTGGATAGGGCTGTTATTTTATGCATTTTGGCCAGTAATGGTAGGGATGGCAACTTTTTTTCCAAAGGCTACTACGCATATAATAAAATTTGTAGTAAAACTATTTGCCAAAGTAAAAATTATCAAAAACCGCGAGGAGGCTCTAGAAAAGGCCGAAAAAGAAGTTCATGAATATGTGCGGTCCGTGAAGTTGATTCTAAAAACTCGCGGAGTTTTTATTAAAACAATTTTAATGTCTACGGTATTTAATCTGCTGGTAGCATCTATACCGTTTTTTGTATTAACGGCTTTTGGTGGAGATATGGACTATTGGTCTTGTCTAACATTGACTACAGCCGTAATGTCTGCAGTGTATTTTATACCTACCCCCGGCAATTCTGGCGCAGCAGAAGGTACGTTTTATGTGGTATTTTCGGCGTTGTCTACTGGCTATGTGTTTTGGGCGATGTTGTTTTGGCGTTTGTTCTCGTACTATATATATATTATTATGGGGCCAATTATCTACTTTAGGTTGCATTTGGAAAAGAAACATGGTAGAATAAAAAGCTGACTATGCTTAGATTAATGAGATTTTTAAAACCATACTGGTGGCAAGTAATACTACTGATACTTGCTATGGGGGCACAGGTATGGACAACATTGCAATTACCGGCACTGATGGCAAACATAATTAACGATGGTATCGTAACCGGAAATACCGATTATATTGTGCAAGCTGGCTGGCAAATGATAGGCCTAGCAATAGTATCTGCGATTTGTTCGTTTGTGGCTAGTTATCTCTCTGCTGCGGTGGGAGCTAATTATGCGCGTGATTTAAGATTTGCAGTTTTTGAAAAAGTGATTAGTCTAAATCTAGAAGATTTGAAAAACTTTAACACAGCATCGCTGACCAACCGCACTACAAACGATATTAACCAAGTACAAAATGCAGTAATGATGATCTTATCCATGATGCTACGCGCACCAATTTTTTGCATATTGGCACTAGTAATGGCGATTCAGACTGCGCCAGATATGACTTGGATAATTGCGGTAGGAGTAACAGCGATTTTGCTGACTGTAATTATTATTATGGTGACGGTGATTCCAAAATTCAAACTCTTTCAAAAAATGATAGACCGCGTTACTTTGCTCACGCGTGAAAATTTGACTGGCCTGAAGGTAATTAGGGCTTTTAACAATGAGGAAGCAGAAAAGAAAAAATTTGTTCAAGCCAACGATGAATTAACGCGCTTGATTATGTTTGTAGAAAAAATAATGAAATTAACCAATCCACTAATAAATGTGATTTTTAATGGTACGACTTTGTTATGTGTATACATCGGCATTACGTTGCTTAGCAAAGATTTTGCATACTTAGGCGATATGTCCGCTTTTGCGCAATATGTAGCACAGGTAATGATGTCGTTCTTGATGCTATCTATTCTGTTTGTGATGCTACCGCGCGCCAACGTGTCTGCCGGTAGGATTAATGAGGTTTTAAATACTAAAACCAGAATACACTGGAAGGAACAAACTAATGGCGTGCCGGAAAAAACACCATCAGTGGAGTTTAAGAACGTAGACTTTCGCTACGCCGAGGCAGACGGAAAAGTACTAGATAATATATCCTTTAAAGCCGTGGCGGGGCAGACCACCGCCTTCATTGGGTCTACTGGGTCTGGCAAGTCTACTTTGGTAAACTTGGTACCACGTTTTTATGAGCCTACACATGGAGAAATACTGATAAACGGCGTAAATATAAAAGATTATAAACAAGATGATTTGATGCAGAAAATTGGCTTTGTGCCACAGCGTGGGATGTTGTTTAGTGGCACTGTTGAATCAAATATTAAATTTGGTGCGCCGAATGCCACTGATGCACAGGTAAGACAATCCGCAAAAATCGCACAAGCAGACGGCTTCATAGAAAAAATGCCAAAAAAATACAAGGCCCATATCGCGCAAGGTGGCTCCAATGTATCTGGTGGACAAAAACAGCGGATATCCATTGCTAGGGCGATTTGTAAAAACCCCGATATATTTGTTTTTGATGATTCGTTTAGTGCTTTGGACATGAAAACTGATAAAAAATTACGCGAAGCATTGGTGCCTATTACGCGCAACGCGGTAGTGTTGGTGGTGGCGCAGAGGGTAAGTACAATAAAAAATGCTGAGCAAATCATTGTACTAGATAATGGCAAAATCGCCGGAAAAGGTACTCATGCGAAATTACTTTGTAACTGTAAAGTGTATCAAGATATCGTAAAATCACAGTTGTCTGATGCCGAATATGAAAGCGAGTTAAAACTTGCTCAAAAACAAAAGGCATCTTCTATGGATAATATAGATGGTAGAACAGTTTTAAAGGAGGCTTATGCCTAGACCACACGAGCAAGATAATACCGGCAAAGTCAAAAACACAAAACACGCTTTTAGGATATTTATAAAATCGCTCAAACGTTATCGCTTGGCGATTATAATAGCAATGACGCTATCTGTGGGGTCTTCGCTACTAAACATTTTTACACCAAAACTACTAGGCGATATGACAAACATAGCGGTAACTACTTATCCAGAAATTAATTTTGGTGCAATAATGCGAATAATATGGCTAGTGATTGGATTATTTGTGGGAGCGGGAATCTTGAATTACCTGCAAGGCTATATCTTGGCGGTGGTGGCAGCGCGCTATACTAAGGCTTTGCGTGAACGTATTATAGACAAGATTAATAAGTTACCAGTATCTTATTTTGACACACACAAATATGGCGATGTGTTGTCGCGCATGACAAACGACATAGACGTACTAGCCACTTCGCTTTCACAGGAAATTACAGACTTAACTGGTTATATTACTACTATAGTTGGCGTAATGGTGATAATGTTGACAATATCTGTACCACTAAGTTTGATTGCATTTATTGTGGTGCCAATATCTGTAGCAGTAGTAGGTAGAATAGTCCGGTTTGCGCAAAAGTTTTTCTTGGCTAGACAGACAATTTTGGGGGAATTGGATGGACGGATAGAAGAAGATTATGCTGGAGGAGTTATTATTAAATCTAATTCATACGAAAAAAATGCAATTGCGGAGTTTGACAAAATTAATCAAAAATTAACCGTCGCCACAAAAAAATCCCAGATTTTTTCGTCACTGTCTTATCCGGTTACGCATATCTTCACAAATATTGGCTATGTGGCAATTTGTGCGTTGGGTGGCACATTTGTAGTGGAAGGGCGAATAAATATCGGTGATATTCAGGCTTTTATACAGTATGTGTCTAGTTTTAATCGCCCAATTACAGAATTAGCACAAACAATGTCCACAATTCAATCCTTACTGGCATCCAGTGAGCGGATTTTTGAGTTTTTGGCAGAGCCAGAAGAAGATCCAGATGTAGAACCTGCACTGGTGATAGACAATGTAAAAGGTGCGGTTGAATTTCATGATGTCTGCTTTAGCTACGACAAAGAAACACCAGTTATCCGTAATTTCTCCGTAAAAGTTAAGCCTGGGCAGAAAGTGGCGATAGTGGGACCGACTGGCGCTGGCAAGACTACAATTATTAATTTGTTAATGAGATTTTATGAGCCGGATTCTGGATATATTACAATAGATGGCGCGCCTACGCGCGAAATGAAACGCACAGATGTGCGAAAAATGTTTGGGATGGTGCTTCAAGATACTTGGTTGTTTAATGGTACAGTAGAAGAAAATCTGCGCTACGGAAATTTAAAGGCCAGGCACGCTGATATAGTGAAGGCCGCAAAAACAAGCAATGTGCACCACGTAATTGAGGCTTTGCCAAAATCCTATAAGTCCGAAATAGCAGAAGATTCTGATAACATATCCGCAGGCGAAAAACAGCTCATCACTATTGCGCGAGCGATGGTGGCAAATCCACCGATGATGATATTAGATGAAGCCACCTCTAACGTGGATACACGCACAGAACAATTAATCCAAGATTCTTTTGAAAAGCTAACTCGGCACCGTACATCATTTGTGATAGCCCATAGATTGTCTACGATTCGTAATTCGGATTTGATTTTAGTGATGAGAGATGGTGCAGTGGTAGAGCAAGGGAATCATGTTGAACTTTTGAAACTTAATGGGTTTTATGCTGAACTATATAATTCGCAGTTTGCAGAAAAGTGACCTAAGATAATAAACCTCTTATTGCAAGCTTAAGAGGTTTATTATCTTATCAAATACCTCTTCAATGGTGCCGGAGGCATCTATGATGGGGATGTTAAAATCTTTGGCGATTTTGGGGTAGGCGGAGTTGACTCTTTGTTGAAAATCACCTACTTTAGCCTCAAAGGTTTCTGTAGCTTTGCCACGATTACCTTGGCGTTCTAATCTAATTTTGTCACTGACAGTGAGAATTATGCTTTTGTCTGGGTGGTAATATTTGTCTGGAAGAGCGTCTTTGGTAATCTTGATAATTTTATTGCGAGAAACCCCCTCGCCGTAACCTTGATAGGCTATAGTGGACCAATAATTGCGGGCTGAAATTACTACGCCACCACGCTTAAGGATTGGTTCGGCGATTTTGCGCCACAGCTCTAAGCGCGCAGAAGTAAATAATAATACATTTGTCATGGGTTCTAGGCCGTATTTTTTGCCTTGAACTAAGATCAAATCGTGAATTTCGTGGGCTTGAGGCAAATCACCATCTGGCTCATCCATAACGGCAACTTCTCGTCCTTGATTTTTAAAATAATCTGCGAGTAAGCGTGCTTGAGTAGATTTGCCGGTGCCATCTTGGCCTTCTATTACGATGTACATAGCTTTCCTTTCTGAGCGAGGGGTGTTGGACGCGTGTGTAGATATTTGTCATAACAGGCTGGGCAGAGAGCGCGGTATTCAATCTTGGTTTTGCCATCGTCTATCAATACGTCTGGGCCGTCTGTGACCAATTCGCCATCCAAGAATCTACAGTTGAGAGTGGCTTTGTGGCCACACTCGCAGATAGTCTTGATTTCTTCAATATCGTGGGCGGTTTGAAGAAGTCGAGTGGAGCCCTCAAACCCACCATCTTTAAGGCGAAAATTCAGCCTAAGCCCGTAAGCCATAACTGGGATGTTTAACCTAATAGTGACTAGCATGAGTTGGTCTACTTGAGCTGGAGTGAGAAATTGGGCTTCGTCTACCAGAACACAGTGAACATCTCTATATTTGTTAGAAATTATTTTAAATAAGTCAGATTGACGGCTGAAGCAAAGGTCTGTCTTGCGTTCGGGGCCGATGCGAGTCAAGAGATTGGTGCCGTTTTTGGTGTCTGTGGCGGGCTTAATGACGCAAACTTTATGACCGCGTTCTTCGTAGTTGAAGGCGACTTGCAAAAGTTGCATGGTTTTACCACACCCCATAGCACCATAGCGAAAATATAACTTTGCCATATCTATATTGTAACATACTTAATAGAGTTGATAGGATATTTGGCAAAAAGTATTAGTTTTGGCTTACCAAAAGCTTGCGCCCTATTTTTAGCAAATCTTAAGATTAATGTTTTATAATTAAGTTGTAAAAAGGAGAAAATATGGAATCTGAAGATACAACTATATCAAAAAGTGGCCGTGGTAAAGCGGCAGCAGAAAATAGTGATAGTAATACCACTACAAAACCGCCTACTCGGACAAACAATAGTACCGATACTAGCACTGATACTAGCACCGATAGTGTGCCAGAAGTAGGTGAAAATGGTGAGATGTCAGAGGCTGGCGGAGCGCCAGAAATGAATTGCGAAGAGTCTGAAGATGGCACTACCAACTGCGAGCCACCAGAATTGCCAGATGGCGAGGAGGGCATGATGGGTGGGCCGATGGGGATGGGCGGTGGTTTTCCTGGCGAAATGACGATGCAGGATGGTGGGGCGAGTGGGGGTTGGCACCCGGTGGCATATTTGGCGATGGGGGCTGGGAGCTTATTGCTGTCCATGGTGATTATTTATGCGTGTTTTTCTAAGTGTTTCCATAAAAGACCTGGTGAAACATTTAACACCGCTAGCAAGTTCATCTGGGCGTGTGTGGCTACACTTGTTTTGACCGTTGGGCTGGTTACGTTGTGCTATTTTATACCAATCTGGGTGGGGTAGAATAGGATAGAGTGTTCGCGGGGCGTGTTTGGTCTAAGTTTCTAGGAATGGCCGTCCCTAAATACTTATCGTCATCTATCGTGTTATAATGTTAATATGCACGAGAGTTGGAAACCGTTTTTAAATAGTGAATTTGAAAAACCTTACTTCGAAGAGTTGGCTAGGTTTTTGCATGAAGCGTACGAGGCGCGGACGATTTATCCGCGTAAATCATTGGTGTTTTCGGCATTTGCGACAGATTTAAATGAAATAAAAGTGGTGATACTAGGGCAAGATCCGTACCATACGCCCGGTGCCGCGGAGGGTTTGGCGTTTTCGGTACCGCCTAGCCAACCAGTGCCACCATCGCTAGTCAATATTTATAAAGAAATTGATGCGGACATAGGGAAGCACGTTAATCCAAACGGCAGTTTACGTGCTTGGCAAAAACAGGGGGTATTGTTACTAAATACCGTATTGACAGTAGAGGCGCACAAGGCTGGATCACATCGTGGCAAAGGTTGGGAAACTTTTACTACGGCAACGATTGGATATTTAAATCGCGAACGGCCACATTTAGTGTTTATTTTGTGGGGGAGGGATGCGCGAAATAAAAAATCTTTGATAGATAGCTCTCGGCATTTAATTTTGGAATCACCGCATCCGTCACCTTTGTCTGCACATAGTGGATTTTTTGGTAATCATCATTTTTCTAGGGCGAATGAGTTTTTAGAAAAACATGGCTTGGCACCGATAAACTGGTAAATATAATTCCACTACTAATGCATCTAATGATGGTGGATTTTTTGGTGTTGTAAAAATTACAATAGACAGCGTTGTTTTTCGTGCTATAATAGAAAATGTAACAACTATTTATATTTATCAATGCAGTTGATATTTTATGTCAGATTGCTGTCAAAACGATAGTAATGGCACCACGAGGTGATCGTCGTTTTGTCAGCAACTGCTGATAAATATAGATGGTTGTTACACCCCTCGCGGTGCCATTTTTAAATAACCAGTGGCACTAGAATAAATTAAACAGGAGACCATGGGTCATGCAACAAGCCAAAAAAGACAAGCAAAAGTATAAAAGGGATCTTAATAGAAAAAATGCTATATATAATATATACGGCAAAAGTACTAGTACGAGTAGTACAGACAACGATCCATACAATAGTAAATCTCTCAACATATTAAATAAGCATCACAACAAGAAT
>JAFQXY010000002.1 GCA_017406745.1 Candidatus Saccharimonadota bacterium | reverse complement strand
GGTACTACTAGCACCAGAACTCAAGGCCAGAGAGGTAGTAGCCTGCGTACTGGTACCAGTAGTTGCCTTTGTGTTTAACTCATCCTTGTATAGTGGTATACATATAGCAAGGATGAGCAGAACAAGAAGGAAACTGCTACTTAGGCCTACACTCGTTAGACGGTGAGTGTTTTTGATGTAGTTGGTATAGCCAAATCTACTTATGCGTTTATTAAGGCTTTGTTTGGCTTTAGTACTTTTGGTTCTTACTGCTTGTTTTATTTGGTTGATTTGTTGTATGACCTGCATGGGTTTGCTCCTCTCAGATTATTAATATTGTCTACCTTGCAATGCCATGATGTTAAAAATGGCACCGCGAGGGTGCTATATACAACTCATCTACCCAAAACTGGTCAGACAACTTGATCCCTTACGGTGCCATTACTATTGTCTGACAGCTTCTTCGGCTAAAAGAAAACAGTCTTGGTTGTAAACGAATTGTATATAGCAGTACCATTATACCATGCCCACACAGCCAAAAAAAGTCTTGACTTTGCAAACAATTATGTCATAAAATACTCAGTATTCAGCGCCAGCCTACCCACGCTTATTTCTTAAGTATCCTATAAAATAGTTTATATATTTCTGCCACTACAATTATTATCAACGAAATCCCAAACGACATAATGATCGTATTTAACGGCAAATCCGTAACCTTCAAGAATTCCGACAGCACCGGCACACTAATCACTATTAGCTGTAGCAATATAGATCCAAAGGCGGCCACCATCACAAAAGGATTGCTAAAAAGTGGAGTAGCAAATATACTATTTTTCTCACTTCTGCAGTTCAGCACATGAAGATTTTGCACAAACACCATCATTAACATGATAATACTTCTGGCCACAAAAATATCCGTATTGCCGTCCATCAAATACTTCCAAACCGCAAATATCACAAACGCTATTGTTAAACCAAAAATCACCACCTCCACCAATAAGCCCTTGTTTAATAATGATTCTTTAGCGCTCCTTGGTTTTTCCTTCATTATATCCTTGCCACCTTTTTCAAAAGATAACGCCATGTCTTGCAATCCGTCAGTAACAACATTTAGCCACAAAAGCTGTATTGCTATCAGAGGCAACTCATACCCTAGGCACACAGAGAATGAATAAAACAGTAGCTCCGCCATTCCACAAGATAGCAAAAATAAAATAATCTTTCTTATATTGGAGTAGGCTATTCGCCCCTCCTTTATGCCTTCAACTATAGAAGTAAAGTTATCATCCATTACAATTAAATCCGCAGTATCTATCGCAACATCGGTGCCACTACCCATAGCCACACCAATATTAGCGGACTTTATCGCCGGAGCATCGTTTACTCCATCACCTGTTACAGCCACAAACTCCCCACTCCGTTTAAATGATTCAACTATTTTTAACTTGTCCGTAGGCGTTACCCTAGAGAAGACCCTAATATTTTTAATACGCCTGTCTAAATATTTCTCACCCTTTTCGTAAATTTCTTCCAATTCCTTACCAGTTATTACATCCTCTACTCCTGTAGCGAGGTTTAAATCTTTAGCAATGGTCAACGCAGTGGCTGGGTGATCGCCAGTTATCATCACTACTTTTATCCCGGCTTTCTGGCACTCCTCCACCGATTTTTTAGCCTCTTTCCTAATTGGGTCAATAAAGGCTACCATGCCCAGGAAATCAAGATTTTTGATATCTTTTTCGCTAGCACCATTTACGTAACCATCGCAAACAGCAATTACCCGATACCCCTCTTTAGATAATTTTTCATTTTCTCGTAAATACTCCGCTTTGTTTTCGGAAAAAGCCATTATTTTTTCCAAAGAACCTTTTACTGTGCATCTCAATTTCTCACCATCTTTATAAAAAACTGCCGAGTACTGTTTTTCTGATTCATATGATATCATCTCTTCTTTTTGATAGTCCAGTCGCGTACCATATTTTTCCTGCAAAACCAAAAACGCAATATCAATAGAATCCCCAAAAAACTTAAACTTTCCACCTTCTTTTGTGAAATTAGCTTCGTTATTTAGAGCACACAAATTAATAATTTTGGCCACATCTTTCTCATTGGCTTTATTAGCAGTTATCACCTTGCCGTTATCATTATACCCAGTTCCTGTTATCTCAATCTCTGAGCCATCTTTTAGTATAATTTTTCTTGCAGTCTGCTCATTCACTGTGAGAGTTCCAGTTTTGTCACTTGCTATAACGGTGCAACTCCCCAACGCTTCAACCGAACTCAAATTTTTGACTATTACATGCTTTTTACTCATTTTATTTGATGCAATAGTCAGCGCCATAGTTAGCGCCAGTGGCAATCCTTCCGGCATAGCCGATACCGCCAAGGCAACTACTGATAAAAAAATCTCGCTCGGCTTATACCCATTAACATACAAAATCACCCCCGAAATAATTGCTATAATAATTATGAGAATACTTATCTGCTTAGAAAATCTTTCCATCCTAATCGTAAGGGGAATTTTTTCTTCTTTCGTATCCGCCACTTGCTCAAATATTTTTCCAATCTCAGTATTGATGCCAGTAGACGTAACGATAGCCCTAGCTCTACCTGCAATTACACTGCAACCTGCATACACCATATCCCTCCGTTCAGCCAAAATAGTGTTATCGCTTACAGTTATATTATTCTTTTGCACATTGGCGCTCTCTCCAGTTAAAATAGATTCATCTACTTGCAGGTTTTCAGACTCTATCACCCTAGCATCAGCATTTATTCTATCACCACTTTCTAAAAGTAAAATATCACCCACTACAATTAGTTCAGACTCTATATTATATTCTTTGCCACCTCTCAGCACCCTACTCTTACTTTTTAGCATATTATTTAGGCTTTCGGTAGACTTCAAGGCTTTGTTTTCTTGATAAGCCCCCATGATCGTATCAATCAAAATTATAAATATAATAATTACTGCATCTACTGCTTCGCCAACAAAAAAGGAGACAACCACAGTAAACACTAAAATCAATTCAATCGGTGACTTAAATTCCTTCAGATATAGTTTTAAAAAACTAGGCCTTTTTTTGCGCGGTAAGACATTTTTCCCATTTTCTCTTAGCCTAGTATTAACTTCATCAAGGCTCAAACCGTCTGGATTAGACTTTATTTTTTTATACACCGCATCTATATCATCGCTATAGTACATATCACCCACAATATTAAAATTATAGCATATATTTTGCCAGACAAATGTGCTATAATGTATACAAACAAGGAGTTTTTATGTCTAAGGTGGAAATTATCAAAAAACCAATTGAACAGGTCGGCGGTAACCTCAAAAAATCCGCATGGTCGGCAGTTATCGAATCATTAGCCATTATTATATTAGGAATTTTACTTATCATTTGGCCAGAAACCATGATTACCGTTATATCATATGTTGTGGGTATCATATTCATTGTGAAGGGTGGTTATCAGATCGTTAACTACCTAATAGAGAAAGGGCAAAATGACTTCTTTAACAACAGCCTGCTCAGCGGCGTAATATCCATCTTAATCGGTATTACGGCATTGGTGATAGGGGAGGATATCGCCCATGTATTTCGCGTAATTATCGGCGTGTTCTTAATATACGAGTCTCTAGTCCGTATGAATACTTCCATCAAACTCCACTCGGTCGGCATCTCTAGCTGGTCTGCAATTCTGATTCTGTCGCTCATCATGCTCATATTGGGTGTGTTTGTTACATTTAATACTGGTGCAATTATTACTCTAGTAGGTTGGATGATGATACTAGCCGGCATCGTAGGGATTATTGGCGACATTATGTTTATTCAGCACGTAAATACCGTAGTAGATAAACTCACCGGAAAAAATTAGCAAAAATATGAAAACATTAGGAGAAGACTTTAAAAAAATCTACCATAACGAGCGCATCATGTTGATTTTGATGGTTATTAACCTAATCGCCTCTATCGCTCTGTTGGTTTATGGCCTAATCAAACTCAGTCCCAATATCCCCGTAGTTAAGACCGGCTATGGTGATATCGGTGGTTATCGCGATGGTAGCTGGGTAGACATGATAGCCTTTCCGCTACTTGCAATCATATTTGGCGTCTTTCATAATCTAATTGCGGTACGTATTTTTCGCAAACGTGGTGCCGGCATGACCAAGTTCTTTCTTATTATTACTACAATTTTAATTATCGGCACGTTTATTGTGCTAGCGCGCCTTTCTCAGGAGGGCTAGCTTATGCGCCATAATCTAGAAATCCCCCAAGGCAAGCGGAGTAAAAAATATCGTTTCCTAGAGATTTTACCGGGAGCCATTAGCTATGGTGCTATAATTTTATTATTCATCCTCTCATTAATAAACCCGGTACTTGGTGCAATTTATTTGTTCACTTTGATCTCTGCTACATTAGTAAAAGCCGTTGGTGTAGCTTATCGTACCGTGCAGGGCTACAATGTTATTCAACGCGCCATGAAAGTAGACTGGCGCCATCGCATGGAAGATTTAGAAAACCCCCACGATGCCTATGAGCGCCTCCATGATGAAGATTCCAAAAGCTATCACTTTGACGAACACATAGAAAATCTCAAGTTTATGACAGCCATGGGTAAGGAATATCCGGATCCTCGCAAAATCCATCATGTAGTTATTATGACTGCCTACGATGAGGGAATAGATGTATTAGAACCATCTGTTGAAGCTGTAAAAAACTCTACCTTTCCCAGCGATCGCATTATTTTTGCCCTAGCCTATGAAGAACGTGGAGGCGAAGCCATGGAGCAAACCGCCAAAGAACTTTATCGTCGCCACAAAGATGATTTTAAAAAGTTCTTATTGGTAAAACATCCAGCCAATTTATCTGGCGAAGTTATAGGCAAAGGCCCCAACCTTACTTATGCAGGGAATTACGTAGCTAACTACATACATAGTCACCACATGTCTGCAGAAAATATCATTGTTACATCTCTAGATAGCGACAACCGCATGGCTCCCAAATACCTAGATTCAGTGGCATACGAATTTATCACTCACCCCAATCGCCAACGTCTTAGCTATCAGCCAGTTTCGCTTTTTATGAATAACATCTGGGATGCCCCTGCGCCCACTCGCGTTATTGCGGTATCAAACTCGTTTTTTAATGTGATTTCTACAATGCGCCCCCACGTATTACGCAATTTTGCCAGCCACTCCCAGCCTTTGCAAGCATTGGAGGCTATGGGCTTTTGGAGTAAACGCACTATTGTGGAAGATGGACACCAGTATTGGCGTAGTCTATTCTTCTTTCACGGTGATTATTCTGTATTGCCAATTCGCATCCCTATTTATCAAGACGCTGTCCTAGACGAAAGCTTTTGGAAAACGGTTAAAGCCCAATTTATTCAAGTGCGCCGGTGGTACTACGGTGCCTCAGATGTTGCTTACGTAGGAAATCAATTATTTGCTCAACGTGACAAACGCGTAATTCCGTTTAAACAGCTTTTTCCAAAGTTTTTGCGCCTGCTAGATGGCCATGTTACTTTAGCTATTATGGCGCCCATTATTACCTTTGGTGGTTGGGTGCCCATGATCATGAATCTTTCATCGCATGATATGGTAGTCTACAATTTACCAAATATTGTAAGCGTCGTAGAAACTATTGCCTCTATTGGGTTATTAGTTACCGTGCTCGTATCTCTACGTATGCTTCCTAAGCGCCCTGCCAAATACCGTAAGGGCAAATCTATTTTTATGATTATACAATGGATCCTCATGCCTATCACTTCTGTCTTGTATCAGTCAATTGCAGCCTTTTATGCGCAAACTCGTCTAATGTTAGGGCTTTATATGGAAAAATTTGACGTTACCAAAAAAGTAATAAAAAAATAGTAGGGAATCGCTATGTCAAAAGTATATTTCACGAAAGAAATTACTGCCAATGGGCTTCAAAAAGCATACAACGCCCTTTCTATTAATCTACAAGATAAAATAGGTGTACAAATTTCTGTAGGCGATCGCAATTCTACTACCTATCTCAAAGCAGACCTTGTTGGGCCTCTTGTTAAGACATTGGGTGGTACGTTTATCGCTAGCGGTACAGCGCACGATGGCGATTGCGCTTCCCCAAAATCTCATCGTAGGGTTGCCAGAGAACATGGTTTTACTAAATATGCCGATATAGACATTATGGACGCACATAGTGAGTTTAGCATACCTATTGATGGCGTCAAACACCTAGAACAAACTATTGTAGGCGACACTTTCAACAACTATAGTTCTATCATCAATATAGCGTGTGCCAAAAGGCACTCTATAGCAGGTTTTGGCGCTAGCATCAAAAATCAAGCCATTGATCTTGCTTCGCGCCACGGCAAGGCTTACATCTATACCGCCGGCAAAACTTCAGACCCAGATCATATTTTGGCCGACATACCAGAGCAAAGTGACTTTATCGAATCTATTGCCGAAGGGGCTTTAGGTATCTCCAACTACCTCAAAACAAACCACCGGCAAATCATACATATCACTGTAGTAGAAGTCATAGCAAGATTGGGTATTTTAGCTTCTCTAGACCCTGTAGCTAGCGATCAAGCCCTAATAGACTTAATCTGGACATCAAAAATCCCTAACCTAGCCAAGATACAAAAACACATCAATCTCTGTTCTGGTCTAGATCTGCTCCCTTACGCTGAATCTATCGGTCTCGGTTCACGCGAATACGAGCTTGTAGAAATCAAATAGATATGCTATAATGTAATAGTACCGATTTTGGGTTGTTAGCTCAGTTGGCTAGAGCGTCTCGTTTACACCGAGAAGGTCGGGGGTTCGAGCCCCTCACAACCCACCAATAAATAAAAAGTCCCGTTAGGGGCTTATTTTCATGCCTCAATGCCATAACCGTTTCTACCCCTAGGCTCACGCTTGTCTGCTTGTACCATATCTAAAGTTATGCAACACCTGTCGCATAACTCCCAATTAAAACCATCAAAATATTCTCAGATATGCTAAAATCACTCTAATGGAGGAGAAAGGTTTTTGTACACAAAATGATAAAAATAGTAGTTTATGATAGTGGGTATGGCGGAGAACTTTTTGCTGATAAGTTAGAGTCAGAGCTATCAGTAGCCGATATTATACGTGTTATAGATTGGCGTAACGCCAACCAAATCAATCAAAACGCCCACCTAGCGCGCAAGTGTGCTGAATCGGCATTGCGACCTTACATCGGCAATGTAGATCTAATCATTTTCGCCAATCATCTGCTTACGCTTACTAGTCTAAAACATTTCCAGCGCCAGTACAAAAACCAAAAATTTTTAGGCATCAATTTTGATCCTGGAACAATCTCGGATTCTTTACTCCGCCCCACCCTTATCCTTACTACCACTCCTGTCACCAGAACTCCCAAATATTACAAATTGATTTTTAAACTCAAATGCCCCAATATCACACTCCGATTAGATTCTTGGCCAAAACTTATAGATGACGGAGAACTAACCAAAGAGATCATTAAATACGACATCCACAACCTTCTTGCCCGCAACAATTTTAAACCAGCCAATGTTATCCTTGCCTGTACGCATTTCACAGATGTTAAAGCAGAAATAAAATCTGCCCTAGGTGGCAAAGTCAAAACCCAAGACGGCTTCAATGAAACCATCCGTGATATTTATAAAATTATCAAAATCCGTGGCGGGCTCAAAAAACAAAAATATTAAACTTCATAATTTTATAGCTCACGTAGATACCTCTAGTGTTCAAATTGCCATCATATCCAAATACATGTAACTATTTTTTGGTACGATATTTTTCAATCGCATCCCTCAGCGCATCATGTCCCAATACCGAACAATGGAACTTGTGTTTTGGTAGTTTGCCTAAATAATCATCTATCATCTTTGCATCAATTTTTAAAGCTTCGTCCAAAGTCTTGCCTTTCGCAAGCTCTGATAATGCCGAGGTAGAGGCTATGGCCGATGCACAACCATAAGTTTTCCAGCGTACATCGGTGATTACTCCACCTACTACTTTTATATACATCCGCATTTGGTCTCCACAAATAGGGTTACCCACCAACCCCACTGCATCATAGTCAAACTTACTTTCATCACCCATCAAATAATTACGGGGGTTCAAAAAATGATCTTTCACTACATCTGAATATACCCAATCCTGTTCTTCCATTATTTTTTCTCCATTTTTATCGTACTAATATTTTGCAATAAATTAATTATTCGGGGCAATACCTCCATTACTCTTTTCACGTCTTCCATAGTATTTTCTGGCCCAAAAGAAAACCGCACCGACGAATGCGCCACTTCGGCATTGCCGGTTTTTGCCATTAGCACATGCGAAGGCCGGATATCCCCCGAGGCACAAGCCGACCCAGTAGACACTACCACTCCTTCCGCATCAAGATAGAGTTGGATAGATTCACCCTCTGACGCCAAAAATGATACATTTAGGATGTTAGGCAACGATTTTCCTCTCGCAAGCTCTGTATTTAGACTACTACCAGACACTTCTGTTAAAATACGTTCTGCCAGAGTATCTCTCAGATTCCGTATGACATTGTCATACACATCCCAACTTTTCCGAACGCTCATCACCTCTAGAGCCTTACCAAACCCTATAATCCCCACGGTATTATAAGTACCACCCCGCCTCTTTTGTTCTTGGTTACCTCCAATAATCAGAGGCTTAAAGGGTACGCCCTTTTTCACATATAATGCACCCACTCCTATTGGACCACCAATTTTATGCGCCGAAAAAGTTGCGTAATCCACTCCTAAGACCTTTACGTTGATAGGCATTTTACCAAGCACTTGTGTTAAATCTGAATGTAGATATTCTTTCCGCCTGTCAGTCACTAACGGTTTGCCCCATTCATTTAGCGCTGTTAATAGTGGGGAATCATCAAACTTGGTCCTGTCAATTTTTGGTAATTCCAAAATATCACCAGTTTCGTTATTGGCTAACATATAAGAATATAGTTTAGGCTTCTTGTTGCCCCTGTATTGCTTCGCCACCTCGATAATCGAGTGGTGTTCTAGGGGCGAAGTTTCAATTTCGTATCCCTCAAAAGTTCTAATAACTGTGTTGTTGGCTTCCGAGGCCCCCGATGTAAAAATAATTTCCTCCGGATCTGCTCCGATCAATTTTGCCAGTAGTTTTCGTGTTTTTTCTACTTCGTTCATTGCTCTATGTCCAGGCGTATGGAGTGCCGATGCGTTTGCGAAAAAATCTCGCTCTGCATTGTGCATTATCTCTATTACCTCTGGCAACATTGGCACCGTCCCTGCATAATCTAAATAAACCATACCCCTATTATATACCAAACAACAATTTTTTTATAGAATAGGGCAAAACTCGTGATATAATAAAAAAAGTAGTAAATGAAAGGACGAGGATGGATCTAGAAAAAATGCGCCATACGCTATCTCACGTACTTGCGGCGGCTGTGCAAGAGCTTTATCCTACAGCCAAATTTGGCATAGGGCCCGCAGTAGATAATGGTTTTTATTATGATATAGATTTTGGTAACACAAAAGTTTCGGATGCCGATCTTCCAAAAATAGAAAAGAAAATGCGAGGCATTATCGCTCGTAAGCTACCTATGGCAAAGCGCGAGATATCTCGTACCGACGCCCTCAAGTGGGCCAAAGATCACGAGCAAAACTTCAAAACCGAGTTAATCGAGGAACTCCCTAAGGGCGAAAAAATCACTTTTTATGATCTCGGCGATATCTTCACAGATCTTTGCAAAGGCCCCCACGTAGATAACACCAAAGAGCTGGGTGTCTTCAAGTTAACTCGCGTTGCCGGTGCCTATTGGCGTGGCGACGAAAAACGCGAGATGCTCACCCGTATCTATGGTGTAGCTTTTCCTACTCAAAAAGAGCTATACGAATACCTCAAGCGCCAAGAAGAAGCCAAAGCTCGCGACCACCGCAAATTAGGCAAAGAACTAGATTTATTCTGCTATTCAAATCTTGTGGGCTCAGGGCTACCATTATTTACTCCACGTGGCACAATTTTGCGTGATTTGCTTAATGATTTTACTCAGAGTTATCGCCTCGCCCGTGGCTACAAAAAAGTCTGCATCCCACACATTGCCAACATCGATCTCTATAAAACTTCCGGCCACTATGAAAAGTTCCCAGAAATGTTCCAGTTTATCTCACAAGAAAGCGGTGATCATCTAGCATTAAAACCAGTATCATGCCCACATCATTCTCAGATTTTTGCCAGCGCCCCACGTTCTTACAAAGATCTCCCAATTAAATACCTAGAAACTACCATGGTTTACCGCGATGAACGCAAGGGGGAATTAGGCGGGCTCTCCCGTGTCCGTGCCATCACGCAGGACGATTCGCACGTATTCTGTACAGAAAATCAAGTCGGCGACATTTTCGGTGAATTGATTGAGTCTGCCAAAGACCTTTATGCTAAAATTGACATGAAACTACGCCTCCGTCTTTCATTTCGTGATGATGGCGATGGCTATATAGGTACTCCAGAGATGTGGAAGAAAGCCGAGACCGCCATCAAAGACATGGCCGATAAATTCAAGATGGACTACTTTATTGGTGAGGGGGAAGCAGCTATGTACGGGCCCAAAATGGATTTTATGGCTGTAGATGCGCTTGGTCGCGAGTGGCAACTTGCTACCGTTCAACTGGATTATGCCTTGCCAAACCGTTTTCATCTAGAATATACCGATGCTGATGGCTCCAAAAAGACCCCAATTATGATTCACTGTGCACTAATTGGCTCTATAGAGCGTTTTATGAGCGTTTATCTAGAACATACTGCTGGCTGGCTTCCACTTTGGTGCGCCCCAGAGAATGTCCGTATTCTAACCGTTAACGACAAAGTTGCCGATTATGTATCACAAATCACCAGTGTCCTAGACGGCGTAGTGCTTGATGAGCCCATCAAACGCAACAAGCTTCGCTACTCTATAGATGATTCCGCCGACTCCCTCGGCAAGAAAATTCGTCGCGCTACCGACTTAAAAATCCCAGTCGTGATTATCGTGGGCGAAAAAGACGCCAACGATAAGATTGTTTCCGTACGTCTGCGCAATAAGGAAGAAAAAATCAAGCTAACCGAGCTCGCAGATTACCTAAAAACTTTATGACCATAATAATTTTAGGCCCTACCGGCTCTGGTAAAACTGGCGTATCTATTGAAATCGCCAAGGCAATCGGCGGTGAGATTATTTCCGCCGATTCTCGCGCTATTTATAAAGGTATGGATATCGGCACCGCTAAACCTACTAAAAAAGAACAATCCGGCGTCCCGCATTTTGGGCTAGACCTAGTAACACCAGAAGAACGCTTTACTGTGGCAGACTGGAAAGCTTACGCATTAAAAAAAATAGCAGAAATCAAAGCGCGTGGCAAAGTTCCGATCATTGTAGGTGGCACTGGCCTATATATTGACGCGCTCATCTATGATTATCAATTCAAAGGTCCTACCGGCCACAAAATTGGCGATATTGAACAAAAAAGTTGTTCAGACAGAACAGATATAAAAGGCGAATATTTGCTGATTGGTATCAAATGGGATACTGCTATATTGCGCCAAAGATTAAAAAAACGCATAGACCAGATGTTTACGCAAGAGTTATACAACGAAACTAAAAAACTTGTTCAATTATACGGCTGGGGCAGTCAAGCCATGAAATCCAATATCTATAAATACGCGTACGAATATCTTCAAGGCGACATCACATTGCAAGAAGCCAAAGAAAAAAGTTTTTACGAAGATTGGCACCTAGCCAAGCGTCAACTCACGTGGTTTAAACGCACTCCAGAAATTGTTTGGCTGGAGCTTGACCAAGTTTATCCATACATCATAAAACATTTTAGCTAAACCCTATTATTTTTTTATTCAAAATGTGCTAAAATAAATACATAATGAGCAAAGAAACGAACACTCCCATAGAAAAATTATTTGGCTCTAAAACTCGCGCAAAACTTCTTAGGCTCTTTTTTGAAAATCTAGATAAATCTTTTTATGTACGTGAGATGACTAGGGTTATAGACGAGCAAATCAACTCCGTGCGCCGAGAGCTTTTAAACTTAGAGTCCATCGGAGTCATTAAAACCGAGAGTTTTGATAATAAAGTTTATTATTCAGCCAATAATAAACATCCGTTCTCGCACGCACTCGCAGAAATATTTAGCAAAAAAATTGATTCAACGCGTGAAAAAGATATTAAAGAAACAACTTGGGAAGAGTATTGTCGTCCGGTCAAAAATTATCTCAAAGCACTAGTGGTTATCAATCGTTTTCCAGGCCAAGACGGTATAGACCTCCTCATCATAGGGAACGACCGCACCAAAAAACTCACTCGTTGGGCAGAAGTTATAGAGAAAAAACAGGGAAAGCCTATTAATTATGTCATTCTGCCTACAGACGATTTTCTTTATCGCCAAAACGTGCGAGATAGATTCATACTAGATGTTTTCGAGCTAGAGATTTCAGATATCATAGATCCAGATAAGATTATTAAATTATTAAAAAAATAAAGGAAGAATATGTTTGAAATAGAAAGCAAAAATCAAGACGAAATTACTATCATCACTAAAAAAGCCACCATAAAGTTCAATATTGCAGATTCTACTATAGATGCAAATTTGCCAGTGGGGGCTATTGTTGGTCCAGGCGAATTTGAGATTGGCGACGCCACTATTAGAGGCGTAGCAACAGAATCCGGCAAAACCATTTATGACATAGAAGTAGGCGGTGTCCATGTTGGAATCTTAGATGGCATCGAGGAGCAACTAGACGATATTGTCGCAGACATTCTCTGCACCAGCTCTATTCGTGCTATCCGCGAAATTGAACCCAAATTAATAATTTCAATGGGCAACGTAGATGCTATGGTTTCAGAACTCAAACTTACCGCTAAAACCGAGAAAAAATATAAAGTCAAAAATCTAGATAGCCTCCCAGCTACTCAGGAAGTGATAATCTTAAGCTAATGAATACAGATTTTGGCTACATTATAATTGTTCTCATTATTATAGTTGGGTCGGTTATTTTGCACGAGCTAGCACATGGCATAGTAGCATATTGGCTAGGCGACCGTACCGCCAAAGATGCTGGGCGCCTCACCCTTAATCCAATTAAACACATAGATCCATATATGTCTATTTTGGTACCAGTTATATTATATATCCTTAAAGCTCCAGTATTTGGCGGAGCAAAGCCAGTGCCAGTAAATTATCACCACTTAAAGTGGCGTGAATGGGGAATGGCATTAGTGGCTGTAGCCGGCCCATTTACCAATTTCTTGATAGCTCTACTGGCGTTTATTATTGGGCATTTTTCCAGTTTGCTCTATGGAACAGGCGGAGCCACTTGGAGCTTCGTTTTTTACGAGCTCGTAGTTATTAATCTAGGCTTTATGATTTTTAATCTCATCCCCATACCGCCACTAGATGGTTCGCGTATTCTTTATGTCATTTCACCAGATAGATTTCGTCAAGTTCTTAGTCGTATGGAAACTTATGGTGTCATCGTAGTTTACGCCCTCATTTTGTTATTTGGCGAAGTTTTCTCCAGCCTGCTCATCAACGGCGTTAATGGCATTGTTAGCTTCTTCTACTTTCTTGTGGGGGCCTAATCTGCCTAGCTACTAAAAATTAGCTAAAGATTTTCAGATGTGGTATAATTAAGATAAGCCCTGTTGGCAACATGATTTTCCTGAATAATCATGTCATAGGGATTTCGTGGCTTACGCCCGTGGGCGTATCGCATAAGATTTTACCCACCTTGTATATATTACGGGGAAAACAGGTCAACAGGGTTCCGTTTTATAGTTTAATGATGGTGGGAAATGAAACAAAGAATTCGCGTAGTTGGCGTTATTAGAAATACAGAAGGGGTTTTAGTTTTTAAACGCAATCAAGGCCGTAATACGGCCACCGTTTTTTGGGAACTCCCCACTGGCAAAATTAAATTTGGCGAACAGCCAGAGGAAGCTATTGCTCGAGCAATCACCGAATATACAGGCCTAACAGCTACTACTATTACACTAAAAGACGTAGTTACTTTTTTGGCTCTCGAAGGTGCTAGTCGGCTCAGCAATCTATACATAGTCTACGAAATAGATATATCAGCAGGCATCAAACCCGCCCCACGCGATCGCTACACCGCCTATAAATACCTCAAAGATTTAGCCAACTCCAATATACGCTTAAGCGAAGCCACCACATCAGTATTAGAGATTATTGACGGCAAGTTACCTATATCTCGTATAAACCCACGTGATACGGCTAACTCTGTCGCCATACACGTAGATGGCGCATCTCGTGGCAACCCAGGGCCATCTGGTGTTGGTTATGTCATACACGATTCCAACGGTAAAATCATAGAAAAAGGCGGAGAGTTCATTGGTTTTGCCACCTCTAGAGTTGCCGAATATTATGCTATGAAGAAAGGTGTGGAACAAGCTATTAGCCTAGGTTATAAAACCGCACGATTTTTCTCAGACAGCTTAATGGTAGTAAATCAATTAAACGGCATCTTCAAGGTAAAAAACCCAGATGTTACACCTATATATCACTCTATACAAGCCCTGTTAAAAGAGATGGATTCGGTTTCGTTTACGCACATTGCGCGCTCCCAAAACGGACTAGCCGACCAAGAGGCCAACACCGCTATTGACCAAATTATTCACCCTGTGATATAATTCAAGAAGACTATACCTATATAGTCTAGAGAGCCTAAAAGATAGTCGCTTGGCGCTGGCCAAGAGGAAAGTCCGGGCAACATAGAGCATGGTAGTCGCTAACGGCGACCGTCCGTAAGGATAGGGAAAGTACCACAGAGACAATACTGCCCCTTTTAGGAGCGATGGTGAAAAGAGTGAGGTAAGAGCTCACAGCGCGTGGTAGCGATACAGCGCGGAGGCAAACCCTACCTGTTGCAAGGAGTGCTAAATACCCTAGCTCGGGGATGCACGCTTACCGCTTGAGCGCTATAGCAATGTAGCGTCTAGATAGATGACTATCGGTTACGTTTTGCGTAATTACAGAACCCGGCTTATTGAAGGCTCGCATCAACAAAAAGACTGCCTTAAAGGGCAGTCTTTTTGTTGTGCTTCTTTATTGCACCCTGTATAGTCCCCACCGCGCTATTTAACTATTCCTTTTTTCTTCAAGGTCCTAAGTGCAGATGTAGATATATTACACTTTATTTTTTTACCATTAATCACCAATGTACGCTTTGACACATTTGGTTTAAAAACCTTTCTTGTGTGCCTTTGCGAAAAAGAAACGTTATGACCATACATTTTACCCTTTCCAGAAATCTCACAAACAGCCATCTTATTTCTCCTTTACAGTGTTTACAATTTTCTTAAATGCTTCAGGGTTATTTACTGCCAAATCCGCCAATACTTTGCGATCCAAATTGATGTTTTTTGCTTTCATGCCAGCAATCAGCTGTGAATAACTTATCCCCAATTCGCGCGAAGCATTATTGATGCGAGTAATCCATAAGGCTCGCAAATCGCGCTTACGATTGCGCCGGTCGCGGTAACTATATTGTAGAGCTTTTATAACCCCTTGGTTAGCCAAACGATAGCTACGAGTACGGTAATGTTGCATACCCTTAGCTTGTTTTAGTATTTTCTTATGCTTTGCGCGCGCAGGCACGCCACGTTTTACTCTCATAATTTAAACCCCTAATGCAGTCTTAATATTTTTCTTAATTTTGCCATTGACAGAAGCCGCAGTCTTCATATTGCGCTTTCTGGCTTTGGACTTTTTTGCGAGGATATGATTCCCAAAAGCACGTTCCCGTGTGATTTTGCCACTTCCGGTAATTTTCACACGCTTTGCCGTACCTTTATGTGTCTTTAGTTTTGGCATAGGTTTTCCTTTAGTTTAATTAGATTATTATTTAAAGTACCATCGGCGAGCCGTGAAAGTAGGAAATTACTTCTTCCGTACTCCAACCGATAAATTACGACCACCAAATTGCGGTTTTCCTTCGACAGCAACATCTTCACCTAGCAAGCCCAATACTTTATTAAGTAACTCTTGTCCAATTTCTTTGTGTGCCATCTCGCGCCCACGAAAGATAATCATAATCTTTACGCGATCGCCATCATCTAGAAAACCACGCATTTTGCGGATTTTAATGTTAAGATCGTTGTCACTGATTTTTAGGCCAATCTTCATTTGTTTTAGCTCGGATTGCTTTTCGCGAGCCTTTTTACGATTTTTGGCTTCCTCTTTCATTTTTTGGTATTGATATTTACCCCAATCAATGACTTTTACGACCGGCGGGTTAGCATTAGCAGCTATTTCTACCAAATCTACTCCCTGTTCCTTCGCCAGAAGTTGGGCATCGCGACTAGACATGACGCCAAGTTGCTCTCCACTAGCACCAATAACGCGCACTTCTGGATAGCGAATCTCACCATTAAGCCGCACGCGTGATTTAGTTTTTATGATAGTCCTTTCTTCTTTTGAATTAACCTATGTACAATTATACCAAAGTTTCCCCATAAAAACAAGGGGGATTTTATCGCTTTCTATAATTTAAAGCTTCCGCTAAGTGTTCCGCCAGTATGATATCGGCCCCATCTAAATCCGCAATCGTTTGAGCCACTTTTATGACTTTGAAGTATGCTCTAGCCGACAAGTTTAGTTTTTCCGAAGCATTCGCCAAGATTTTCTCCGCATTGGTATCCAGCTTTAATTTTTGCGACACTTCAAAAGAAGATAGGGAACCATTATAAACGCCACTACGCCCAAAACGTTGTTCTTGACGTTTTACCGCCTCTGTTATAGTATTTTTTACAACATTATGTTCGCCGTTGCTATTCTTCAGCGGTTTTCTAAGATCTGCATTTGATACCTTTTCTACCTCTATATTCATATCTATCCTATCAAATAGAGGTCCAGATAATTTTTTCTGGTAACCTTGTATTTGCAATTCCGTGCATTTGCACTCATGCGTTGGATCCCCAAGATAACCGCATGGGCAAGGATTCATTGTGGCCACCAACATAAAATCTGCTGGATAAGTTGTTTTGCGACCCACTCTAGAGATTGTAATTTTTTTATCCTCCAAAGGCTGACGTAATGCCTCTAATACGGCTCGCTGGAACTCTGGTATTTCATCAAGGAATAAAATCCCCCTATGCGCCAGAGATATTTCTCCGGGAGTAGCCAAAGCGCCACCGCCGATAATAGAAGTGGCAGACGCCGTGTGATGTGGACTACGGAAAGGCCTAGCGCTAATTATTTCATCATTAGTAAGCCCAGCTAAAGAATATATTTTAGTGATATTTACTTTTTCTTCAGGGGTCAAATCAGGTAATAAGTTTATCGCAACCTTTGCCAACATTGTTTTGCCTGCCCCAGGAGGCCCAGATATCAAGATGTTGTGATGGCCGGCAATCGCAATCGCCATGGCGCGCTTAGCCAAATCTTGCCCACAAATGTGATCCAGAAAAGGCCCACCGGCGTCTGGCTTGGTTTCCGCATTGGGATCCACCTCAGCCACCGCCGTAGGCAAAACAACCTGTCTTTTTAAGTGTAAAAACAGCTCTTGTAGGGTGCGTACACCAAAAATCTTAACACCGTCCACTAGTCTCGCCTGAGGTAGATTCTTTATTGGTAAATATATTTCGTTTATCTTTGCCTTTTTTGCGACCTCTACAATATTTATCACTCCTTTCACTGGGCGTAATTCGCCGTTTAGAGATAATTCACCAGCAAACAGTCGTCTAGTCACATCGCTTCGTAGCAGTTGACCGCTTATCACTAACACAGATAAAGCTATTGGTAAATCTAAATAAGACCCATCTTTTGCTAGATCGGCAGGGGCTAGGCTAATAGTTACTTTTCTGTCCGGAAAAGTGAAACCTGAATTAATCAAGGCAGACCGCACCCGCTCTTTTGCCTCATTTATGGTTTTATTTGCCATGCCTACTATATTAAATGCCGGTAGGCCACGGTTCATATCGCCCTCAACTTCGATGATTTTACCCTCAAAGCCAAAGGGAATTGCAGAATGTATTTTTGCTATCATGCACCACTTATTAGCACGAAACTGGTGCTTTTACAACCCCCCTCATGCGCTTACGCTTTTGTCACAGAGGAAAAAACAACTCCAACTTATTTTTCAAGGATAAGACCATACTTGTGGAAAACTACATAGGTTTTGTACAAAAAAAGTATGAAAAATGTATTGACATAACCATTTTTAGGCGCTATAATAGAGATAGCTTCTGAATAAAAAAATTATACAGAAGGTCAAAACAAAAATATAGCCAAAATAACTCCACACTCTACACATAAGGCCGGTTTTCCTCGCAGTTACCGGCCTTATTCTATGCTTTTAGCAACGTTTTTTATGCTTTTAACACTAGAACTAAAATACGAACAATCTCTATCAACTCTGTGGCAAATCATATTACAAAAAAGGCATCACGCCTAATTTTCAAGTCTACCCTATCATAATGTTTGGTGGAGCTGGCGGATACTGCCTCCGCGTCCGAACTACCACGGGGATATTCTTCTACGTGTGTAGTAGCTTATTTTGTCTTGGCGAAACATTGTGAGCGACAAGCTACAAAACTCACAACTGCCGTAGCTAATTTTCGTGTTATCTTGTGCTATTTAGACAACCTTATTCCCGTAATATGATAATTTCTACGCTACGGAACCTTGCGCAGAAACCAGCCTATAAAATTAAACTAGGCATAAGCTGGCATGTAAGCAACATGCGCAGTTTTGGTGTTTTTCACACTTTTTAATACTTACGGTATTCAATCGACACGCTAAATATCTGTTAATAATCCGTCTAAGCTTTGTCAGCCCCAACTAATTCAAGTATATCACGTATAAGTTAAAAATACAACACCCTGCACACTCCTTTGGCCTTGCTACACAATCATTATGAAGCTTCTAGGCTTCAATAAAATATATGACAAGCCGTATTTTTAGCAAATGTTGTAAAAAATACAACGAAAACAACAAATTTATTCAACAGGGAACAGATAGATAAAGCGTTGTAAAAAACACAACGATAAAAATGAACAAATATATTGATTTTTTTTATTTTTTGTGCTAACATAAAGACAGTCGAGATGACTAAAACAAAAACTAAAAACAAAAGGAGCAAAATGAAACGCACCAAACCAAAAGTATTACAAAAGCCATAAAGTTTGGCGGGCGAAAAGGTAATTTCTAGCCATAAATTACATAGGAATTACCTAAAGCTCCGCCAAACTGTATTATTTTCTAACTAAAAAGGAAGATAATACAAAAGCGTAGAGCGCGTTGGTAAATTCTTCACTAGCACCTTAGATAATCATAAACAAGAGTGGAGAAAAAAACTAACAAGGACACATGCTTCACTATACGTGAAGCGGTCAAAAGGGAAAAGCGGATAGGGTTGCGGTCAATAGTTAGATAATAAGCGCCGGATAACCCCCGCTTTCTCCCATATATTAATTGAGCGATAGCTTCAAAAGTGACACTTGGGGGTTTTAATCAAACATGATACAATAGAGTTATGAAACGTAACCGTATTATGTCCATCATTAGTATTATGGGACTCGCAGCCTTAATATTTATGTTATTCTTTACCTCCCCTACGGAAATTGGGCCGTTCGGGGTTTTATTATTTTTTACAACACTATATGTGTCAATTTTTGGTATTACTAGCCTCATCATGCAGGCCTTTTATCGCATCGCTTTTAAAAAAGAAATTTTTCGCACTAAAGATTATCTATATTCCGCCGTTTTAGCATTTGGGCCAATCATGATCCTTATGGCACGTTCTTTTGGCGCCGTCAATCTGTGGACAATTGGCCTCATTGTATTATTTTTATTTTTGGCAGAATTTTTGGTCTACAAACGCATTTAATGTGATACAATAAACATATGGATTATGGTCATACACAAAATAATTCTATTACCACCAGTGATGAATACGATGTTTCTATACAACAATCACCGGCAAACATGGTAGATAATTCTAACCCATTTAAAGCAGAGGACAATCTCAATACTGCTAATTTTGACGTTAGCACAATCTCATCTTCTCCCAACACCCCAGATGCCTCCACTCAAGCAACAGAATCCGCATGGTTATCAAGCCCAGTAAACCCAGCAAAAGATTCAGCACGACCAACAGATCCGGCAAATTCGATAATTTCAACGACAAATCAAACAAAACAAAAACCACTCTCAACTTTTTTAAACGAGCCCAACAGGGAGTCATCTGGCGAACTTGGGGAAATCATCAGTACAGAGTCTAGTCAAAACAATGAATCCGCTATTGCTGATTTCATGCCACCAAATACTCCCCAAGAAGACGCACCTATCAATACAAACCCCGATGCAGATAGCCTTTTAATAGCTGAAGATTCAACTACTAAATCTAGCGGCAAGAACGCCCTTGTTGCTGTGGTAGAAGCAGTGATTGATTTTACAAAAAAATTTCAAGGTAATCAATCTAATAATGCTGCAGAATACTACGAAATAATACGCGGGGAGTCTGTAAAATATCAAGGCAGAAAAGAAAAAGAAAACAAAAAAG
>JAFQXY010000024.1 GCA_017406745.1 Candidatus Saccharimonadota bacterium | reverse complement strand
TGGTCCGTATACTGGTAAATGCCTCCAAGATGTGGCTAAAAATATAAAGAACTATCTAGTTTATTATAATTATGCTAGAATACATACAACACTAGGTATGACGCCTATGCAAGTGTTGCAAAGCTTTTGAACCCTTTATGGGTTTTTTCTGTAATACTCTTGACCGCTTTGCAAATCTGTGTTATTGTTTGACTAGCGAATCACAGTAGATTTCAATGCTGAGAGATAATCAGCCGGAAAAATAGAAGATTTATGGATGATACCCGATGACTACAGAGCTCTTGTTCATGACGACATTTTTATTAGCATGACAAAGGAATCTCGGAGAATCCACACCAGAATTATGCTTGGTATAAAGAATGGTACCTTGTCCCCAAATGGCCAATTAGTAAAAGCTGAAATTTCTAGATTAGCAAGAGAATTATATGTATATTTGATGCAAAAAATCCCCTAGATGATTCTAGGGGATTTTGCTATAGAATTTCTATGTTTGTACCGTCGTAGAATAACACTTCGCCGTCTGTTAATGGGTAGACGGAGAAGCCTTCTTTATTGAGTTTGGATGTTGCCCGTTTTATCCTTTCAAAATATTTCTCTTTGTGGGCGTGGGGGATAATTACATCAGGAAAAACACCTAAACCATTATAATTTGGTAGATTTGGAGCTAGGCTTGGGTCATCAAATTCTTCTGCTCCTTCTATAGTGGAACAGCAAATGATAGACCCCGCACTAGATCCAATATAGACACCTCCGTTTTTTATGAAGTTTTTTATTAACTCTCCTGTATTGCTTTTTAACATATTGTCCATAAGATAAAAAGTATCACCCCCAGCGACCAATACGATGGTTGCCTCATTCAATGCGTTTTTGATGTCAATATCAATGACTTCCATACCTTGTTGCTCTAGAGCCTTCTTGTCTTCCTCAACAAAACTCTTATCTTTGTATGGATTGCCGGCCGTGGGGATAAAAACTGCTTTTTTACCAGTAAAAACATTTTTTTCATTTTTTATTATTTTGTTTATGGTTACTTTTGCATAAGATGCTAGATATAATTTCATATTACTCCTTGTTTTTTAATATCCATTTTATCACTTCCGTATCTGGGGTTTTGTTCTTAATAAAAAATGTAATAGCCATAATTGGAATTAATCATGCCATTTTCGTCGGCTATTTTATCCCAGAACTTCGAAGCACTTGATAGGCCATCACTAGCCTTTAGACTGCCACATAAATAAGCATAGAGCTCTCTTGCAAAATATTTTACAGAAGTGGGCGCACGTAATGTATGAATTCTGTTATATGAATTTTCCAGTACGTAGGTAACGTTGTTAGACTGCAATGCTGGGCCAGAAGTGGACCAAATTTTTATTCCGGTTTTTTCAATATTTTTTATACCTTCTTGTACTAACTCGTCAACAGAGTTGGCGATTAACATTTTTTCTGTATATGCGCTCATACTATTGTATAGTATATAAGAGAATTACATTTCTTGCAAATAATACTGTAGTCCCACGCCGTATTATTACATAATGCTATTGATTTTTTTGCAAATCTGTGCTATAATAGGGGTAGTGGTTATTCCACCGCACCTTGAGAGATTGGTTTTTCTAGTTTTGAGAGGTGTATTTTTTATGAGAGGGGGAGTCGACATGATCGACTTAACCAAGTACAAAAACGGCGAGGCTGGGACCACCGGCTACGGCGAGGGCTACGGCACGCCCGCCGAGCCCAGCCTTATTCCTACCATCAAATATGATCCTCAGTTCAATACGCCCGACGGCGATTGGACTTATGCTTCGTTTTTCGGCGAGGACGTGCCGGAAGACGATGCTGGGGACGGCAACTTCATCATCGCATACACAAAATACCTGGCACGTTTTCGGGCCGTGGCCATCGCAAACGTAGTCAAGGACTACGTGAAGCGTATAGCCTCGCTCTCCATAATGAGCGCCGCACCCCCCGAAAATGATGGCATCTATTATTATGAGTTATGCGGTGGGAGTTGCGCAATCGTGAACACCTCGGCAGAAGTGTTCCAAGAGTTGTGGCCGATCTTGGAGGACCGCCACTATCGTGGAATCTTTCTCGACCCTAGTGGTCGGAGAATCCGGCTAAACTTGGACGAGTTCTTAGACAGGACGCCTGATGACTCTGCCAAGAACGCCAAGGACTCCGCCAACAGCCCCAGCGAACTCCCGCCCTCCACCCTGTGATGGGTGGCCGTAAGTATCAATCTCTCGCCCCCCGCAACAGCCAGTTGCGGGGGAGTTTTTTTGTTGCTTGCCCTAATGGTATATCTCAATGTAGATGTTTAAGCCCAGTTTTAACTGCGTTTATATGTTGCTATTTTTGAATTATACTGGCACAATAGGCTTTTAATTCTGGAATCTTATCTTGTATAGCGCTCCATAATATTTAAAGAAATGTGGCTTAATAATATCTATCGAAAGTAGGTCTACCTCTGTGCCAAGTTCATTAATGAGTTCTTCACGTAAATCAAAATACTGGTCATAAGTATTAACATTGCCACGATCTATAATAATGTCAATGTCACTAGAGTTAACATAAACATCCTTTAACAAGATTATATCATATTTTGTCTCGTAAACAGAAAATATATAATACAAGGGCAGATGGCACTTGTTAACTGGAAAATATGCTGTTAATGTGGTGCAGGTATTGACAAAAAAGCATAAGTGTGATACAATTAGGGTATGGGGGGAGAACTTTACCAGATGGTTAGTTTGACCCTAAATTCATAAGGAGGTGTTGGAGATGAGAGGAAACTTCAACATTAAGATGGTCGTTTTCGCAATTGCCAGTTGCGTGGCAACTGGCGTTGCGGTATTCGCGCTGGCGACGGTGCTGGGCGGTATTGCTCAGCCCGCCGGTTACAACAAGTTCGACGCCCAGCCAACGGTGTCAACTACTGAGATGACCTACAAGCAGTACAGCGAGTGGGTCGATAAAATGAAGACCATCAACGGTGATGTCGCCGAGACGCCTATCCAGGCGATTAGGCGACAGGTCTTTGAGGCTGTTGCCTCAATAGTAACCGTTGACGACAACGGTGCCACCGGCACCGGCTATGGCTCTATCGACGAGCCGACACCGGTAGCGCCGATGGCCAACCCCAAAGACCCCAGCTAGATGTTGGCGGAGCAATCGACACAAACGTCCCGCCCGCGTCTGACAAAACAAACTAACCTCTCGCCCCCCGCAACAGCCAGTTGCGGGGGAGTTTTTTCTTCCATTTTTTATTAAACTGTGATATAATGAATTAAAGAGTTTCATCCTGTTTGTTATTGCTGTAAAACAAATAGGGCAGAATGCACCTAAAAGATGCAATGGGGGATGGGGGTTGTATGGGGGGATTTTATTAATTAGTGGGGGTCATTGATAAAATTGGGGGATTATTAGTAAAAATGGGGGAGTTATCAATAAATTATTAAGAGGAAACTAAATGCCAACTATTAATCAGTTGATTCGTAAGCCTAGAAAAAAGGCTGCGAAAAAGTCTAAATCTCCGGCGCTTGGGTCCATTGTAAATACCTTAAAGACCAAATGCTACGAGAAATCTGCGCCATTAAAGCGCGGTGTATGTATTAAAGTCACAACCAAAACGCCAAAGAAGCCAAACTCCGCTATGCGCAAAGTAGCGCGTGTGCGCCTTACCAATGGTCAGGAAGTCTGGGCTTACATTGGTGGCGAGGGCCACAACTTGCAGGAGCACGCCGTAGTATTAGTACGCGGTGGGCGTGTGCCAGATTTACCTGGTGTGCGCTATCACATTGTGCGCGGTGCGCTAGATTTGCAGGGGGTGCAAGGTCGTAAGCAAGGTCGTTCTAAATACGGCGCTAAGAAGGAGGATAAGTAATTATGCCACGCAAAACTACTAAATCCTTAGTTCGTAAGGTAAATCCAGATCGCAAATATCAGAGTATTTTGGTACAGCGGTTGATTAACAAGTCCATGCTAGATGGCAAAAAACAAGTTGCAGAACGCGCTGTGTATACTGCCATAGAAAATGCCGCCAAAAAATTGGACTCCGAGAATCCAGTAGAGGTTTTGGAAAAAGCCATCGCTAATATTTCACCAGATTTTGAGGTGAAGTCACGACGTGTAGGTGGTGCTAATTACCAGATTCCTTTCCCAATCGCTGGACATAGGCAATTACATTTTGCCTTTTCTTGGCTAGTGCAGTCTGCGCGTGCTAGGAGTGGTATGCCTTATGCCAAGCGTCTTGAGCTAGAAATTGTAGACGCCTACAACGAGCAAGGCGCCGCCTTTAAGAAAAAGGAAGATTGTCACCGTATGGCAGAAGCCAACCGTGCGTTTGCACATTTTGCACGCTAGGGTTTTGGTTTTTGAATGCTGTTTAGCTAGCTTATTTGAAGCAATAAAACCGAGCTAAAAATTGATTTGGCTCGGTTTTATGATTGGTTTTGTAATATTTTTGGCTGGTTGATTATTTATTTTTTGTATGCCGGCATGGATATTTGGTGAGGCCTAAGAATTTGACGGGGCTATTTTATGGTATCTGTCCATTTTGTAATGGCGCTAGCTGGAGCGTCTTGATAAAAACGCATACACTCTTGCCAATCTCCGCCGTTGGCATCTGCTTTTAATAATTTGTCGCTTTCGCCCACACCGGAAGAATGCGATGTACAAAACGGAATAATTGTTTTATTGTTCCAGTCCATAGCTTTTACAAAAGAATTAGTAGGCCAAGCGGCTATACCCCACCAGATTGGATAGCCCAAGATTATCGTGTCGTACTCTGACCAATTTGGTATATTGATATCTGATAGTGCGACATCGCGTAGAGTTTTGTCGTTGAATTCGCGGGTGGCGCGAGCAGATTCATCCATCCAATTTAAATCTGCCTCGGTATAAATGTTTTTTGGTGTAATTTCATAAATATCTGCGTTTAGATTTTTAGCGATTTGCTCCGCAATTTCTTGAGTGTGGCCTTGCGCCGAATAATATACTACTAATATTTTGTTCATAGTCCTCCTTTATGTAATTATATCACTTAATAATTGATTCTGTTTTGCAAAAAATATTTAGTAGGGTAAACAATTATTTATTGTTCGGCTAAATTGTTCAGTGAGCGGTTGCGCAAATAACTGTGAAGAATTAAATATGGTGTTTTTGTATAATGTCCTGATGCCCCCTGTTGAGCGTTGTAAAAAATACAATAGACAAAGCATTTTTCTTGTGCTATAATGAGAATGCAATTCATTAGTTATAAATAACAAAGCAGATTTTCGTTTTTTGGAAGCTGACATACAGTGAAAAATGGCATCGTGAGGCCGTTAGCTGTGTGTACTGCTTTGTATCATAACTAATGAATTGCACCCTCGCGGTGCCATTTTTAGTAGAAACCTAAAAATGACCCGCAAACCAATATTAACAAACCGAGAGGAGTAAACCCATGCAGGTCATACAACAATTCAAAAACTATATCAAAGTAAATCACTATATAACAAGTGCCGGAATAACATCTTCCTTCCTTCTTGTTCTGCTCATCCTTGCTATATGTATACCACTATACAAGGATGAGTTAAACACAAAGGCAACTACTGGTACCAGTACGCAGGCTACT
>JAFQXY010000023.1 GCA_017406745.1 Candidatus Saccharimonadota bacterium | reverse complement strand
GAGGACACCTTCCGCAACGCCTACCAGCAGGCGGTGCAGGAGATCCAAGTGGAGCTCTTCAACTCCCCTGCGGAGTTGGGACGCACCTACCCCTGGAGCATCCCCCAGGCTGAGCTGTGGTCCAACGCCATCTTACTCGGCCTCAAGGATGGCTCCTACTACCCCATCCTGCCCCAACCCATCGTCCAGGCCCTCATCGGCGACAATACCCCCGAGGGCCGGGTCACTGCGCAGAATCTCCGCCTCCGCTACTCCGCCCATATCATCCTGCACACGCAGGAAGATAACGAATAAGAGGGCGGAAAATCAAAACAGAAAGGAAGTGATAAGGTCGCGCCCTAGCGCGACCTTTTCTATGCTCCCAACATTACTCATCACCCACTATATCAATACGGACTCATCCCCTATTGACGCACTTCCCTGCCCTGTATTTTCTCGACATTATAAAACTCGCCCCACACCACACCACCAGCTCAATCTTTCTTATCGTATTTACTCAAATTAAACAATGGTCTACCCTTTTCCCCATCTATAATTCCCTGCGCCTTTTTTGTCAGTTTCAGAATCCCCGCCTCAGTCGAAGCCGACCCCACATGCACCGTCCGCACCACTTTGCTTCCCTCTTTGTAGCACACTTGTACCCCAGTCGCCCCACTTCCCGTCTTAAATTTCCTAATATAAGCCATAGTTTAATTGTACCACATTTAATTCTTGGAACACCCCCAGCAAGATTAATCTAAGTCATTTTAAACAATAAAAAGTGCGAACCAGACTAATTTCCACAAGAAAACCACATACTTTATCCACAATTCCCCGCCGTGGCGAAACGCTTATGCCCTTATATTTAGCAACCACTTGACTTAGCAACCCGCTCGTGCTAAAATCAAAGTAACCAACGTCGCCATCTAAAGCCGTTGGGAGAAACAAAAAGTGTGGAATCATTTAGAATTATTCAGTTCAAAGGCTAAACCAGTAAAATCTTTAGCAACCGTCTAAAATCCAGCCGGAAAGATTTTGATATCATGCTTATGCAATAAAAAGCATAAGCTGTCAAAAAAATACACATGGGTGTAACTGATTTTTGTAAAACGACAACCATAAGGAATCACAGAGAAAACGTGATATAATTTATAAGTATGGATATTCCAATAACACAATCCAAAGATTGGGAAAAATTACAGAATGATCTACATGAAACCAGTTTCTATGAACAGGGAACAGGTTTTTCTTTTTTAGCAATTTTAAAACACACCCCAGTAGGGAATTATCTCTATTGCCCCTACGGTCCTATAGCAAAAGACCAAAAATCCTTCAATTCCGCTATCGGATCCCTTAAAAATCTCGCCACAGCGCACCACGCTATTTTTATCCGTATTGAACCCCAAAACATAGCAATAAAACTCCCTAAAAACACCAAAAAATCCACAGATTTAAACCCCAAAGAAACTTGGATATTAGACCTACAGGGCGGTAATGATGAGCTAAAACAGAAACTCCCCTCTCGCTTACTGCGCTACTATAAGGGCAGGGAAAAACAAGGCATCCACATAGAAACTTCCAAAAATCCAGATGACATCCACTATCTACTAGATCTCCAAAAAGCCCTTGCTAGCAAAAAAGGCATCAACACCTTCTCTGAAAAATACCTTCAAACGGAATTACGACAACCTTTTGCGACTTTGTATTTGGTGAAAACAAGTGATGCATGGACGGATGACGGACCTGGAGGGGGACCCCCAAAATTGTCGCCAATTTTGGGGGAGGAAAAGGTCCGGCAGGACCCGTCCAGAAGCAACATCATTGCCGCCGGCCTCGTTTTTGATGATGCTACCACTAGATATAATTTACAGGGTGCCCAGTCCGAGCAGGGCAGAAAACTCCACGCTACTGGTATTCTCACAATTCAGCTAATTTACGACGCTAAGTCAAAAGGCCTTAAAACTTTTGATTTTTGGGGCATCGCCCCAGATGGCGCCCCCGCAGACCACCCTTGGGCCGGCTTTACAAATTTTAAAAAGACTTTCCAAGGCTACGAGAGGCAATATCACGGCACCTATGACCTAATTTTAAAACCCACCAAATATAAATCGTATCAATTACTCCGCAAACTCCGTCGCCTAGTTTAAGCCATAAAGACACTAGTCTCTCACTACCCACCCACCACCCTTTGTGTTATAATGTCACCATGAGGCCATATCTCCACATTATTCGTAAAAACACCTTTACTCTCTTTAATTTTGTTAATTTGGTCTTGGCTCTTATGGTGGCCTTTGTTGGTAGCTATAAAAACATGCTATTCATTTTAATTGCTATCGCCAACACCTTTATCAGTATTATTAACGAAATCCGCGCTCAAAAAATCGTTAATAAAATGCGCCTCATTGCCGAACAAAAGCCCACTATCTTAAAAGATGGCAAACCACATCAAGTATCCCCAGATGAAGTTCAAAAAGGTGACATTACCGTCTTAGCCCTCGGTGATCAAGTTTTGTATGACAGTGTAATACAAGAAGGTCAAGTCGAAGTCAACGAAGCATTTATTACAGGCGAGCAAGACAATATCTTAAAAAAACCAGGCGATCGCCTCTATTCTGGTAGCTTTATTGTGTCCGGCACCGTCAAAGCCAAAGTAGAAAAAATAGGTAGCGAAAACTCCCTCAACAAAATCGAACAATCCGCCAAAACCATCAAAACCGCAGACTCCCAATTATTCACTCTTATGAATAATATCGTTAAATACATTAGCTACGCCCTTATCCCTATTGGCGCACTACTTCTCTGGGCTAGGTTCCGTGTTCCAGATACATCTACAGAAGTGGCGGTCACCAGCACGGTGGCCGGGCTTATAAACATGATCCCAGAGGGGCTTATCTTACTCACCTCTAGCGTTCTTGCTCTGGCTACCATCAGATTAAGTAAACAAAAAGTCCTCGTCCAAGACCTCTATTCCATCGAAACTCTCGCTAGAGTAGACAGTATCTGCCTAGATAAAACCGGCACCCTCACCACCGGCAACATGACAGTAAAGGGAATTATCCTCCCAGCTGATATCTCCACCGCTTCATCTAAATCTAGCACTACCCCAGCATCCATTATTACCCCCGCCAAAGATTCTGCTCATGCTATTACCCCCGCCGAAAAACGCCTCCTAAAGGCCCTAGAAGCCATTTTAAGCCTCGTTCCAGCTGACAATGCCACATCACACGCTTTGCACGCAAAATTCGCCAAAACCCCCAAAAATCAAGCCACAAGCGAAATCGCCAAATATTACGAACTAATCCCATTCTCGTCAGACCGCAAATACTCCGGTATTAAAAACAACAAAGAAGAGCTCCTCATGGGCGCCACAGAATTTGTCACAGATAACGAGCAAATTATCAATCAAGCCAAATCTATCACCGGCAACTACCGTGTCATCACAGTTGTGAAGAAGACAACAGGGAGGGTGGCAGAGCAATCCAATAATAGCGTTTTAGATTTTTCCACCCAGCTACTCGGTTTCATCATCCTAGAAGACGAACTTCGCCAAGACGCTAAAGAAATCCTTAATTTCTTTTACGACAACGATGTCGCCGTCAACATTATCTCTGGTGACGACCTCGCCACCGTTACCACCATTGCCACTCAAGTCGGCTTCAAATCCCCCAAAGCCGTAGACATATCTGCCTTAAAAACCAAAAACTATTCCAAATTAGTTCAAGATTATAATATTTTTACTAGAGTCAAACCCACCGAAAAAAAGGAGCTCATCAAAGCCCTCAAGAAACAGGGAAACACCGTAGCTATGACCGGCGATGGTGTCAACGATATTTTAGCAATGAAAGAAGCAGATTGTTCCATCGCCATCGGCGAGGGCTCCGACGCCGCCCGTCGCGCCAGCAAACTCGTCTTGCTTAGCTCAGATTTTAAAGCCGTCCCATCAATTATTGCCGAAGGTCGCCAGTCCATCAACAACCTAGAGCGCTCCACCTCTCTCTTTCTGGCCAAAACTGTCTATGCTGGCATCCTCGCAGTCTTGTTCACAATCTTACCTTTTGAATATCCTTTTAGTCCCATAGAAATGTCACTTCTCAATTTCGCCTGCATCGGCTACCCAGGTCTTATTTTAGCTCTAGAAACCAACACCAAACGCATCAAAAACCAGTTCTTAAAAAATATCCTCACCTACTCTGTACCTATTGGCCTCACTGTGTCTATCGCCATGCTCGCCCTTGCTGTCATCGCCCATATCACGGACTTCACTCACGCAGAGCTCAACACTGCTTCTGTATTTGTCACCTTTGCCATAGATATCACCCTAATTTATTGGATATCCAGACCCCTCAACAAACTTCGCGCCGGTCTCCTCGTTTCCATTGTTGCCATCATGGCCACCGCATTCTTTGTCCCATTTATCCGCAATTTCTTTGAGTTCACCTTCTTATCTCCAAACGAGCTAATTATAGTAGCTGTCATCCTCGCCGCCTCCTTTGGCATCTTTACCGCCTTCCGCCTCCTCATGCGCCACCTCTCCGCCCGCTTCCTCAGCCACTAGCTCCTATTCACAAAGTGCAAAAATAAAAATATTTTTTCACACAAAAATGGAAATTTGTGCTATTATTAAAATGCAATACATCATTTGTTAACGGTTAGAACAAGTTTTTTAACTAAGAGCTGTTCAAACAGTAGAGATGGCATCATTAGGGAATCAAGCTGTTTGACCTGTTCTAGGTTAACGATTGATGTATTGCACCCAAATGGTGCCATTTTTAAATTAAGTTTTAGAAATGACCCGCAACCAAATATTAATAATCTGAGAGGAGCAAACCCATGCAGGTCATACAACAATTCAAAAACTACATCAAAGTAAATCACTATATAACAAGTGCCGGAATAACATCTTCCTTCCTTCTTGTTCTGCTCATCCTTGCTATATGTATACCACTATACAAGGATGAGTTAAACACAAAGGCAACTACTGGTACCAGTACGCAGGCTACT
>JAFQXY010000022.1 GCA_017406745.1 Candidatus Saccharimonadota bacterium | reverse complement strand
CGCAAAGCAAGAGCTGGGCGATAGATTGTGATTTTAGTGGGGGTGTGCTGATGTGTGTTGGTGGATTTTGATGGTGTTTGATTATTGCGGTGGGGTGGGTTATTTTTTGGGATTGGAAATATTGGCTGGGCGACCGTAGTTTGGAATAATGATTTGATGCTTTTGGCCGTGGTGGTCATAGAGAGGTATTTTTAGTTCGTGGGCTAGGGTATTTACAACGCTTGCACCAATGCGTAGACCAGTAAAAGAACCTGGGCCACTCATAAAAGTGATTTTTGTGATGTCTGTCCAAGTTGTATTGTTTTCCGATAGTTTGTCTTGGATGAATTTTAGGAGGCCTTCGGCGAGGTCGCGACCGGAGTCCCATTTGTAGGTTTTGTTGTTTAGTTTTAAGATGGTGGTGGGGGTACTGGTATCTAAATACATTTCCATGTATAAATTATATCATGTGTGGCTCACTTAGTTGACCAATATATCTCGATTGCCGGTGTCGTCATATTGGATATTGATGACGATTCTATGATCTGGAAGTAAATTGTTAACGGATGCACCCCATTCTACAACAACTATGTTGTTGGGGTCAGAAAGAGATTCGGATAAATCCTCTGCCATGAGGCCAACATCGGGGAGGCGGTAGAAATCGTAATGGACAAGGTTGCGGTTATTCGGGAGGGGATAGGATTTGGATATGGTAAAACTGGGGCTGGTGACTGGTGTGGTGGCACCAAGGCCTTCGGCGAGGCCACGGACAAAAGTGGTTTTGCCGGCGCCGACATCGCCGATGAGTTCAACTATTGTTGCTCCGGCGGGTCCTGTCGTTATCTCGCCGGACGGGTCCTGCCGGCTTTTCTTTCCCCCAAATCCGCTGGTTTGGGGGTCCCCCTGAAAAGTCGTCACCCGTCCGGCAATATAATCGGCAAATTCACGGCCGAAGTCTAACATTTCTTGCTCAGAATGGATTTTCATGCTAGTATTATAGCATGAAAATATATATTTCTGGAATTTCTGGTACTGGGATGGGGCCTTTGGCGTTGATGGCGCTTAAAGCGGGGCACGAAGTGTACGGATCTGATTTAACTAAGGGGGCGATTTATGATGAATTACTGGAAGCTGGGGTAGATGTGATGATTGGCGAGCAAGATGGAGAGTTTTTGCGAGCAAAACTGCTAGAGGGGGTGGATTGGTTTGTGTATACTTCGGCTTTGCCAGAAGATCATACGGAGCTTATGATTGCGCGTTCTGCTGGAGTAAAAATTAGCAAACGCGATGAACTGACGGCTTTTTTGGTGAAAGAACTGGGGCTTAAAATGGTCGCAGTGGCAGGAACGCATGGCAAAACTACTACGACGGCAATGATCGTGTGGGGGGCAATTAAGTTGGGATTGCCAGTTTCTTATGTTGTAGGTACAACGCTTGGGTTTGCGCCGTCTGGGGCATATCATGCTGGTGATAAGTATTTTGTGTATGAAGCAGATGAGTATGATAGGAATTTTTTGAAGTTTCATCCTTGGCTGGCGGTGATAACTTGTGTGAGCTATGATCATCCAGATATCTATAAGACACCAGAGGATTATAAACGGGCGTTTGTGGAATTTGAGCAACAGAGCGAAAAAGTGTATGGTAACTCGTTGACCCATGTATATGTAGATGGTGACCCTAATAGTGGACCGGCATTTCCTGATATTGAATTATTGTTGGCTGGCGAAGCGCGGAGGGAAGATGAGTGGTGGGCGTTGGTGACGTTACGGGAGATAATGATAAATGAGGGGCTAGAAGTAGAAGATAAGAAAATTGCAGATATACTAAATGAATTTCCTGGGGTGGGGCGGAGGTTTGAACGGTTGATAGACGGTGTTTATACGGATTATGCACATCATCCAGAGGAAATTATGGCAACTATTGATGTGGCGTTGGATGAGTGTAGGATGCGTGGATATAAGGGAGTGGTAGCGGTGTATCAGCCACATCAAAACACTAGGCAACATGAAGTGCGTGATGGTTATTTGCACGCTTTTGACGGTGTGAAGAGAGTCTATTGGTTGCCGACTTATTTGACGCGGGAAAATCTAGATTTGGTGGTACTGACGCCAGAGGATTTGATTTCTGATTTGGCTAATAGGGGTGTGGCGGAGCCGGCGAATTTGGATGATGAGTTGTTTGGCAAATTGATGAAATGGCGAGATGATGGATATTTGATTTTACTAATGACAGCTGGGCCAGCAGATGGGTGGTTGCGGAACAAAGTTAGAGCTTCGAATTTATTGTGGGACGCTTACAAAAAATCACAAAGTGGTGGGGTGGAATCGTAGGGTAAAAACTGAAAAAAGAATGTAGTGTTTTTGATGGGCTTATGCTAAAATGGTAGTATGATAGGTAAAAATGCACAACCTGTATCTGACATAGGTGCTGGTGGTGGGGATGCTACCGCTAATACTGGTGGAGATGAAGGTGGTGCGCAGATCAATTTGGCGCCAAAGCGCAGGTCTAAGCGAAAATGGGTGATTATTTCAGCTGGGACTGGTGCGTGGGTGGTAGTTGTGGTGACTGTGGCTGTGGCGATAAAAATGAGTAATGGGGGGGGGTCTACTGATATTGCGAGTGAGGGAGAAAGTTGTAATGCGGGGGAATTGTCGGAAGAAGAGATTATTGCGGAAGGGGAGGCAGAAGTAAAACGCGAAACGATAGATGATATTGCTGTTAAGGCAGAGAGTTTACCTTTTGATGAAGCAATAGAATATGTTGATGACAGACTAAAAGAATATAATAACACAGATTACGAATTTGGAATTAGGCTAGTAAAGCTCTATCTTTTATTAAATAATGGCGAAGCAGACATGGCATTAGAGGAGTCGGAGCGAATAGACCCTGATTATTTATCGGCTAACGAACTATTAGACTATTATAATGTGATGGCAAAAATACATGAAAACCTAGGCGACGAGGCTATTATGATGCAATATCAAGATTTATACGTGTCGCTATACAATCACTTGTATGATGACGAGGAGGGGGGAGAAAATTTAGTAGATGAGGAGGAAAATGTTGAGGAAGAATAGAATTAAATGGATGGCCGTTATAATGTTTGTGTTGGGTCTGTTTAGTACAGCGGGAGTTTGTTATGCTGATTATTATGGTACTGGGTCTGGTAGTGGTGGAAAGCCTGGGTGTCCAAAGCCTTTTTCTACGTGTTACGGCGCAACGTGGAGGTATTATAGTTGGGACGATGCTTATAATGGTAAGATTGCTGGTATGCGGGCGCTAACGAGTGCTGATGTGGGTGGTGCGGTAACTAGTGATAAGGTTGGTGACATTTTTGTAGAAGGTACAAATAGTAATTTTCGTGCATTTGCAAATGGAACGGCAAAAACTGGCAAGACGATTAGCAAAAGTTGCAAGGATGTAGGTGGTTTTTATCGCTATGCCATGGTGGCAAACTCTAGCTATACTTATAAAAGTACCGATACTGGTGGTAGCGATGGCGGTAAGGACGCTGGGCTTAGTGTGATAGAGGATGCGCAATATGGGTTTTTGGGAATAAGTTCTAATGCGAATCCCAAGTTTAATTCGGAATTTTTTAGAAGTTCTGGGCAGACATCTGTGAATTATATTGATAAGGACTTTTCATGGAGGAGTGTGTATAATGAATTTTGGAAAAACAAGAATAATCCGAATTATGCTAGTCTTTACGCCGGGATGGAGTGGGGGTCTGGTGATCTTTCTGATGGTGACCCATTTACATATGCTACGAATTTGTCATGGTTCTGTGCGCCCAAAGAAGGAACCGACATCGTAACGGTGGCTGCGCAATCTAATATTTCAAATAGTGCGCTAGGGGGATATTCTACCACTGGTAAAAATAGTAGCGGGATTTTAAAAACAATAAATACTAGTAAAGCCAGTGTAAATATCGATGATACCGTAACTATTACTTTTTCGCATAACTTATATGGTGCGGCAAGCGTGTCTAATGTTTCATGGACATTAACTAGGAGTGGTCTTGCTGGTGGGTCGTCTTATAGTGTGGAGAAGTTATCTGGTAGTGGAGTTGGTGTGGGACGTAACCCTGCCAATTTAACCGTTTTGGGTGATGGAAGTTATTTGGCAGATGATAGGCCTGGGTTTGATGGTGCGACACATTTCTTAGCGAGGGAACAGTATAAAGTCACTTTTAAGGTGGCTGGCACTTATAAATTTTGTGAAATGCTAGGGGTAGTTCAAGAGGGCAGTAATGTTAATTTAACACAAGTGTGTACTGAGGTTACTGCTGGAACTACACCTGGTGTGTGTGGAACTGGAGGGTTGGGGCAATATGTGAGTGGAGTTACTTCGGTGTTGTCGCGTGTAAAAAATGAAAGGATTGTAGCTACGGCTTATAGTGGCTGGAAGACGCAGACTTATGCAAAACCTGGAGACAAGGCAGTGTGGACAAACTGTTATTTTCCTGGAGTACAAGAATATGCTAATAAAGACTTAGTAGAATTAAATAGTAGGATTGTAGGGTCGCATGGTGCGGATAGTGGGTGTTCGTGCACGAGTAATAGCTATAAGAAGTTTCAAGATGCTATTACATGGACAAATCAAGTTAGACTAGAAACAACCTCGCCAAGTGGGTTTAATGAGTTAAGAACGTCTAGAGTTGGAGCTTTAAAAATGCCTACTTCTGGATATTTACCATACACAAAAGGTGATAATACTATAAGGACTTATGCTAATGACAGACAGATTAATTTAGTGACTGATGTAGGTAAATCTTTTTACGATTATATTTATACGCCTGGTACGCCAGTAACAGTGTCTTGGGGTAGTACGAATCACTCTTGGAGTGCGTGTTGTGGATGTGGTTGTTGTAGAAGCGAAAAATGTACTTGTAAATGTTGTAGGAGGACGCGTAGCCATTGCAATAGTTATACGTATGGTACATCCACAAGTGGCTCGCGCAGTGATAAGTCTACTATAACAATACCATATAATTATGAAAATAGTGCAGAGGTAAGCCTAGCACCTACGGATGGCGATGTGGCTTATTCGGGTGAGAAGATTGCCGTCAACAGGATATCGGTAAATGTTGGGGTAAAGGACAACTCATTGACTGAGGGAAAATATGCCACTATTGTGCGGAATGCTAGAGTAAAAATGGTAGCATATGTTTCTAATACTGATGATGGTGGTAGCGGTGCGAGGGTTGATGTGGGGTCTGGCTCTGGTCAAGATATTTGTGTGTTAGTATCAAAAAAGGGTAGTGAGTGCGATACCGTGGTAGATAGTGGTACAACGGTGTTAAATCCAGATGGTGAGCTATTGGAAAGTGAAGGAGTGAAGAATTTTGCATATAATCATAGATCTATAGAGAAAATTGGTATGAATAGTGATGGAACACTGAATAGATCAAGTCCACGTGATTATGTTAATTTTGCGCAAAACTATGTAGTGTTTGATTCTAATGCTGGTGATTATTATTGTGTAGCAATTGCGGTATTTCCGTCTAAGAGTGGGAGCAATGACAATATTGACCCAAATGGAAACAATAAATGGTATGTATCTAGGCCAGTATGTAAAATAATTGCGAAACGACCATCGTTGCAGGTGTATGGTGGTGATGTGTATTCGTCTGGATCGATAAATGTGGAAGATTCTGAAGCAATAAAATATCATGTATATGGTACAACATATGACAGGACGCCGAAGAATTCTACGGTATTTGATTCTTTTGCAGAACAAAGTATAGTGGCTAATGGTATTGTAAACGCATTTGCTTCGGGAGCCAGTACGGGGCTTTCGAGCAGTGGGGTAGGAGTAGGTAATCAGGAGGGGCGTACGCCGAGTTTTTGTAGTAATCGGGTACCACTTAGCGTTGCAAACTCTACTAGTAAGTCTATTACTGGTGGAATATGTGATAATTTTCCGGCGACAGGTCTGGCTGGAGTTAGTTCTGGAGTGGAAAACAGATCCTCTTTGGCTAGTTATTGGGTACCAGACAATACTGAAACCGCAGTGAAGTCTGGCGATATTTCAATAAGTTTGGCGGATATGTCTGCTAGTGAATATGCAGTAGCTAGTTCCACTGGTAAAAATGTGCGATATTTAGAGACGGATGGTTCAATTTCTTTGAGTGGTGGGTCGATAGGCAAGGACAGTACTTTTGTGATAAAAGCTGGTGGAAACATTGATATAAATGGAAATTTGACATATTTAGGCGATTTTAATTATGTTTCACCTGGGGAAATTCCAAAATTGGTCATATACTCTGGCGGTAATATTAGGATAAGTTGTGCTGTAGAGCAAATAGATGCGTTAATCATAGCGGGCGGAGAAGTAAATACGTGTAATGATTACGAGAGTGTGGGCAGTGCAGTAGAGGATCCCTCTATTAATAACAGTGAGAGGTCAAAGCGTCTAATGATACGTGGAGTGGTGATTTCTAACACCTTGACGCCAAGTAGGACTTATGGTGCGTCTAGGGGTGTGGGCAGTAATCCTGACGGTATCCCGCTAAGTGGTTCGGCGGCTGCTGCGGAAGTGATAAATTACGATACTTCGGCAATTTTGTGGGGAAGATATATGGCTGGGTCGGCAGAATCGGACGTTCTAACGACGGTTTATCAGCACGAGCTGGCGCCTAGATATTAAGTAATGCTTGCAATTAGAAAGACTGACCTTAAATAAGGTTGTAGCTTGTATTATATCACAGATTGCAAAAAATGTCAAGTAATGGTAAGATAATATTATGAAAGTGAGGAGTCAGTTTGTTTGTCAGCAATGTGGTGCAGTGTATGCAAAATGGGTGGGGCAATGTAGTAATTGTAAAGCGTGGAATTCTCTAGTAGAGCAGGTGCCAGAGCAGGCTAGTGGTGGTGGGAAATCTGCCGTAGAGAAAGCACAGCAGTCTGGCAAAAAACTGGATTTTGTTAAAATAAAAACAATTGTTCCTTCTGACGCAAAGGCAAGATTATTGACGGAGTTTGTAGATTTGAATACGGTGCTTGGTGGAGGGATATTGATGGGGTCAGTGAGTTTGTTGGCTGGACAACCAGGAATTGGCAAGTCTACATTATTAATGCAAATTTGTGCGGAAGTGGCTAAAAGACATAATGTTTTATATGTGAGTGGTGAAGAGTCAGCGGGGCAGGTGAAATTGCGGGCTGTGCGATTGGGCGCGGAGAGTGATAAACTGAACTTTGCATCGTCTACTTCTGGTAATGATATTGCCAAAACGATAGAAACAGGCGAGTTTGATTTGGTAATAGTGGATTCCATACAAACTTTGGCGATGGACGAGATTTCGTCGGCACCTGGTACGGTGTCGCAGGTAACAAATTGCGGTAATTTAATAATACGGGCGGCAAAAGCGACGGATACTGCGGTGGTAATAGTAGGGCATGTAACTAAGGACGGGACTTTGGCAGGGCCAAAAGTGCTAGAGCACCTAGTGGATGTTGTGCTAAATTTTGAGGGTGATAGGTATGGTGGTTTCAAAACAGTGCGAGCGGTAAAAAATAGATTTGGTTCTACCAACGAAGTGGCGATTTTTGAAATGATGGAGGGTGGGCTAAGAGAAGTGCAAAATCCATCGGCGGCGCTTTTGGCGGAGCGGACGAATACGGATGGATCGGTGATCCTGGCAACATTAGAAGGAAATCGCCCGATTTTGGTGGAAATACAAGCATTGGCTACACAGTCTAATTTTGGATACCCTAAACGAACCGCGAGCGGTTTTGATATTAACCGCTTGAATTTGTTAATTGCCGTATTGGAGAGAAGAACAAAATTAAGATTATCCGATAAGGATATATTTATTAATGTGGTGGGTGGGATGAAACTAAACGATTCGGCGGCGGACCTTGCAATTTGTATGGCAATAGCTAGCGCAGTGGCTGGGAGAAAATTGGGTGAAGAATATGTGGTATTTGGTGAAGTGGGGTTAGGTGGAGAGATAAGGTCTGCGTTTAGGGCGGATCAGCGAATTGCCGAGGCAAAAAAATTGGGATTTTTGCATGCCATAGGGCCGTCTACGGTACGAGATAAATTTGTGATCCCAGCGAAAGATTTGCGAGAAACTTTAATTAGGTATGTAAAATGAAAATATTAGGAATAGACCCTGGACTGGGAACTTGCGGATTTGGATTAATTGAAGTGCGTGCAGGGCGAGCGGACGCAAAGGCTTTGGATTATGGTGCGGTAACTACGATAGTAGATGCTCCGTTACCATCAAGACTTAAAGAATTATATGAATCTTTGATTATGGTTTTTGGGCAAACGAAGCCTGATGTGGTGGCTGTAGAAAAATTGTTTTTTTCGAAAAATATTACTACTGGTATTGCGGTGGCGGAAGCGCGCGGAATTATACTTTTGGTGGCGGAGCAAAAAAAATTGTCAGTGTATGAGTATTCGCCAAACGAAATTAAGAAGGCGATGACGGGGTATGGTTCGGCGGATAAGGCGCAAATGCAAGAAATGGTAAGGGTACATTTGGGGCTGGACAAAAAACCGCGCCCAGATGATGCGGCAGATGCTTTGGCGGTGGCGATAACTTGCGCGTTGCTTTATCATGAAGGGCCAACCAAGCAAACTTATGAGTTCTCTAATACTAGAGGTAAGAAAAAGTTGATATAATTAATAAAAGGAGGAAAATGATAGCGCATATAAGAGGTAAAGTAGCAGAGAAATTTGGTAATTGCATTATTGTGGATGTAGGTGGAGTGGGGTATGAAATGACGGTACCAACGCTTGATTATGAGGGCTGTGTGTTGGGCGAAGAGCGGAAATTTTTTACTTATCATGCAGTGAGAGAAAACTCTGAAGAGTTGTATGGTTTTTCTACCCTTACGGCAAAAAAGATTTTTGAGCTTTTGATTGGTGTACAAGGGGTGGGGCCAAAGGCTGGAGTTGCTATTTTGTCTTTGGCGGAGGCGGAGGAAGTGCGCAATGCGATTGCCAATGCCGATGCGGGATTTATTGCAAAAGCTAGCGGTGTGGGCAAAAAAACAGCAGAAAGGGTGATTGTGGACTTACGCGACAAAGTAGGAATACCATCGCACTATGGTGCAACGGAGGTAAAAATTGCCACGATGGAAAATAAGACAGACGAAGCTTTGGATGCTTTGATTGCGCTGGGGTTTCCATTGAAAGAGGCAACGGCGGCGCTAGAAAAGGTAGATGTTGCTTTGCCGGTGGAAGAACGAGTGAGATTGGCGTTAAGAGGGGCTTGAGATTGATGTTGATTTTTTGCGAGAGATATGATAGAATTGTAGTTAATTGATAAGAAATAAAAGGATAATATGAGTTTTTCTATTCTAAAGCAAATCGGTGATGCGCAGAAAAAGAAAGCTGTGGTGGATGTGCGCTCTGGTGATACCGTGAAAGTCACCCAAAAAATTAAGGAAGGTGAAAAGTTTCGTTTGCAGACTTTTGAGGGGGTGGTGATTCGGGTGGATCGCAAAGAGTCACATACGGCACGAATTGTGGTACGCAAAGTTACCTCTGGTGTGGGCGTAGAGAAGTCGTATTTGATTCATTCGCCATTAGTGGAGAAAATTGAGATTACAAAACGCGCAAAGGTACGTCGCAATAATTTGACTTATTTGCGTCAACGTAGTGGTAAGTCTGCAAGGCTTAAGGGCAAAGATTTTGATCGTATAGCGGTCAATGGGCTAAAGAGGGAAGAAGTGGAAGATGCCCCTATTGAAGAAGTTGCAGAAGTAGAAGTAGTAGAGACTCCTGCTGAAACAACGGAAAACACTGAAGTAGCCGAGAACAAAGAAGCTTAACTAGGTAATTATATAAAACCCACGCGATGAACGTGGGTTTTTGGTATAATGATATTATGGCGATACTTGGGATAGATGAGGTGGGGAGGGGGCCTTTGGCGGGTCCACTTGTGGTGGGGGCGGTGATTTTGCCGGAATATTTGCCATATCCTAGATTTGATTGGATGCTAGAGCTAAAAGATTCTAAAAAGTTATCAGCCAAAAAGCGCGAAGAATTAGCTGATATAATTACGAGGCGAGCAAGAGCTACTGGGCTTGGCTGGGTAGAGGCTAGAGAAATTGATGAAGTGGGAATGAGTGAGGCCTTGCGACTGGCGACAAGGCGGGCAGTGAAGCAGGCGCAACAGTTGCATGAGCCATTTTCACAGATTATGATTGATGGAAAAGTGAATTTTTTGAGTGGGACGGCGTTAGGCAAGTATGTCTCTGTAATGCCAAAAGCGGATGATTTGGTGCGAGAGGTGTCGGCGGCGTCTATTATTGCAAAGGTTGCGAGAGATAGATATATGGTGAAGTTGGCGGAAAAATATCCTGAGTATGGATTTGAAAGGCATATGGGGTATGGGACGGAATTTCATAGAGAAGCAATAGAGAGATTGGGGGTTTGCCCAGAGCATCGGAAGAGTTTTGAGCCGTGTAAGAGTATGTGTGGGTTTGTGAGCGAAACAAAAAAGGTTTCAAAAAATACTACTGAGGTGGGTAAAAAAGCTGAGAGTAAAGTGGTGGATTACTTGGAAGAACGTGGCCATATAATAATTGAGCGAAATTTTAAAAATAGATTTTGTGAAATTGATATTGTGTCGGTGGATATTGCAACGATAAAGCTTTATTTTACGGAAGTAAAATATCGTGCAAATGATATACATGGTGGCGGGTTGATGGCTGTTGATAAGAAAAAACAGAAGCAGATGCAGTTTGCAACGGAGATATTTTTAAAAAAGAACCCTAAGTTCAAAGAATATGATCCGCTACTAACAGTGGCGGTAGTGAGTGGAGAGGATTTTGTGGTAGACGATTGGTTTGCGTTAGAATTTGATGGTTAGAGCTAGAGTGGTTTTGTGATTTTGATGATTGGGGTTGAGCAGTTGTTACTTTGCGGCTTGGATAATGGGTTAGACTATACGTTAAATTTGAACTCAACAACATCGCCGTCTTGCATACGATAGGTTTTGCCCTCGGTGCGGAGTTTACCGGCTTGTTTGACGGCTTGTTCGGAGCCGTATTTTTTGAGATCATCATAATTGCAGATTTGGGCGGCGATGAAACCGCGTTCGAAATCTGTATGGATAGTGCCGGCGGCTTCGGGGGCGGTGGAGCCTTTTTTGATGGTCCAGGCGCGACATTCTTTCTTGCCGGCGGTGAGGAAGGATTGGAGACCTAAAGTGTCGTAGGCGGCTTTGATTAGTTCTCCTAGGGCGTCTTCTTTGACTCCGTAGCTTTCTAGGAATTCCTTGCGTTCGGCGCGGTTCATGCCGGACATCTCCTCTTCCAGTTTTGCATTGACAAAGATTGCTTTGTTTCTGGACGGGTCCTGCCGACCGTTGTCCTCCCCCACCTCGCAAGCTCGCCGGGGGTCCCCCTCCACGGTCGTCACCCGTCCATGTAATGTCAATTCTCTTAATTGTTCTTGAAGTTTTTTATCGGTAAGACCTGATTCGTCGACGTTGAACATGTAGATGACTGGTTTGTCGGTGAGGTAGGGAATTAACTCGTCGGCGGGGTCTTTCTTGCGCTTGGCGGAGATTTTGGCTTTGGTTTCTTCGTCGGCTAGTTGGAGCTCGAGGTTGATAATGTCGATGTCGTCTTTGGCTTGGGTCAAGATGTCATCTTCGGGCTTGTTGTCGGCTCTTACTATGTCGCTGTCTTTGAAGGCACGGACGACGTGGCAGATGGCTTGACATTCGCGAATGTGAGCGAGAAATTTGTTGCCAAGACCTTCGCCTTTGGAGGCACCTTGTACTAGGCCGGCGATGTCGACGAATTCGACAGTGGCGGGGACGACTTTGTCGGTGTCGTACATTTTGGCAAGGGTGTCTAGGCGCTCGTCGGGGACTGGGACGATGCCGATGTTAGGTTCGATGGTAGCAAAAGGATAATTGGCGGCAAGTGCGCCAGCGTTTGTGAGTGCGTTAAATAGTGTAGATTTGCCGACGTTTGGTAAGCCGACGATTCCGATTTTTAAATTCATAACCAACCTGTGATACCTGTTATTATAGGTATTATTATAACATATTTTGGTGTATAATGTAGATATGGGTACGAGGAATGAAAAAGAGAAAAAGATTAGAAGAAATAAAATAAAGATTTGGGTTTTTGGAATAATAACACTGATATTGATATTGGTGGCGGTTTCATTATTGATGCCGAGCCAAGAAGAAATGGTGACTTCTATTGATATGGATGGGTCTACTTTTTATGTTCCAAATGAAAATGCGGTGAATTATTTTGCTAGCAAGACGATGGTTTATTTAGTAATAATACCATTAGCGGTCGTTTTTTTAATTACGGCGATTATCTGTTTTGTAAAAAATATCCGTCTTCGGAAAACGTAAAATATTTAGTTTAAAGGGTTAAGATTTTAATGTTTATATTATGATAAGCTTTTCTATTTTGGCTTTGATAAACGGATTTTGATGGTAAACGGGATAAAAGAAATGGGTTGGTTTAGAAATTCAAGATACCTACTCCCGATTCATAACCTACCTGTGATATCTGTTATTATATATAATTATAGCATATTCTTATGTTATATATATTATATATGTTATTATATAGCTATGAGGAGATATAAATGAAAATATGTATTTGCTGCAGTTTATCATTCACTGATGAAGTGAAGAAAATAGCCGATAGATTGCATGAGCTTGGACACGAAGTGCTTTTGCCTAATGGGGTTATAGTTGATGCGATTCATAAACTAGATTTTGATCCAGTTGAAGCTAAACGAGGAAACGGCTACGATTTTGTTAGAGAGCATTTCAAGAAGATTGAAGAATCTGATGCTATGTTAGTATGTAACTTTACAAAAAATGGTATAGACAACTATGTTGGAGCAAATACGTTTTTAGAAATGGGATTTGCATATTATGTTAAAAAGCCAATTTATGCGTTAAACCCATTACCAGATTATAAATATATAAATGATGAACTATTGAATTTTGATGTTATAGTTATAAATGGTGATCTATTAGAGATAAAAGAATAGGTTGGTCTAGAAATTCAAGATTCCGATTTTTAAATTCAAAATTAACTTGTGATATCTGTTATTGTGAATATAATTATATCATTTTTCGAGTTTAAAATCTAGATAGACATAGTTGCTCATATCGTAGGAAAGATTTTTATCTATGGCATTTTTGGCTATTTTGCAAATTTTGGACATACGCTTACCGTTACAAAGTGGGTCGATATATCGTACTTTGGATTTTTGATGAACATAGTAAACATCCTCGGGTTTAGTTTTTGAAATATTGATTTTCTTAGCTTTTTTCCAGATGTTCCAGGCATCTTTGTATTTTGATTTTTCAATTATTTCAATAATATCGGATTCTTTTTTATCGTATAATTCTTCTATTGTTATTTCGTCGCTTTCTTTTAGCCCTTTTAATATATCTGCAATAAATTGCATGGAAAATCTAGTTCTATCTTCGCGGTAGATAACTGACATTCTGCTAGTAACTTGGACAAACTTTCTAGCGATGGATTTAGTTTTGAAACCGAGTTCTGGTTCTCCTGATTCGTTTCGCTCGATTTCTATATCGTTGTATATTTCTCTAATCTCTTCTAAATCTAACAGTTTATAGGTGAATAACGCATCAGATAATGAATACTCTAGCCTATCTGCCGATAATTTTGGTGTGTCGTTGTCGGCGATTGGATAGATATGGTAATTGTCGATTTCTGCAATTTTGATATCATCTTCTCTAAGTAAATCCATTATATCCTGAGATTTTTTAATAAAATCGGTAGTTAAGTCTTCTGTAGATTCCTGTTTTAGATAATCTCCGTTCATAAAATCTACGCAGTGTTTGAAGGCAGGAGTTGAAATGTCATGAAACAACCCAGCAAGAGTTTGTTTTTTATTGTAAGTAAAATGCCAGACAATTAGTGCAACTGCAATGGAGTGGTTCAAGCTGGAATGAAAGGTGTCGCTACCAAATAAATCGGAATAAAGTGTGCCACAGGTAGTACTGATATATTTTTGGGTTTGGAGTTCTTTAGTATCAATATAATCTTTGAGCCAATCTGGGGAATCTGGACTTAAAATTTTGAAATAATCGGTGGTTTCAGCCTGTTCCATAGTTGAATTATATCATGTCTGGTTGGGTTTATGGGAATATAAAAGTATCTAAGATTAAATCGAGAATCATAAGAACAGCACTCATTATTGATGACAAAAGTGCAAATGTTATTAGTTTTTTATAATTTTGATAAAGGTGCTTATCTTTATGATATTTTGAATATGATATTATTCCAAAGATAATGCTTAGTAACGATGGTATAGTTCCTAGAACAACTAGAAATGTTGCATATAAAGAGTAGCCATATTGTGTTTGTTTTCCGACCCCACTTAGCATACTGAGCAAAAGGATAATTGATGGGATTACTACTGGTAGCGATAAAATTATGGCTGTAATTCCATAATATTTTATTTGCTTCTTTTTGTCGCTCATGTTTTTATTATATCATAATATGGATAAGGATTGAGAAGATGAGACAAATTACATAGAATGGGTGCTGGTCTTTAGGGGATGCTTCCTTTAGTATTTTGTAATTATATCTTAGAATAGTGCTATAATGATAATATATGAAGCTAAAAAGTAGGAGGTTGATTGCGGTAGTAGCCGTGCTGGTGGCGGTAGGAGTGTGGTTGGCGGTGAATCCGGCCAGCTATGAGCAAATATTTAGTGTAATAGAAAATAATGGTGCGGAGTATAGTTCAGAGGTAGATGGTAGTACAGGTAATGAAGCGAGCGCGTTGCAAAGTTCCGAAAATACAGGGGTAGATGATGGCGCGCCCTTGGCTGTTAATATACTAGAATTGTTAGAGGTAAAAGGGCGGGCGCCTAAAACTGGCTATGCAAGAACGGAGTTTTATAATAATTGGCCGACGGTGGATGGGTGCTCACTTCGGCAGAAGATTATTAAGCGTGAGTTTGGCGAAAGTGCGGTGTTGGACGGTTGCAATGTGGTAGCGGGGGAGTTTGATGAGCCATATACTGGTAAACACCTGGTCTATGGAATAAGGGAGGATATTTCCAAGGGAATACAAATAGATCACATAGTAGCATTATCTGATGCTTGGCAAAAAGGTGCACAATATATGGATGAAGGTACGCGTTATGCAATGGCGACAGACCCCCTAAATTTATTAGCGGTGGATTCTTCGGCAAATCAGAAGAAATCGGATGGTGATGCGGCAACTTGGCTACCGCCCAATAAAAAGTTTCGTTGTCAATACGTAGCGAGGCAGGTATCTGTAAAATATAAGTATTCTTTGTGGGTGACAGAGGCAGAAAAAAATGCGATTTCCCAAGTGCTCCAGAGTTGCCCTAGTCAGCAAACCATAGGTATTGCACAGTAAATTTTCAGCCTTACGTGGCGAGCTTAGAAAAAAAATTTATATGTATGATATAATGATAAAAAATAAGTGGAGGTTTTATGAAAAAAACAGTTTGTACGATAGCAATAGTGGCTCTGTTGGTGGTAATAGGGGCTTTTGTGGTGGGGCGAAATACGGCACCTAGTGTAGTTCTGGCGGAGTTGCCGGCGCCGGAACTGTCTGAAGGGCAAAGGGGCGAATTGGGCATAGATGCTAATATTAATGAGGAAAATATCGACGATTATTTGGGCAGAAGCGATGCGGTGTACCGTGATATGCGTATGCTAGAAGACCCCGGTAACTATGAGGCGATTGGGGGTGATTCGTATTTGTCTGGCTTTGTAAAAGGGTTTGAGGTGGTTCCATTACCATATTTGGTAAATGTGGTGGGTTTGCCGGAGGCGGTAGGCGATACATACACTGGTAAGACATTGTTTAGTTTTGATGGTGCAAGTTATAAAGCGAATTACGAAGAATCCATGAATATATTGGAGGCATTGTTTCCAAAAGATAAGATTATTTTCTTGATGTGTGGTGGGGGTGGGTACGCTGGCCAAACTAAAAATATGTTGGTGGCATTGGGCTGGGATGAAAATAAGATTTACAACGTGGGTGGATATTGGTATTATGGCGGAGAAAATAATGTAGAAGTAAAACGTGAGCGTACAGATGGCAAAGTAGTATACGATTTTTATAAGGTGCCGTATCATGAAATTGATTTTACAGATTTAACAAGGGTAGAATAGGTGGGTATGCAAGAAAAAAGTAAACAATACGAGCCTAGTGTTCAGAAAAATACAAAAAATATGACAAAAAAGAAAAAAGTGCCAAACGTAGCAGTATTAGTGGTGGCGCTGGTGGCGGTTTTGGGGTTTGGAGTGCTAATGGCTGGAGGAATGAGTGGATGGTTTGACGATGGGCGAGCAAGTATAGACACAGAATATTATGTAGAAAATCCAGAATATATAGATTTATCAGTAGACGGCTACAATGATTTAGTCGAAGATAAGAAATCTTTTGTAATTTTTGTGGATCAAAGTGGATGCCATACTGCTGAAAAAATACGGGATAATCTGCGTGAATACATGGAGGAAAAAGGTTTAAACGTATATCATATGATGTTTGCAGATTTAAAGGAGACGTCATTATATAATTATGTAAGGTATTATCCATCCGTAGTGGTGGTAGAGCGGGGTGTGCCTTTGGTGTGGTTGAGGGCGGATGTCGATGATGACGCTGAGGCTTACAATAATTATGAGGCTTTGGCTGGGTGGTTGAACCAGCATATATAGTGCGAAATAGTCTAAGATTTTTCCTCCCCCCAAGTTCTTCGGTTGCAATGAAATATGTAATAAGAACAATATTGTCGGATTTATAAGGGGTAAAAAGCAAAATAAAAAAATTGTAAAAAAAGTACTTGCAATTGTGCGAGAAGTGCGCTATAATAGAGTAAGTTAAGCAAGTCGCGGTTGCGACCTCTGTAAAAAAGATAAAGGAAAGCGAGGAATCTTTTGGGGTTGCTACGTAGAGTAAAAACCGTGAATTCTTTCTCTGATTTCCCTATTAACAATTTGAGATTAACGATGAAAAGATTTTAAGACGGAGCTAGTGATTGAAAATTGGAATTATAAGAAGCGTACGGGATGAGATTTATCTTGTTTTTGAGTTGACGCTTATTTCTAATATATTAAACTTCGATTGCTAGTTATGTCAATGCATAAAAAGGTAATTAAGGGCACTGATAGTGGATGCCTTGACAATCAATACCGATGAAGGCCGTAGGACTCTGCGATAAGCCTCGGGGATCTGAGAACGAGAATTGATCCGGGG
>JAFQXY010000021.1 GCA_017406745.1 Candidatus Saccharimonadota bacterium | reverse complement strand
CGCTACTACGAGCGGGTACTGGTGGTCGGCTACTGCGTACAGTGATAACTATCAGAGCTTCCTAAGCTACAACAATGGTAGTCTGAGTACCAGCTTCGGCTACAAGAGCTACGGGTTCTATGTACGGTGTGTGCGTACCTCGTAGACCTTCTATAATAAATCAAGTGGTTTTATGGTAGCTTGAACTGTCCCCCTTCACACCAAACATCTTTAACGGCAATTTAGCTAGCAATGGATGATTTGTTCTGTGTGAAAATCACGACAAGAACAAGTCACGCTAGCTAAATGCCGTTAAAGATATTGTATAGGGATAGAGTCGTCACGGGGGGAGCAAACCACCCCCGCCAAGTTGTTATTGTACGAGCATTTTCGCACGCTTTGACAAAACTCAAAACCACCCGCGTAGCACGGGTGGTCTTGAATATATACTACAATTAGCTAACCATAACAAGATGACATTAAACTTTTCAGCCTATCATGCCATCATTTGCCACATAAACATAATTACGCTAATTCTACAGTAGCACCAGCCTCTTCCAAAGCTTTCTTCATAGCTTCGGCATCAGCCTTAGCAACCTTTTCCTTTACGGTAGCAGGAGCGCCATCTACGATAGCCTTAGCTTCGCCAAGACCAAGCCCAGTAGCTTCCTTTACAGCTTTAATTACTGCAATCTTTTGAGAGCCAGCATCTTTAAGTACTACATCGTACTCAGACTTACCCTCATCGGCAGCAGCTTCACCGCCAGCAACAGGGCCAGCAGCCACAGCCACCGCGGCGGCAGCTGGTTCAATACCGTACTCATCTTTAAGCACGTTTTTTAGTTCGTTTACTTCAAGCACAGTCAATTTGACTAGCTCTTCAGCTAATTTTTTAATATCTGTAGCCATAGAAAATCCTTTCTAATATCTAATAATTAATTGATTGCTATTTTGCGTGAGCTTCCAAGCCGGAAACAATGCCAGACAACCCGCCCGATAGCGCAGAAACGCTGTCCGTAACAGGAGATAGCAATTGTGCCACCACTTGAGCGATAAGCTCGTTTTTGGTAGGCATACTAGCAAGAGCCTTCACCTCATCTTCGGACAAGGCATTGCCTAGATCACTAAACCCACCAGCCAAGCTAAGTGCGCTGTGCTTTTTAGCAAACTCAGCCAAAACTTTGGCTGGTGCCACTTCGTCATCCGCAGATACTGCATAAAGCAACTGGCCAGTTAGCCCAGTAGTATCAGTATCCTTATAAACGGCGATTTGCCCTAACGCAACCCGCACCAAGCGGTTTTTCACTACCTTTATGGTAACACCAGCTTCGCGCGCAGATTTACGTAGTTCTTGTAACTCTGCCACGGTCAAGCCTTGATATTTAGCATAAACTGTAGTTTTGGCGTTCCCCAGTAACTCTGTCAAATCAGCAACCAATGTAGTCTTTTTATCTTTTGAAATTGCCATAAAAAGTCCTTTGGTTATTTTAATATTTTGGCTAGCTAATTGTTAAATAGCGTCACCAAACACCTCGCAAGATATTCCTCGGTGGCATAATTAAGGATATAATACCCCGCCACTGTCTTTGGTAACTCCTCTAATTATAGCACACTTTTACCAAAAATACAATACTGCCACCACCCCTGTAAAATAGCCCAAATACCCCTGTTATAAAATCAACTTAATCTCTTTGTAGTTTTAAACTGCACAAGTGAGCCTATCACTGTTAGCCCGCCCATTATAGGCCAATACCAAACACTCTCATCAATACTTGCAAATAGAGCCAACACGGCAAGCGTAATCGCATACGCCCCCGCACCAGATGTAGCAATAACCGTAGCCGGCTTCATCATGGTAACACCTATGCCAGCCGCAAATACCCCCAATATACCAGCCAGCACCAAAAATTGTATATCTGTGCCAAAATAATTCACCACCATGGCTACCGTCACACCAAAACAAATACCACCCACGCAAAGTTTCTCTATAGAAAACCCCATCAGCGCAAGTAATAAACCGCCGGCGATCGGTAGTAGCATCTGCCACAGGCTACTTTCGGCAATCTCTGGGAAATAAGTGTTTAGCATTGGCATTAGATACATCATTATAGTGTACCCAAGCAAAAACCAAATAATAAAAAAAGCGATTTTCTTAATGCGGTAGCCACAAAACAGTAACAACACCCCCACTATTAATAGTACCCATAGTTCCCAGTTTGGCAAAGTCGTAATATCCATAACCTCATTATAACACATTATTTCAAAGCATCACCAAAATACCCCCTCATCAAGGGGATATTTTGCAAAATAATTTATCCAGCCTGTTAGTTATAGATATTCTCTACCGCAATAGATGGCCCCATCGTAGTGGTCAAGAATACGGATTTCACGTAAGTACCTTTGAGCGAAGCAGGCTTTTGGCCTTTCAAGCTATCCAAAAACGCATTGGCGTTCTCAAGTAATTTGTCTACGCCAAACGAAGTTTTGCCTAGCCCAATATGCACAATGGATTGCTTATCTACACGATATTCCACCTTACCAGCCTTAGCCTCTTTCACAGCCTTTTCTACATCAGCAGTTACGGTGCCAGCCTTAGGATTTGGCATCAAACCCTTTGGCCCAAGTAGACGTGCATATTTACCAAGCTTTGGCATATATTGTGGAGTAGAAATTAATACGTCAAAATCTATTGTACCTTTGTCTAGTTGTTTCAAGAATTCTTCATCTTCAGCAATATCAGCACCAGCGCTCTTAGCGGATTTACAAACATCTATAGGCGCAAACACTGCTACGCGTATAGTTTTACCATTGCCATTAGGTAGTACCATTGTAGTACGGATATTTTGATCTGCTTGGCGTGGGTCTACGCCCAGTCGTACATGAGCCTCTATGCTTGCGTCAAACTTCACTGGGCTAGTTTTAATAGCTAGCTCAATAGCATCTTTCAAGGTGTAATTTTTGTCCTTCTCTACTAGCTTGGCTACTTCTTGATATTTACGCCCTCTGCGCTCTATGCGTGGGCGAGTTACTGGTGTAGCACCCTTTGGCTTTTCGCCATTAGCTTCCGCCTCGGCACGTTCAGCCTTACGCGCTTGACGTGCTTCCTCGGCCTTTACTTCCTCAATATGCTTTTTAGACTTTTTACCAGATTTGGCAAATTTTGCTTCTTTTGTATCTATATCTTCTGTAGGCTCTTCGGCAACTACCTCAGTAGTCTCAACCTCTGTAACCTCTGGCGATTCCGCCACTTCTACGGCTTCCACCGCTTCAATTTTTGCATCTTTGGCTTTATCTTCTGCCATATTTATCCTTTCTGTGGTACAATCGGGCAAGCCCTCCCACAATTATTTAATTAATCTTCTACGGTTACGCCCATAGAGCGTGCCGTACCAGCCACAATCTTCACTGCGCCATCTAAATCAATAGCGTTTAGTTGGGCCATCTTCTTATTAGCGATTTCCTCAAGTTGCGCTCTCGTAATCTTGCCAACTTTATCTACATTTGGCTTACCAGAACCTTTATCAATCTTGATCGCCTCGCGAATTAAATCATCCACCGGTTGCCCTAGGCACACCCAGTCAAAAGTCCTGTCATCGTACACCTTAATATGCACAATCACATTTTTGCCCATAAACTCTTTGGTGGCTTCATTAAATGGATTGATAAAATCCATCATATTAAGCCCCCATTGCCCTAGAGTAGAACCTACTGGTGGCCCAGCTGTAGCTTTACCGCCGGGGATCCGTAATTTTAGATTCCCAATAACTTGTTTTGCCATAAAAACCCTTCTTTATTTATTATTTAAGTAGAAGCAATTGCGTAACACTCGTAATTATATCAAAAAATCGTGAAAAAATCAACTGATTACGCTAATTCAACTGCTTCACCTGCAAAGCATCCAGCTCAACCGGCGTTTCACGCCCAAACATACTCACCATTACCTTGAGCTTACCCTTGCCAGCGTCAATTTCAGATACTGTGCCATCAAAACCTTTGAACGGCCCATCGGTGATAGACACCACTTCTCCAATCTCGTATTTTACCGAAAACTTTGGATCCTCCACACCCATACGCTTTTTGATTTTTGCAATTTCTTTTGCAGAAACTGGTGTTGGTTGTGTACCAGTGCCAATAAAACCAGTCACCCCAGGTGTATTACGGATAATATACCAAGTTTCATCGGACAATTTCATGTCCACTAGTACGTATCCCTGCAAAATCTTGCGATCCACCACCTTACGCTTGCCATTTTTAATTTCAATTTGTTTTTCTTTTGGCACGATAGCTTCAAAAATCTTATCTGCCATCTCTACGGTGCCAGTACGCTGATTAATGGAATCCGCCACCTTATCTTCGTACCCACTATAAGTAGAAATTGCATACCAAGCCCTAGTGTCATCATAACGGTTTACTGCCATAAAATCTCCTTATTTAATAAATAAACTAAATAGCCACGAAAAGAACATATCAAGCAATGTGATAATCACCACGAATAGCGCTGTGTATACCAACACCGCCAATACCATTTTCCATGTAGTTTTGCGGTTTGGCCAGCGCACTTGGCGTAGCTCTCTCCATGCCCCCCGAATATAGCGCCCCAAATAAACAAACGGGCGAATCAGAATAAACGGTTTTTTACCATTATTTTCTGCTTCTCTATTTGCTCTTTTTTCGGCCTTTTCCGCCTTGCGCGTAGCCTTATTTTTAATTTTTTCTTGTTTTTTGTCTTTGACAACAACTTTTTTCCGAGTAATCGGTGGCTGTTCGGGCTCATCGCCCATACGCGACTTCTCTGGTGCCGACTTTGGCGCCGGAGTGTCACTAGCCTTGATACGTGTGATGTTAGCCATTTTACTCCTTTTTAAAAAAAAGTCTGTATACCAGACTTGTCAATAGTATAGCGCAAAATCTATATTTTTTCAAGAGATTTTTGGCACTTTTTAAGAAAAATCCCCCAGCCCGCAAGCAGGCTGGGGGTCCGGAGGTTAATCATTGTAGTATTCGGGGAAATCGCTTCCCTCCTTATCATCCTCTGTCTGGGTGGAGCTGTATTCCTCCCAGACAAACTCCATAGTGGTAGCCCCCTCTCGGATCAGCGCGAGGGCAATGCGTCTTGAATCCTCATCGAACCGCTCATCCAGGCAGCCCTGCTCCGCCAAGTTGGCAACAAGGTCGGACAATAATCCCTCCGCCTCCGCCGGTGTGGCGTCTTCTGGCAGACAGGTGATGATGTCAATCGGCAGAGAGAAATCCGCACTGGGGTCAAAGTAATCCCTGTTGCGACGCTCTGCCTCATTGTCGAGGATCGCGTGGGCAATTGCCTGCCCCAGCAACCCTAAGACGGGGTCATCTTCACGCAACTTGACCAGGGCGCTAGACACCACTCTGGTCAAGCTACTTCCCAGATCATATTCGTAGCTCATCACTACGTCGTAGATCAGGTCGTGCTCCCCTCTTGCACCCAACATCTCTATCGCAGACCCCGCTGCAAAGGGATTGGAGCTATCCATCCCATACATTAGGATGTCTGCTATCATGGATGATGAGAATCCGTCGTACAAGATCGCAATGTTTTCGTACATGATACTACCTCCTCAAAAGTAAAAAATACAAGAAGCCAAAAAGCCCCTCTACCCTTATTATGCCACACATGGTTATTTTTGTCAATGCAAGTATACGCTAGCCATCAGCCTGTCAATGCACCAGACTTATATTATTCTGGAAACAAATAATTTAGATAATCCTTCAGCATCCGCGCCCCAGAAACAACCGGTAAAAATGCCCGCAATTGTTGCTTGATGATGTATTCTAAATCAAATTTACTTTGAGTAGTAGCCAACGCTTCTACCATGCGCGTATAAAGTGAATCCAGTTCTTCGCCATCCGTCGCGCCACATACGCTTAGATAATCGCTCATCCGCCCATCTGCCACCCCGCCATCATGCGTAGAAATCAATAATCCCAAATTTGCTACATCCTTCATCCATGAAGTCCCACAGGCCTCCAGCCCCACTATCGGCACATTTATAGAAGCATTGCATCCCACAGATAATGCATAAGCCAGCCTCTCATCGTAATCCGCCAAATAATGCACATGACTTCGCAAATAATCATCTTTTTCGGCGATAGCCAGCAAAGCCCTAAGTTTTAAAGACATATTTTCGTCGCCAGTATGCACACGCCCTGCTATTACATAGTGTGCTCCATAAGGTTCTAAAATCCGCCGGAGCCTAGCTGGATCACGAAAAGGTAACTCTGGTCTTTTGTAGTCTACAAAGCGCCGTTTAAAATCAAATATAAACTCATCATACCCAAAACTAATAGTTTTACCATATTGGTCTGAATAGTTTTGCAAGGTATCGTTTAGGATTTTTCTTCCAGCCAACTTGAAATCAATAATTCTATCTGCAGTTAATTTGTCTATATTATCTTGATAATCATCCGTAGGTAGACCGAATTTATCCAAAATCCCCGCCTTTCTGTAAAAATTCATTATCTCTGGCATCACCCATGTTTCCATGTCTATGCCATTGGTTACCGCCCTAAACTTTACCTTATTACCTGCCAAATCACGATAATTAGCCACTCGCGCGTGCAACTTAGACACCCCACTACGCAACTCTGCAATCTCAATAGTTACAGAAGATAGTTTAATCCGCCCATTGATAAACTTATCTTGCATCCATTTTTTTACTGCAGGAGAACGTAAATTTGGGTAAACAAATCTTTCAAACTGCTCGTGCGAAAACTCCGCTTCCGCCGCTTGCACTAGAGTATGATTTGTGTATAAAGTATGTTTGCGCGTATAGACCACTGCTTCATAAAAATCCATACCATTGCTAACTAGTTCATCCAGCCGTGCCAACGCCGCAAAAAACGTCGCCACCTCATTTAATTGCATAATTGCCGGCTTTAACCCTAGCAATTTTAGCGCAGAATACCCACCAAATCCCAGCGAAACCTCTTGATATAATCTATGATCGCTACCGCTCATACCAGAATATAGCTCACCAAAGTTTGGCTCCGTAATCGCCACAATCCGTGTGCTATTAGGAAAACGCTTTTCCAGTACATCAAGCCGGCACAAATTACCATCACACCGGATATTTACTGAATCCACAAACCTAAAACCAAACTGCCTATAATCTACCAAGCGATGTTCGTCTGCAATATGTCCATTTTTAATTATCTGATGCGTTTCGTACGGATAAAACGGCGTAATCAACACAAAAGGCACGTTCATCTGTTCGGCCACTCGCCGAGTATCCGCCGCCAAGACCCCCAATCCGCCACCACCGCGAATACCATTTTTCTGATCATATAACTCAATCGTCCAATAAGTATATGGGCGTTCTGGCGACAACGATTTTGTCAAGTGTGTGCGCTCTATCGCAGAATAAAAATCCTCCGTATCTTCAATATTCTCTAAGGGGTGATAAAAATATTGCCCATCTTCCATCATACTTATGATTATAACACGAAAAGTATGTTTTCTGCACTCACAAGTATAATTTTCTTACACAAAAGTATGATTTCTTCACGCGAAAGTATGATTTTAAAAATCAGAAGTATAATTAAAACCAAAACTCTTTTGGTAATTTATCTGCAATGCGTTGGTGAAACTCATAATCAAATCCATCTAGCCGTTCTGGTATACCATCGGCAAAATATCTCGTACGTATTTCTTTTGCCGTTATTGGCTCGCATGGTATTAGCTGGTATTTTTTGCCAAAGTTTAGCCCTTTTTTGTATTTCTTTGGTGGCAAAACCGCCATTGGCAAAAAATCACAATTCATTTCTGGGTCGCGATATAACCTCAGCGCCAAAAGCGACATAGTCGGTATTATATCCTCTTGGTGATTATAAGCTTCTGGTGTTTTAAAAACCGTAGCCTGTCTCGTAGCGGACGGCGCCACAAAAATCACTCCGCCCTGCTTTAATATCTCATGTGATTTATCTGTATAAATATCCCTAAACTCATGTTTTAGGCGTGTGCCAGCTTCATATAATTTAGTTCCCTTTTTAAGTCTCATTTTTTCCCAAGTAGACGGTGTGATGGTGGGTGTAATGATAATCCCCAGTTGCCTAATTCTGTCAAAATCAGTAGCTAAAGCTTCATACCAAGGCAGATTCACCGGAAAAAGCATTGGTTTATCACCCATAATGTCTATTTTCATGGTCAAAATCCGTGCAATCTCGCCAAGGCTAGGGTGATTAAAGCCAATCACCAAGCCGTTTTTGTTGTCTTTCGGAAAACCTTTATATTCACCAGGGGTAATTTTCGATAAAACTTTCACCAACTTTTTGCGCGCTTTTTTACTGTGTAAATCCGGATTCTTCTTAGATCCTGTAGATCCCAAAAAATAATTTATTGCCATGTTGCATATCTTGCCCACCGGCACCATCTCTTTACGCAATTTATCAGCACCTAATGTAGAAAGCAAAGAATAGTTCTCGTATTTTATTTTATCGATTATTTCACCAGCGCTCAAATCATCTAATTCCTGCATGGTAAAAGTTTTTTTCTTAGCCATAACAAGATTATTATAGCATTTTTTCGCGTTTTGTGGTAAAATAATAAGGCACTGGGGATTCGCCAAGTGGTAAGGCAGTGGGTTCTGGTCCCACCATTCGGGGGTTCGAATCCCTCATCCCCAGCCAAGATGACGAATAAAGGAAGAAACTAGAAAAGCGTAGCTTTTCGTATGGCACGAGTAAAATAATAAAATCAAGAGCTTGCTCTTGTATTTTTTATTTTACGAGTGGCATAGAAACGAAGTTTCTAGTTTCTTCCTATGTAAGTCATCTGACTCGCAGGGGATATAGGGATTACATTGCTCTTCCCTCATCCCCAGCCAGATCTCTATTCGCTCCGTAACGCCTCCACTGGGTCTTTTTTAGACGCAGAGCGTGCTGGGATCAACCCACCAATTAGGGTTAAGATTATACTTAGCAGAATCAAGAATAGCGCAGTGCGAGGATCCAGCGCCGCACTCAGTGGTATATCGCCAGTAAAATGATGCAATACGATATTAATAATAGGGATTAGCAAATATGATATTGTCACGCCAAATAATCCAGACAAGAATCCAATTATAAAAGTTTCCGCATTAAAAATATTAGATATATTGCGTTTGCTGGCTCCAATCGCGCGCAAAATCCCAATTTCTTTAGTCCGTTCATACACCGAAATATAAGTTATCACACCAATCATAATTGAAGACACTATCAAAGAAATTGACACAAACGCGATTAATACATAAGAAACAGCATCTACAATAGTCTTTACTGATGACATTAGTATCCCAGTGGCATCGGTATATTCAATCACCTTATCGTCTTGTCCAGCTACCCGCATACGCTCGTTGTAATTATCCAAAAACTCCATAAAGTGCGTTTTTCCATCAAACGAAGTAAAGTAAAATGATATATGTGATGGGTCATCTAGGGCTTGATACCCCATCGCAGACAAATTACTAGTAAGCGTAGATTCCTTTTTTGTAAACATTGCTGTTACTACTCGTGATAACTCATCTTCCGTAAAGTTTAGTTTAAAAGCCGAAAGCAATGCGCTCTCATTAATATTAAGAGCATTCGCAAAAGAGGCAGACAGATATGCTGTTAACCCGCCCACCTTAGTTAGGATTTTCTGCTTCATTTGTATTTCTACTATCGGAGAAGCTAGCGATTCAAACGCGGCATCAAAGGGGGTCATATTTAAACACCCCTCTATAGTTTTTGAGTATACTTCCGTAATGATGCTAATATCATCGGTCTCTACATCAAATCCAGGGTTCATCATTTTTGCTACAACCCCATACGCATCGGTGTACGCAGTCAGCGTTGTAGACAATAAGCCCTTATAGAGCTCCGCAAAACCTTCTGGTGGTAAATAATACTTCGCGCTAAGATCGTCAAAACTCTGTTTATCGATAAAACTACTGACTATATTCTCAATGTCTGCCTTTTTGAAAGTTCCCGTACCGCCGAGCCCCGCGATTTCGACATTTAGAGCATCTGCCAACTGGCGATATCTTTCTATTAGGGCATTTTTAACCGGAGAAATATCTACGCTTATGTCATTGGAGATATCGGCCATATACTCATTCGTTTTTGTGCTAATTGCATTTTGGTCTATGGTTGTGCCAAATGCTTGCGATAACATTATATTGTCTACAGCCACCAAGTCCGAAAATTCAAAGTTAAAATCATCATTTTTCTCCCCAAATTTTACCCCAGAAAACACATCTACTGTAGGTTCAGCTAACTGCCTTTTTACAATTTCGGACTTTCCGTTCTCCTCTATGATATGTGTGATTAACTCTGGCAAATAAGCTACGCCACTAGTGCCACCACCGTAAGAGGAGTTTGGCTCGGCTATACCTACAATTTTTAACTTTTCCGCCGAATTATACAGATTCATCATATATGTGTTGTCTTCGCTCATGTCTTCATATACATCGTATTTTTCATTGTATTTGTAGGTATCTACATTGTAGATCAGTCGTAAATCTACACCCATCAAATCCTCATAAGTCAATTCTAGCGGTTCGTCGTCCATATCAATTGACTCACCACTCAAGATTTTCTTGACACTATCATTTAATCTCTGTGTATCATGAAAACCCAGAGAATAAGTCAATAAATCTGAAATCTGCGATTTGTCGTTCAATATTAATAAAAGTTCATTATACTTTTCTGGATAACGTCCAGTCACGATTTTTGTGTCATTTTGCAAATTATTAATATCATACTGTGCAAAAACTGAAGTTTCTGAAGAATAGGTGTTTAAAACTGAGGATCCACCTAGCAAACTGGTAAAAAGTCCACTCGGATTTAATTTTGCTAATGAGTCCGTAGCGTCCATCGTATATATGATGGGGTTTATGTTGTACTCATACTCCACTAGTCTAACATCATCGTTTGCCTCTAGCTCATGCTCAGCGTAATAATTCATAAAGCTTTTCAAATCATTAGTACTAACGTTCCCTAGCATAGAAGTCAATACTTGATTTTCTACGACTTTGCCCTCCTCTCTGTCGCCACCGTCTTCTCCGCTAAAAATACTTAGTAGTACGCCAGTCATATCTGTAGACTCCCGCATCAAAGCTAGCGGGTAAGATGTCAGCGTATCGCGTTCTATCGAATCAATATAATTCTGAAATCCTGTAGACACTGCGCTAATTAAAGCAATACCGATAATACCAATAGAGCCAGCAATTGATACAAGTGTCGTCCGGCCTTTCTTGGTCAATAAGTTTTTCAAAGACAAAGACAAAGCCGTCACAAAAGACATCTTAGTCTTTTTATTTTTCTGTGCTCTTTCCTTAGTGCCTAAACTAGTTTTAATTTTTCCGTCGTAGCTGTTAGAGTCAGAGGTAATGTGGCCATCTTTCAAAGTTATAATCCTTGTTGCGTATTCATCGGCTAATTCTGGATTATGTGTCACCATGATGACTAATTTGTTTTGCGAGATCTTCTTCAGCAAATCCATGATTTGCACACTAGTTTCGGAGTCTAGCGCCCCAGTCGGCTCATCCGCGAGAAGGATATCGGGATCATTTACTAATGCACGCGCGATTGCTACTCTTTGCATTTGCCCACCAGACAGTTGGTTTGGACGTTTATGTATGTGCTCCGCTAGCCCTACTTCTCTCAAGGCCTTTTTTGCGCGTGTGATGGATTCGCGTTTTGAAATACCAGACAATGTCAATGCCAGCCGGACGTTCGCCAATACAGTTTGATGTGGTATTAGATTATAACTCTGGAATACAAACCCAATTCTATGATTGCGATAAGCATCCCAATCCTTATCATGAAACTTCTTTGTGCTAACCTCGTTTATTTTCATGTCGCCAGAGTCATAATGGTCTAACCCGCCGATGATGTTAAGTAGCGTAGTTTTACCAGATCCAGACGGCCCCAAAATAGCCGCAAATTCTGAACTACGAAAATTAACGTTCACGCTTTTTAAAACTTTTTGCGTTAAACCACCTGTCTTATAGGTTTTACCTATGCCCTTCAACTCTAGCATTTGGTAGAATTATAACACAAATTAGTATTCCAATACAAACTTTGTCATCCCAGCTTCAGACTCGGCACTTAATTTCCATCCGTCCCTATCCGCCAAAGACTTTGCAATAGAAAGCCCCAGCCCTACTCCCTCAGCGCTTTTGTCTACTTGGTAAAATCTCTCAAAAATATGCGACAAAGCCTCCGCCGGTATTATCGCCCCATCATTAGACAGTGCCATTTTATGCTCGTCCACAAATAGTATGATTTTTTTATCCGAATACTTAATAGCGTTATCTAGAAGTATGGACAATATTTGTACAAAATCACCCCTGTTTATTTTGATTTTTTCGCGGAGTACGATTTTTTTAGAAAAAGTATGTTTTTTAAGTCGCGGGGCAAAGCTTTCTATCACTTCCTCTATCGCTAATCTCAAATCAGTTTCTTCTGCCGATTCTACAGTCACCAAATCTGTTCGTGCCAAAGCTAAGAGCTCAGAGTTTAGTGCAGTCAATTTTGCGGTCTCACGCTCCACGTTATCTATCCAGCGATTCCCTTTGATGTCCGCAGCCTCCAAATTTGCTGAAATCGCCGCCAGCGGTGTTTTTATTTCGTGTGAAGCATTGGCAATAAACAATTTTTGCGACTCATAAGCTTCACGCACTGGCTTAATCGCCTCCTCCGCCAAATAGTACGACACTCCCGCCACAATTAATTCAATAGCTAGTCCAGAAACTATCAAAGAAATTAGCAAAGAATTAGCCGCCGCCTGTTTTTCTGCTTTTACAGTGCTGGTGACTAATTGTTCCATTATATCTGGCACCCCATTATTATTAATATCTCCCAATACACTATTGCTGTCGTTTGAGTTTTCCTGCCACGCCATCATCTCGGGCGCGCGTTCGTCCGCGGAGCGCGTCAGCACTACATATATCCCAGCAAACACCACCACTAACACTATAGTAGTAATCCCTAGATTTATCAAAATCAGCCGGTTGCGTAGGTTCTTAAACATTTACCAGTCTATACCCCAATCCACGCACGGTCTTTATCTCTGCACCAGTGCCCAGTTGTTTTAATTTTTTACGTAAATAACTCATGTATACTTCTACATAATTTTCGTCAAACTCAGCCTCTGCACCCCACACGTGCGCCAATATCTGTGTTTTACTTACAGTTTGCCCAGAAGCTTTCATCAACATTTTTAATATCTCGGCCTCTTTGTCCGTTAAACTTTCACCGTTTATGGTACGGTTATCCAAATCAAGCACCAAATCCCCACAAGCCATTTCGGTTTTTTCCACCAAAGGTGGCCGGCGCACCAATGCATTGATTCTCGCAATTAATTCCGCCGTCTTAAATGGCTTAGCCAGATAATCATCTGCCCCCTGCTCTAGCCCCTTTATCTTATCCTCTACTTCATTTAGCGCAGAGAGCATAATTACTGGCGTTTTAACACCGCGCCCGCGTATAGTACTCAAAATCTCCAACCCAGACATTTTGGGCAACATAATATCTAGCACAATTACATCATAATTCGGCTTCAAGGCTAGCTCCAGCCCCATTTCGCCATCTTCTGCCCAGTCCACCGCGATTTTATTCTTTTTAAGCAAATGTATCACCGCCTCAGCTAAAAACTTTTCATCTTCTACATATAATATTCTCATAATTTTATTATATATTATATAACTTAAAAATGTCTGAAAAATTGGTACATAATAAGGCTATTATGCGTTTCGAGACCGTACGCGCCCAACGGGGCGCGGAATGAGCGAAGCTCGCCCCGTAACGCCCGCCCCTTGGGACGCGAATTGCCGAAGGCAAACGGGCGAGAGCGAGCGCGTCGAGAAATGCATATTAGCCTTAATAAACCTCACAAATCTTTTTAAGTATTTTTTAACTCAAATATATTATAATATATATATGCAAGATGAAAAAATCTTTGACAGAATCGAGAAAAAATACATCATTGATGAACCCACCAAAACTCACATGCTAGAGCAAATCACTCAGTACATGGAGCGTGACCATTACCATCAGTCAAAAGTTTTTAACATCTATTTTGATACAGATAATTTTGATCTCATTATCCAATCTATCGAACAACCCAAATTCAAAGAAAAACTCCGCGCCCGCTCCTATGGTGGTTACGACAAAGTTTTTCTAGAAATCAAAACCAAACTTCGTGGCAAAGAAAACAACGTTGGCTACAAGCGCCGTGTATTAATCACTAAAAAAGATTACGATAAATTAATCCATAAAAAATCCACTATTATAGAGTTAGCATCTAAAAAACAAGAAACTCCATCAGGCATCCAAATCGCCAAAGAAGTAGATTATTTGATACAGCATTTTAACCTAGAGCCCAAAATTATAGTTTATTACGACCGCGAGAGTTATACCGGCGAAAACAAACTCCGCATTACTTTTGATGAAAACCTCAAATATCGCACCAAAAACTTAAAATTCACTGAAAATTCTCGCGATAAGCACTATTTTAAAGACGAAAATAATATTATAATGGAGATTAAGGCGCATGGCGTATTACCACTTTGGCTAGTAAAGGCCCTATCTGCCGAACACGCCTACCCACAGCAATTTAGCAAAGTTGGACACTCGTATACATTAATTAGAAAGGAGCAAAATGTTTAATAGTATATTTGATTCAACTACATCGGGGCTAGATATTACCACCGCCCTTATTTCGGCTGGCGTAGCGCTAGTACTAGGCGTCGCTGTAGCTATTACCCACATGAAAACTTCGCAAACCAGCAAAGGTTTTCTCGTTACATTGGCTACTTTGCCACTACTCGTGATGGCAGTAATGATTATGATCAATGGCAATCTCGGCACTTCTATCGCGATCTTAGGCGCCTTCTCCCTCATCCGTTTCCGTAGTATCCAAGGCAGAGCTAAAGATTTGCTCAGTATTTTCTTTACTATGATGATAGGTCTGGCTTGTGGCATGGGGCATATATTATTCGCTACCGTTATCACAGCTATCGCCATTGTAGCAATTCTTATCTTTACCTACACCCGTTTTTTGGAGCCCAATCAAAAAGAGCGCCGTCTAGTAATAGTCATCCCAGAAGATTTAGATTACGAAGATGTTTTTGCGGATATTTTTAACAAATACACATCTCGCGCAGACCTTATCAGTATGAAGACCGTCAATATGGGTAGCCTATACAACCTCACCTACAACGTTAAGCTCAAACGTGGCGCCAAAGAAAAAGCTTTTCTAGATGACATCCGTGTCAAAAACTGCAATCTTAAGGTTTTGATGTCTCATCCAGTCCTAGAGGAGGACATCTAATGGCTAAATCCTCCAAAACTTCCAAAAACACTAATTTTTGGGGCGGTAACACCGCAAGCGTTGATTCATCTAGTAAATCCACGCAGTCTGGCGCCGAATCACCCATTATGCCGACAACAAGCACCGCTGGCAAATCCGCCCACCGGTTTGACTTCAAATGGCTTATCTTGGCCGGCATCGCAATTATTGCGCTAGTAGTAGCCCTAGTTATTAATTTCAACCACGCAGACAATTCCGCCAACAAAGTCACCAGCACCATTGAAACAGACAACGGCGACACCAAAATCAACTGGGATAAATATCCTACTTACGACATAGCGCTTAGTGATTCCCTCACCCTCACCGAGTCTGCCACTTATCATCTTACCGGCTCGCTTACAGACGGCTCCATATCCATCAAGGCCGGCGATGGCGTAATTCGTCTTATTCTAGATGGCGTGTCTATTACTAATTCCAATGGCCCAGCCATTGCTTGCTATTCGGCAGACGAATTCGTTATAGAAGTAGAGGGCGATAATTATCTAGAAGATGGCGCCACTTGCTCTAGCGATTTAGATACAGATATCACTGGCGCCATCTATTCCAAAGACGACCTTAGTTTTGGCGGTAGTGGCACGCTAAATCTTACCGCCCATCTAGAAGACGGCATCGTGGGCAAAGACGATCTCAAGTTTAATAGTGGCACTTATAATATTACCGCCACAGACGATGCTATCCGTGGCACTGATTCAGTTTACATCGTAGATGGCAACTTTACCCTCAACGCCGGTAGCGATGCCATCAAATCCACCAACGAAACCGAATCAAACAAAGGTTTTGTACTTATCGAATCCGGTGATTTTTACATAGATGCATCTGCCAAGGGCATCAAGGCTATCAATAGCGTATTAATATATGGTGGCAATTACAACATCAAGTCTTACGACGATGCAATACACTCTAACAACTACGTAGGCATTATTGGCGGTGAATTTGCCATTAGCTCTGGCGACGATGGTATCCACGCCGATAGAGAACTCATCATAGATGACGGCAATATTACTATTAGCAAATCGTATGAGGGGCTAGAAGCCCAAGCCATCACCATCAACGGTGGCGCTATTAGCATTACTGCATCAGATGACGGCCTCAACACCGGCGGTGGCGCCGATAGCTCCGCCAACAATCGCCCAGGTGCCGGCGCATTTGACGCAGACACTAGTTGTGTATTATCTATTAATGGCGGTGATATTTATGTAAACGCATCTGGTGATGGTATAGATAGTAATGGGTATTTGTATTTTAATGGCGGAAGCGTAATAGTAGATGGCCCCACTAATAACGGCAACGGTGCGCTAGACGCCGGATTAGGTATCGTATTGAACGGTGGTACAGTCCTAGCTTTGGGTGCTAGCGGAATGGCCGAGAGTTTGGGTACTAGTTCATCCATATATAATGCCAGCATCTATCTATCCGCCACTCAGCCCGCCGGTACCGCCATAGAAATCAAAAACTCTGCCAGCGAAACTATTATCAGTCATACTTCCGCCAAGAGCTTCTCGCATATTGCTGTAGGTACTGCAGATTTTACCCCAGGTAGCACCTATACCTTGTATTTAAACGGAGCCGAATCCACCAGCTTTACTATTACTGGCGTTGTTACCACAGTAGGCAATAGCAATATGAACTTCCAAAACGGTGCTGGTAGTAATGGCGGTACTACTGGTGCCGGTACTGGTAACAATGCCGGTGCTGGCGCACAACGCCAATAGTGTATTAAGACAGAAATATATCAAAGCCAAATCGCAAAGTTAGCAATGCTTTGCGATTTTCTACTATAAGTTTTCCACATTTTTTAAAAAGGCATTACGCTTCTCTGTAAATGTTGTAAAAATTACAACACACAAATTGTAATGGTTGTGTTATAATAGAAGTGCAATCATTAAATATTGGGTAAATGTACCAGCACATTTGTTGTAAAAGGAGTTCGTCAGATAAAATGGCATCGTGAGGCCGTTAAATATCTGATGAACCAAAACTGGTACAACAATGTTTAATGATTGCACCCTCGCGGTGCCATTTTTGTAATAAAAGATGGTTCTGCAGGATAGACAATATTAATAATCTGAGAGGAGCAAACCCATGCAGGTCATACAACAAATCAAAAAACATACTACAAGTAATAAAAATTATAAGTCACCAATTAACAGAGGTGTTAAAAATCATACTTTTAAGTTTAATAAACATACTTTTAACAGTTACATTAAAAACATGCACCGCATTACTAGCATAGGCGTAGGCTCTAGTTTCCTTCTTGTTCTGCTCATCCTTG
>JAFQXY010000020.1 GCA_017406745.1 Candidatus Saccharimonadota bacterium | reverse complement strand
CCTCTTGATTTTTCTATGTCTTTACCTTTATAATAGGCCATAAGGTAGTTCTCCTTGTTTTTAGTTAGTTCCTAGAAATAAGTTTAAGGACTACCTTATTTTTATGCAAGTATTTTGTTGCAAAGGTGCTGGACTATTACGCAAACTTGACTTTTTACCATAAGTGTGATACAATAAAAAAATATGGCAAAATATCAAATAACGGTAAAACCGGGTAGTTCACAAGAAAAAATCATCAAAACTGCCCCCAGTGAGTTTACGGTTTATCTTCGTGCCAAACCACATGATGGTGAGGCTAATACCGCCCTTATAAAGCTTCTATCCAAATATCTTGATGTGCCAAAAACTTCCATTAAAATCATCCGAGGCTCCCACTCGCGCATTAAAACCATAGAAGTATAATTCTTATGCTTCTTTTGACTTAACAAACGGAAATGGCACCGCTTCGCGCCCTGATACGCCCTCCAAAAGCCAGAAATTCCGTTCCGAGTTTCCCCATCCACAGGCTGGTGGCATACCATACTCCAGCATTTCTACAAAATCCATATCTAGCATTTGAGCCTCTTCGTCGCCAGCATCGCGCGCAGATTGTTGCTCCTCAAAACGTGCCAACTGGTCTAGCGGGTCATTTAATTCGGAAAAACCATTCCCCATCTCTGTGCCGGCAATAATTGGGTGAAAGCGTTCCGTTACTAGTGGGTTATCGGCGGATTTTTTTGCTAGTGGCGACAAACTCAAAGGTTCTTCCACTAACCAATACGGCCCCGCCGACGTTTTGCGAATTAGCTTCCATACGTCATCAATTAGATGTGGCGTTGTAGTGTTTTCAAGTTTGGCCACAAAAGCTTCTCGTTTTAGATCTTTAGCATCCCAATTCTCTAGTAATATCTGGATTAACTGCGCCCTATTAGGGTTGAACACATCCACGCCAAATTTTTCCATCAATAAATCTGAATATTTTATTCTTGGCCACTCACAATCTAAATCTATTTCAAAACCACCCACATTAAATTGTAGAGTACCCCAAGTTTGCATACAGACGTATTTTATCATTTCTTCATAAAACTTCATACCATCTTCATAATTTTCGTATGCCGAATAGGCTTCAAAAGCAATATGCTCTGGCAAATGTTCATCATCTACGCCCTCATTGCGAAACCTTGGCCCAATATCGTAAACTTTTTCAAACCCACCACCAAGAAGTCGTTTTAATGGTAGCTCATGTGAGATACGTAGATAAAAATCTTCGTCTAATGCATTCATGTGTGTCACAAAAGGCGCGGCATCTGCGCCACCAGTAGTATGCTCCAGCACAGGTATATTTATTTCGGTAAAACCATGCGAGTTCATAAAATCGCGCGTTGCTTGCCAAAACTTAGACCTGCGCACAAGTCGCTCTCGTACTTCTGGGTTTACGTTCATATCCACATAGCGCCGACGATACCGCTCCTCTTTATTTGTAAACTGCTCTGGCAAAGGTCGCAATGTCTTGGTGAGCAAACGTACATAATCAGAAAATACCGATATCTCCCCAGTTTGGGTTTTGCCCACTTTGCCGGTAGCCTCTATAAAATCGCCAGTATCTAGTAGCTTGATATCTTTTGCCCCAAGCAAACCTTCTGGCGCTGGCTCTCCTGCCCGCATAAAAACTTGTATCTCGCCAAAATAGTCGCGAATTTTTAAAAAAACTAGTTTTCCAAACGACCTAATCGCCACGATTCGCCCCACCACAGTCACTTCTTGACCATCTTTTTCATCAAAATGATTTAAAATATCTGCAATTTTGGTATTGCGATGGGATTTGGAGGGGTAAACGTCAATTCCCCGTGTGCGCAATTCTTCTAGTTTTCTTAATCTTTCGTTTCTATAATCTTCGAGTATCATAAAATATATTATAACATAAAATAGCCAATTATGACCAGCTAAAGTATTATCATGGCGTTATCGCGCGTTTTATAATAACCGGAAGACACAAGGTTTTTAAGAAAACAACTATTTTATATTCACAACTTTTACTTTTTTGCCGTTAAAATCAAAAGCATCCCCGCTCTTGCGCCCCACCAGTGCTTTTCCGATCGGCGATTCATTAGAGATTTTACCCTCCAATGGATTAGCCTCAGTTGGGCCTACTATGGTGTATTCTACCTTGCGCCCACCCATATCCAGCTCCACAGTTGCACCTAGCGCTACGGTATCTTTTTTGCCGCCACGAATCACTTTGGCGTTCTTTAAGATTTCTTGAATCTCCAAAATCCGGCTTTCTGCTACTTTTTGCTCGTTACGCGCCGAGCTGTATTCTTCGTTCTCGCTCAAATCACCAAAAGATCGCGCCGTAGCTATTCGTTCGGCGATTTCGGGACGACTAGCAATCAAATGCTCTAATTCTTTTTCTAATTCTTTTTTACCATCAGAAGTTAAACTGATATTTTTTTTAATCATAACCAAAACTCCAACTTTATCTCTTTAGAATATACAGTAAAATGCTTATCAAGTCAATAGTTTTTTGGCATAAAAAGTAAATATTCACCTATTACCCCAGTAAAACCGTATTTTCGCTACAATGTAACGGAGGAATCAAATAGCCACGGGGCCTAAAAAAGCTATTGCAAAAATCCACGCATTGGGCTAAAATAAAATCAGATAAAGCGAATATCTAACAGTTTGGCATAAGCCAGTACATTATTCATTAGAGTAATAAAACAATTTGGACGTGTCGTAGAAAAAAGCGACCCTATGAGGTTACTTTAGCTTTCTACGACCGTTCAACTGGTTGCGGACTGTTAGGTATTCGCTCCTCGTAGGGTCACTTTTGTATAGACCTTGCGAAACATATTAATAACTAAGCGAGGTAAACCATGCGGGTCATGCAACAAGCCAAAAAAGACAAGAATAAGAATAGAAATAACCTTAATAGAGATAACACTATATATAATATATGTAGTAAAAGCATTAACAAAAGCCACACGCTTCTTACTCTTTTACCCCTAGCCATACTAGCACTCCTCACCACCATCAGCTTCTTTTCATTAAGTTCTAGCACCACTAGTGCAGATACTAGCACCAGCTCCACTGCCAAAGTAAATGTAGCAGTAGCCTGTACACTAAGTGGTAGTACCACTACACATGCAGTAGAAGTACTAAAT
>JAFQXY010000019.1 GCA_017406745.1 Candidatus Saccharimonadota bacterium | reverse complement strand
CTTTGTGTTTAACTCATCCTTGTATAGTGGTATACATATTGCAAGGATGAGCAGAACAAGAAGACATGAGCTGGTTAAGCCTAATGTGGTTAGCCTGTGGGCATTTTTGATGTAGTTGGTGAACTTGAATCTATTGAACTTGGCTTTTAGATTATGTAGGTTCTTATTAAATGATTCATAAGTATGTTTTACGAACTTAAAAGTATGATTTTTAACACCCCTGTTAATTGGTGACTTATGATTTTTATTGCTGGTAGTATGTTTTTTGAATTGTTGTATGACCTGCATGGTGTTTTGCTCCTCTCGGTTTGTTAATATTATCTAACCCACAATACTACCATACTTATCTACTAAAAATGGCACCACGTGGGTGCTACTCACTAACTATCAACCTAGAGCAGGCTAGACAATTGGCGAACCTCGTGATGCCATTTTTATTGTCTAGCAGCCCCTTGATAAAGAAAACTGTTCTAGTTGTCAATAATTAGTAAGTAGCATTTTTATTATAGCACAAGAAAAATAATTTGTATATTGTAATTTTTACAACAGTGCATAGCGTCAAATGTTGCTTGTATTTTTACTAAACCTACGCTACAATTATGGTAGCTAAACTTACATAAATATTCTCAAGCGAGTATAAAAATGCGGCTATTTACGCCAGTTATACTCGGTTGAGTAAAATTGTAAGTTTAGCGACTAAGTGAATAGTCACATTTTTGTTTAGGTGCGCGATATAAAAAGGAGTAAAAGATATGTTCAAGCCAAATATATTTTCGAATTCAGAGAATAAGCAACAAAGTAGCCCCGCTCAAGCACTGGAGGATATGCCGTCATACGAAGACCATATGAAAAATATGACTAGCGAGAACGTGGACGATGCCTATGATTCTGTTTATGCGCAAGGGGCAGACGATGAGCCAGGTGTTTGGGAAAGAAATATAGAAAAGGCGAGATACGAGGTAGCTCGAGATATTGCAGAAAGACTAGGTGTAGATGCGAGAATACTAGATAACCCAGTAGGTATGTCTAGGATAGAGGATCATATTTACGAAATGGAGTACCGTTCGACTGACTTGTTTGGAAAGGAGAGGGGAACTGACTTAATAGTGGTAGAGCCACGTAATGGCACTCGTCCACTTAATGAGGAGGAAAGGGTCGCCGTTTTGGAGCGCATACAGGGTAGTAAGTTCTTTAGACCAGAAGATGCGGCAATAGAGGCATACTGGCAAGGCAAAAGTCGCCCGAGACATGCCTACGGAATAGCTACAGATGGTAATGGGGCCGTAAGACTGAATCATTTTAATATGCATTACAGACCCGAGAAAGATTTTGGCTATTTTGGATATGAAGAGGTCATTAGTCCTACTCAGGATGGGGGAATACAATGTAAGAGGACCGATTACGAAATGAGTGGTGGGCATTCGCGCGCCGCATCCGACAGTGAAGCTGAATATAATGCGGATGGCATATTGATGAGAGATACATATATAAGATATGGCGAGGACGGCTCTATAGAACGCCGGACTATTCTAGAAAGAGATAACGAGAACCCCTTTATAAGTAAGCAAACCATATATGCGGGCGAGGGGCGAGAACCCAAAGTTGAATCATACGGCATAGTCTGCACAAAACATGCCGAGTCGCTCGGCGTTCTAGAGCCAAAAGATAGAGAAAAAGCTGACTACGAGATGTTTGGTAGTCATCAAAACAATTCGCTGGAATTTGCTAGCCGTGAAGAGGCAGATCGGTATTATCGCGAGCATTTTTCTGGGCAAGATTTTAAGGTTGGGTCTTTTGGCATAGATAGAGATTTATTATTGGAGGACGCTGAACGACGAGGCTTAGAAAACATGGCGTCACAGATGGCGTAGACGATACAGCATTATTTAGCTAGAGGTACTATTTTTTAGAGTGGTGGACGAATCGTCACTAATAATAAATAGGGGCTCGGTACGCTGAACAATTTGGGGTAAAATTGAAAAATTGTTCAGTTGGCTGAACAATCAAAAGAATACACAAAAGAGTTTAGTGGCAGATACGTGTCTTTACAGGTGAGGCCGTTTATATATAATGAGATTACGGAGTATGCCAATGAATTGGGGCGTTTGAGGAGTTTTTGAGGGCGGGGATTTGAAAGAATTTTAGATTTTAAGAAAATTATAATGTTTATCCTGTATAATAAAATTAGAAAGGATAAAAAATGAGTGAAAGTTGGTGGGGCGGAGAGCCTCAAGAGAATCAAAAAAGTCAAGGGGTAAACAATGCCACTGGCGGAGCGAGCACCGGCGTGGGTAGCACAAGTACGAGTAGCACTGGCGTAGATGGCGCAAATATGAGTAGCACCGGTGTGAGTGATGCTGGCGCAAGTGGTCGCAAAATCAAGGGCAAGGCCGGTGAGCCGGCCACTAGGAAGCGGAATCCGGCGAAAATCCTAATACCAGTGTGTGTGATACTGGCGGTGGCCGTGGTAGCCGGCGGAGTGGCGCTGAATTGGGATAAAATTACAGGTGGCGCCAATACTAATACTACGGTATCGGAAGGAAGTGATGATGGGCAAAATAATGCTAGCAACACAGATGATTACGGCGAGCAGGTGATGAGCGTCCAACTAACTTCTGGCACCGTTACCACTACGATTGACGGGAAATCTATCACTTACACTGGGGCTTACGTGGTGGACGGCATAGATGTTACCGTGTCGTCTGGCGTATATGAATCCGTGGCGGATGACGAGGTGGTATTTTTGGTGGTTAACGGTGGTTCGCTGAAAATTGATGGTAAGGTGGCCGTGAATAAATCTGGGTCGGCGGACTTTGCGGGGCGGGGTGATAATTACAGTTTTTATGGCACAAACTCGGCGATTGTGGTGGTGGGGGAAGGTTCTTCTGTATCTATCAACGGCGCCAATATCACTACCACCGTATCTGGGGCAAATGCCGTGGTAGCTACCAATGGTGGCGATGTGCTAATTGAGGGATCTTCTATCAAAACAACCAAAGACAACTCGCGTGGGCTGCACGCTACTTACAGTGGCAAGATTACAGCAGATACAGTAGAGATTGCTACACAGGGTGGTTCGTGTGCAACTCTAGCAACAGATAGAGGTGCTGGCACGGTGGTAGCAGACAATATGACATTATCTACGGCTGGGGCTGGTTCGCCATTGATTTATTCTACTGGCGATATCACCGTGACAAACTCAACTGGTACCGCCACTGGCGCGCAAATTGCTGTAGTGGAGGGTAAAAACTCAATTACATTGCAAGGTTGTGAGTTTTCTGCTAATGGCGTGGGGAATCGTAACGGCGTAGATAACGCCGGGGTGATGATTTATCAATCTATGAGCGGTGATGCATCGGTGGGGAGTGGATCGTTTACGGCGACAGATTGTACACTTACGATATTATCATCGTCTAAGGTTTATGCGGACGCGCCATTCTTCTTTGTGACAAATACTGATGCGATAATTTCATTGACCGGCGTGACGGCGGAGTTTTCTAGTGCACAAGTGTTTGTTTCTGCACTGGGTACTAGCGAGTGGGGTAAGAGTGGTGCCAATGGCGGAACGGTAAGCATATCACTATCCGATGTATCCGCCACAAACACTACAGTGGATGTAGATGATATATCTAGCGTAAGTGGGATATAAATAATATAAATACCCAGTTCGCGTGGACTGGGTATTTTGATGTTCTCATCTTTGTTTAATTATTTTTTGCGTTTGGTGGTTTTGGCGGATTTGGCGGGGGATTTTTTGGTGGATTTGGTGGATTTGGTGGAAGATTTTTTGTGGGCGGATTCGGAACGAGCGATGTGGTCTTCTATGTTTTGCGCGCGGTTATGTACGCCGTAAATCAAGCTAGTGACGCCCACTACTAGCATATAGGCACCAAAGAAGCGAATAAATGTCATTTCTTCAAAAATGCCAGCGTTAAGGATGACAAAACCCATCACACAGCCAAGTATGCCGGCCAGCACGCGGATAAAGCGGTCTGTGGGGTCTACGGTAGAAAGGAAGCCGTGGAAGATATCTATTAGTCCAGATACAAAGGTGTAAATAGCAATAATAAGTAGGCTACCTACGATATCAAAACGCGCAAAGAAGAGTAGACAAAGAGCGGTAGCGATATCAATTAGTGCATCGATAACGGAGTTGACCCAGCCATGTTTGCGCGCGGAAGCGTAAAGTGCACTGATAGAATCTATAATGCCCATGCCAAGCAGGAATACAGCTATTACAGAAATGACTAATTCTAGATTTGGAAAGAGGCCAAACAGGGCAGAAAAGCCAAATAAGCCTGCTAATGTGCCACGTATTGCAAATACGAGCCAATGTTTGTCTATATATCTTCTGTTGATATGCGCCATAAAAAATCCTTTTTGTTAATGCTTAAGCTTATTTTAGCACGTGTGGAGGAAAAAGTAAACTGAATAAATGGGGATTATATTATACCGCTACAGAGTAAATGATTATTAGAACATGATTATTTTGAAAAACAAGCCTTTCGTAACATCTCACCACCTTCACTACAAAACCATTGTAAATAAAAAGATAGTCTTATATACTTTATTTATTACCACATAAACAAAGGAGGAAAGACTATCTTATGGTATATTATAACAGCAAATATGTAGAAAAAGCTAGAT
>JAFQXY010000018.1 GCA_017406745.1 Candidatus Saccharimonadota bacterium | reverse complement strand
TGTATTATTGCCTTCTGTATTGTTGGTATAGCCTACTGCATAGATATTATAGTTACCGCTACCATTACAAATAGTTCTTAGTGTAGTGCCAGTGATATTATCATTATATGCACCATTTAGTACTTCTACTGCATGGGTAGTGGTACTACCACTTAGTGTACAGGCTACCGCTACATTTACTTTGGCAGTGGAGCTGGTGCTAGTATCTGCACTGGTGGTACTAGAACTTAATGAAAAGAAGCTGATGGTGGTGATTAATGCTAATATGCCAAGTGGGAGGAATATTAGTTTGTTGTGATTATTTTGTATGGCCTGTGACATGGTGTACCTTTCTATTATGTTAATCTTGGTGGTGTCACCTTGCTAAGCAAATTTTATCACTAAAAATGGCACCGCGAGGTGCAATAGTTAAACATGCTCACAGGCTACGCCTACAAAACACATCAACATCCCCACGATGCCATTTTTGTGTTCTGTAAAACGCCCTACGCTAAAAACGCGAGCCCTATTGTAAACATATTTAACTATTGCATTCTCAGTATAGCATAAAAAATATGTTTTGTGTGTAAAAAAGTATTGTAATTTTTACAACACACAAAAATTAATCCTCATATAAAACCAAACCAATCAATTTAATAGACGCCCCACACCACAAGCCAAACCCCCATTCATTACTGTTCGCACACTTCTTGATAAATTCTCTCAAACTTATCTAGCGTCCTCTCAAAATCATGTTCACTCGCAATCCGCACGGATTCTTTAGAAAACTTTCTTCTTAAAACTTTATCACTCAAAATTCGCACCATCGCACTAGCAATTTCATCCACCGCACCGGGCTTGCACAAAAAACCATTTACACCATTACAACACACCTCACTCACCGCACCTTTGTCTACCGCTATCAAAGGAAGCCCCGTGGCAGCAGCCTCAATCAAAACTATCCCCTGCGTTTCCACTTCCGACCCCGTCGCAAACACCGTACCTATTTTATATAATTCATACAAATTAGGTGGCAATACTCGCCCCAAAAACTTCACATTATCGGCAATCCCCAAATACAAAGCCTCTTTTTCCAAACGCAATCTATCTACGCCATCACCTACCACCACCAAAATAGCAGATGTCACATCAATCAAAACTCTCTGAAAAGCCCTCAACAATAATCCCACATTTTTTTCTGGATCCACTCTGCCCACATATAACACCACAGGTACGTCACGCGGTATCTTATATTTTTTATAAATCGCATCGCTAGCCACTCCAGGTTTAAAATTCACCAAATCCACCCCATTGGACACCGCTTCCATCGGTACACCCAGCCCATCACGCCGTTTTAATAATATATCTATTGCTTTTTGCGTTGGCATCGTCACATAATCACTCTTACTTTGCCGGTTCGCCATATACACCGCCAACAACGCATTTACTGGCTTTTTTATGATTCTTGGCACGCCCAAAGGATCCGTAATTACTTCTGGCTGATTATGCTCAGTAGTTACTACCGGCACACCATGCGCCTTTGCATACGCCACACAAGACAGCCCAATCGGATCAGATACTTGCACATGGATTACATCGGGCTTGAATTTGTCTAGTTCTTTGCTGATAGATTTTTTCGGAAAAACTGCCACCTTAAACCCATCTTTATAAAACGCTCTGGGCAATTCTACCTTACCAATTTTTTTACGTGGTGGCACATCGTGGATTTGATCCGGATAAACTTTTACTTCTGAAGATTTTAAATAGGCAACTTTTACCCCATCTTGCGTCCTAGTATATTTATGTCCACTCTGGCTAGGCGTCAGCACCAGCACCTCATGGCCCCGCTTAGCCAGCCCTACCGCCAAATTATGCGAAAATACCGCTATACCATTTATCATTGGGTAATACACAGCTGTCGCAATTACTATTTTCATTGCCACATCCTCCACCGCGCATCGTCCATATAATTATAACCCTTTCGCTTTGTCCATTTGCGGATCACGCATTGCGTTTATATCGTCATAAGAACGCTCCACCTCTACATCTGGCGTAACCCCCTCCTTATTTATAGAACGATCTAGTGGCGTATGCCAATCAGCCGTAGTTACCTTAAGTACGGCCCCACCAGACAAATTATATAAAGTTTGCACTACTCCCTTACCATAAGTTTTTTCACCCAAGATTGTAGCCTTTTTATAATCCTGCAAAGCTCCGGCCACTATCTCACTCGCCGACGCCGTAGTGCCATTTACTAATACTATTGTTTTCATATCTTTTAAAATAGCTTTGCCAGATAACGCCTCTGTAGTGGTATCACCAAAATGTTTCGACTTTTGTTGCAATATAGTTTCTCCATCTATCCACAAGCTTAGTAGATCTTTTGCCGCCGACACATATCCACCACCATTACTTCTAAGATCTAAAATCACTTTATTTATACCCTTACTAGAAAACTCTTTTGCCATGTTTTGTATCATCGTGCCAGTATCAGAATCAAATCGCGTTGCTGTTACAATAGCTGTTTTTCCATCATATTCCACGTAGGCAGAAACATTATTTATGGTTTCGCGTGTCATCGTAAAATCCAATTCTTCGCCATCACGTACTACAGTTACTGTAACTTTAGATCCTTCTTCACCTCGCACTTTTTTGGCAACCTCATCCGAAGACAGCGTATAGACATCCTCGCCATCTATTTTATAAAATATATCCCCCGCCAAAATCCCTGCCTTTCTAGCAGGATTATCCGGCAAAGTACGTAGTACCCTTACATAACCATCGCGCAGGCCAATCTCCACACCTATTCCAGACCCCACATTTCCATGCAAATCGTCATAAAAATCTGCGCTTTCCTCCGCGGTCATATATATAGTGTATGCATCGCCCAATGCGTCCACCATGCCTTTTTTGGCGCCATTTACCAAATCTTCTTTTGAAATATCACCATTATAATTTTGTGCCAAACTGTCATAGACCTCATCTAATGACGACCAATCTATTTTAGAATTATTTACATTTTCCAACCCCAAATATGGCGCAAATCCACCAAACCAACTATTCCAATTTATCCCTAATACCACACCGATTACAGCCAATACCGCACCAATAATTATGGCGTTACCAAGGCCAACTTTTTTTTCTTTCCACTCTACTCTAGTCATAATAGTATTTTAGCACAAAAACTATTTTAAGTGAATAAAGTTATATTGCCATAAATCACTTGCAGAAATCTTACGTGCGCCAAAATCTCCAAAATGTGAACTACCAGAATATAAATATGTAGCATATGAATTATTATATTCTGTAACATTTATAGAACCATCTGCGTTTACACTCTCCACCCAAAACACATGCCCATATGGTCCACTATCCATCTGGCCAATAGTATTCGCCGCCGGTGTATGGTCTACATAAAACCTAGAATCTGCCCTAGCACCATCGTCCCAAGAATAAGCATTTCCCCAACCAAGTCCCACGCCCCAGGCTTCGTAAGCTTTCCAGCCAGCATAACTCACACACTCGCATACATACCCTCCAATCTTATAAGTACTAACACCGTCATTCCAATAAGTAATATAATAATCTTGTTTAGCCGGACAATCCGCCTGCCAAGGATAGGTATTTGCTCCAGTATAAGAACTACCACGATATAGCTCTGGGTGTGCTTCTTGTTCGGCTTTTTCGGCCGCACGCTGAGCTTCTCGCGCCGCCTCGGCAACTTTTTCATAAGCATCTGCATCGTTTTGGTATTTGTCCACCAAAGCTTGTTGTTCTGCTCTTACAGTTGCCAGTTCTTCCTTATCCTTTTTTTGTTGTGCTAGTAGTGTCTCCACTTGAGCTTTGTCATCTTCCAATTTTTTCTTAGCATCCTTAATACTTTGCGCAGTAGCACTAATCTGCTGTTTTACCACCTCGCTCCGTGCAGACTTTTCCGCCAAATCAGAAATAGAAGTAGAACCCGCCAAAATCGTAATTGGCTCCGCATCCCCCTCAAAATGCATATTTACCAATAATTCCGCCAAAGCCTCTTGTTCGTCTTCCAACTTTTGCTCGGTTTCTTTGATTTGCTTATTTAAATCGTTTACTTCTGCCTGCGTACTAGCAATCTCGCGCTTTTTTTCTGCTATTTCTACATCTTTATTCGCTACGGCTTTTTGGTATTCACTTGCAGTTTCACTAGCGTTTGCCGCCGCTTCGTTTGCTGCCTGTTCTGCTTCCACCGCCGCCATACACTCTGCACTATTTTGACACGCTCTGGATATTGCCTGCACATCTTGCGTCAATACCACATTACCCATCACCGGCAAAACCAATACTACGCCCACCACCAAGAGAATTGCAAATTTTTGTTTTTGTATTTTTAGCATAAGCTCATTATAGCATACTAAGTACTCTTGTGCAAGTATTTTGAAATCGCTAACCATGCAGACACTCTACCAATTATCATACCTACGCCTACAAACACCAAGTATACTAAAATCAATTTATTAGATTCCAAAATATCCACAATCACATTTATATCTACACCATACCCAGTTAATTTGGGCGCCAACCACATAAAACCAAAATAACTTACCGTACTAGCCAACACACCAGCTATTACTCCACAAATCTCCGCTTCCACCAAAAACGGCCCACGGATAAAATGTTTGTCTGCACCCACCAATTTCATCATATAGATTTCTTCCCTACGCGAAAAAATCGCCATCCTTATTGTACTAAATATAATTAATACCGAAATTACCAAAAACACCCCAGCCAATATTAGCCCGCCTGTCCGCGCAATCCGCGCCCACGAAGTAATCGTAGCAATTTCAATTTGGTTTACATCATATGTTGGTGGCATACTTTCATCCACATACGCCACAAACATCTCATCAGTATCTACTATACTTTTAACACTATCCAAATTATCTATATTGTAAACTTTTATTCTCATCGTAGCTTGCATTTTAGATACCATAAGCGTACGCATTTCTTCATCGAGTACATTTATAATATCATCACTTTCTGCATTTTCTTCTAAAAACTTATTGTACTCCTCCTCAGAAGTAGACACTACCACAGACTTAATGTTGCTATCTTCTGATATAATATCTGTTAACTCTTGCAATTCTTTTTCGCCAGTATTTGGCTTGAAATAAATCGTAATGTCAATTTTATCCCGCATCATATCGGCGGTATTAGTCAAAATAACGCTAGCCACCACTGTCACAAAAGAAATAATTAACGTAATCATCATTACTATAGTAGCCGCCGTAGACAACCAAATATTTCTTGCAAAACCACTAGTACCATATTTTATTATCCTGCTTTTATTTCTTACCGGATGATGCGCTTTTGTTTTGCGCATAGTCTTAAGACCACGCTTTGCGGCTTTTTTTAGGCTTTTATCGTTTATGTCTAGTGAATCATCTTTTTTCATTTCTATCCTTTTTATTTTATTGAATCACCCTTTTTCTAGGTCTTAACGCGTGCCCAGGCGTCTGAATTGCTCGCCCAGTCATCACCTTTGCTTGTGGCTTTTCATCCAATTTATAAATACCGTTGTCTTTTTGGTCATCCACTATTCTACCATCTTTCATTGTTACCACTCTCTTTTGTAAATTATTAACAATCCCCTCGTTATGTGTAGTTACCAAAATAGTGGTACCAAAATCATTTATTTTCTTAAGTAGTGCAATGATTTCTTCTGTGGTTAATTTGTCCAAATTTGCCGTAGGCTCATCTGCTATCAAAATCTTTGGCTGTCTTGCAATAGAACGCGCAATAGATACCCTCTGTTGTTGTCCACCAGATAGTTGATCCGGAAACTTTTTCTGCTGGTCCAGCAAATCTACCAGCTCCAACACTTTTGGAACTGTCTTTCTTATCTCTTTGCCACTCATACCAGCAATCTCTAACGCAAATGCCACATTTTCATAAACCGTCCGCCGAGGCAACAATTTAAAATCTTGAAAGACCACGCCAAGCCTTCTGCGATAGCTAGGGATATGCCGTTTTTTTACGTAATCCAAATCAATCCCACCAATAATAATTTTGCCAGAATCTGGAATTTCTTCCTTAGTAATCATCTTCATCAGAGTAGATTTACCAGCCCCAGATTTACCCACCAAAAACACAAACTCATTTGGCTCAATATGCAATGAGACTTCTTCCAATGCCGGCTTAGCATCGCCGGGATATTTCTTCGTAACAGAATCGAGCAAAATCATACTCTAATTCTAGCATAAACATTTTATTTTGTAAAACTTTCTAGTTTGTGCATTATTTCTTCATTGATTTTAGTATCAAACTCCAAATGCAAAGAAATATGCTTTACATCTTTTGGCTGATAAATTGCTATAGGTGTAATTTTTGCCACCAATTTTTCCTCCGCCAAAATCTTTTCTACCGCTTCCACTACTTCACCATAAGTACTGTGTGTTTTGATTGTGATATCACGCGATTCGTGTTCTTTTGATATTTTTATATCTCTGTGTGATCTTGCATATTTCAACACTTTTTCCAAATCCAGTTCAAACCCAGCCAAATATTCTGCCAATTTAAAATTATGACGTACCGAGTTTTTAAACTCACCTACCACACCTATGCATTCATCATCTACCAAAATTTCCGCCGAACGTTTTGGTTCAAATGGTTCCGCCCATGCACTTTTTTCTTTTAGCGGTACAAATTTTGCCAAAATATTATTTTCTGCCAAATACCTTTCTACAAACATTTTTGCTTTATAAAAAGCCGTACCACTAGTTTTGCGTTCCGCCACTACAAACCCAAGATTTGTTCTTTCTACCGGCACCCCCTCTTTATCCATGCCCCACTCTTTTTGGTATACTTTATTCATTTCAAATAGCGCAAAATTATCTACTGGTAATTTTTGATTTAAATAGGCTTTTTCTAGTAAACTCGGCACAATAGATTGTCGCACATATTGCAATTCCGGTGAAATAGAATTAATAATCCTATAAGAATTTTTCGCATCCTGTTTTGCTAGCGTAAGCAATCTTTCACTCACAAAACTATAGGTCAAAAGTTCATTTGCACCATAGCTTTTCAAAATATCACGCGTACTAGTTTTTAATTCCAGCATCTCATTCTTTACTGCCGTACCATGTGATGGTAAAGTCGGCACAATATTTTCATAGCCCAGTAATCTCCCCACTTCTTCGATAACATCCTCTTTTATATGAATATCCGTCCGCCAAGCTGGTACAACAATTTCTAGTTCAGAATCATTTTTATTTATCCCGTCATTATTTTTTGCGGATAACTTTTCTTGTTCTTTTTGCCTGGTGCGTTCAATCGTCTTAATTTCAAAACCAACATTTTCCAGTGTTTTTATTATTAAATCTTTACTATACTTAGTCCCTAAAAGTACATTTATTTCAAAAACAGTAACTTTTACAACATTACGTTTTTCTGGCTCCGGATATTCATCTACGCCTCCTACTATTTTAAACCCGCCCGACAACATCTCTGCGCATTTCTCCGCCACCATCATAGTCTGACAAGCTGGTTGCCCTTTAGTAAATCTCGTAATTGCCTCCGAGAATATACCGTGTGCCATTTGTGTTTTACGTAAATTATACAAGCTAAACGTAGCAGATTCCAAAATTATTTTATGCGTGTTTTCGTCAATCTCCGTAGATGCTCCACCCATCGCCCCAGCTAACGCCACTGGCACATCATTGCTTGTAATTACAATGTCATTACATTGCAATACAACATCTTTTCCATCTAGCAAAATTAATTTTTCGCCCTCACGAGCCAATCGCACAACAATCCTCGGCCTACTCGCTCCACTCACTGCCACAAACTTATCATAATCAAAAGCATGCAAGGGCTGGCCAGTAAGAAGCATTAAATAATTTGTAGCGTCAACAATTGGGTCTATTGGTCGCATACCAGATTTGCTCAAAATCGTGTCCTGCCACGTTAAATATTTCTTTTTGATTTCCCCATGTTTTTCTAGCACAATTGCAGTATAGCGCGAGCAAATGCTAGAATCTGCAATATCAACACTCAATGGAAGTTGACCAGCGTATGGCGTTTTCAAAAAATCAAGTTCAGATGAAGAAAAATCGGGTTCATTAAAACGTACGCCCAATATCCCGGCAACCTCCCTTGCAAGCCCAATCAGCCCAAAACAATCTGGCCGATGCGTCAATGATTTATTTTCAATCTCTAAAATCAAATCCTTAAGTTCAAATACATCTGCTAATAAATCACCTGCACTAGCCGTCGCAGGATCAATTTCTACAATACCGCTGTAATCATCACCAAAATCTAGTTCGTCTGCCCCAGCCAGCATACCATTAGACTCGTACCCACGCATTTTGCGTTTCCCAATCACAAAAGGCGCATCCTCATGTACCGATGCCGGCACAATCGCACCGGGGGCTATCCATACCGCCAACATTCCCTCTCTTACGTTTGGCGCCCCACACACCACCTGCACTAGTCCAGAATCACTCTTTTCCACGCCAGCAACATCTTTGATTCCAACATCTATTTGGCAAAGTGTCAAATGTGTGTCAGGTATTTTTTCACAAGATTTCACTTGCACTATATATATATTATTATATTTTGCGTTTTCATCAATTACCCCTTCTACTTCCACCAATCTTGCGCCAATCAGCTTAATCAAATCTTCATCAGAAACATCAATTTTTACATATTTTTTTAACCAATTTAATGAAATCTTCATTATTTAAACTCCTTTAAGAAATTAAGATTCCCAGATTCAAAATAACGCACATCATCCAAACCATATTTTAGCATCACCAATCTGTCTATCCCGCCACCCCAAGCAAAACCATGATATTCCTTAGGGTCTATTCCCGCCATTTTTAGTACATTTGGGTGAATCATTCCACACCCCAACATTTCTAAGAAATCACCTTTTTTACCACCCAAAGTTTTTGGTTTTTCAATCAAAAATTCCAATGATGGCTCCGTAAAAGGAAAATACCCAGGCTGCGTACGTATCTCCAATTTTTGCCCATAATATTTTTCAAAAAATTCTCTTAAAATGCCTAGCATTTGCCCCATATTACAATCGCGCGACACATACACACCCTCGCACTGATAAAAAGTATGTTCATGCGTAGCATCCACATCTTCATTACGAAACACTCTACCAGGTACCACCACTGCAATTTCTTTACCTTGCTCTAATTTTTTACGATTTGCTTTTAGAACTCTATGTTGCATCGTAGAAGTATGTGCTGGCGGAATCAAGTCCTCTTCTGTACGAAAAGTATCATATCCATCTCTAGCTGGATGTTCCTTAGCAAAATTCAAAGAATCAAACATATGATATTCATCATCAAGCTGTCGCGATTCTACCACATCAAAACCCATCAACTGATAAATCTCTACTACCCTATCTAATTCTGTCATTAACGGATGGCGCGAACCATCAAACACCGAATACACCTGTGGCAATTCTTCATTTGGCGCACATGGCGCCGTAATATCTAGAGGCTCCACCTCTACATCCAACATAGCTTGTTCTGCCATCTTAATGCGCTCCAAAATATCTTGCTTTTGTGCGTTTATTTTGCGCCCAAACTCCGCCCGCTTTTCCGGCGCTATTTCACGAATTTTAGCATATTCTGTATTTAGATTTTTTAATTCTAATTTTAACCTATCCAGCTCTACCATATATAATATATTATATCACACCCACCAAATAAATTGCCTTGCTTACCGTAAAAACTGGACGACTATTTAATCTAGGCACTAAATACAGCCTCGCGCTTTACACCTAAAACATCACGTCTTCCAACCACCAATGCCATCATCGCAATTTTCTCATCGCTAGCTTCAATAAAATCAAACTTATTATTATCTATTATTATATTTTGCCCAAATATATACAGCCCCGAAGCATCATAATTAGCCAAAAACGTCAAATAATCAGCATATGCTAGTACTATTTCCGCCTCTGCCTTTGTCATACCAGACCTTCTAGCTATCACTCCGGCTCTAGAATTATCCCTTGGATGCTCCTCGTAGTATTTCTTCTTCCATATAGCAGTCTGACTTTCTTGACCACTCAACAAAGAAGACACCGTATCGTACAGTACATATGCAGAATATTTCTGCATACTCCCATTATCTGGGTTACTACTACTCAGAGTGTATTTAGCACTCGTAGCTACTTCAGAAGGAACATTATTACAAACTTCAAACAACCCCACTGCATCCAATATTGAATCTTTAAGCTTGCCAAGCAGGCTCCTATTTTCATCATTCCATGCCTCGCAAACTTCCGCGCTCTCTACACCTACAGTAGCACCACGCCCTCCTCCATACGCCAAAGCCTCCGCCAAACCAGTATTGTCTAAAATCTCACCGTCACTACCCACTTCTCCAGCTAAATCTCTTTTCCAATCTTCCAAAGTATTACTTATATAGCCAGTGTATATTGTGTTATGCTCTGTACAATAAATATCCGCAACTACGCCATATGCAGATTTTGATGTAGGACAGTCACCATTAGTGTTAGCATAATCCTGTCCACTACCATCCGCATAAACACCAACTAGAATCTTATCCACAGAATCACTTGTTGCACCCATCACCGTACCAGCCGTCATTTTAAGCGGCGACAGACCATTACTGCTACCCATCTTTACCATGCTAACTCCCAAATTTCGCACCAAGCTACCCATAAAAGTATATGGAGAAGAAATATCAAATGGGTTTTTGGTGGCGCGGTCCGCCTCGGCTTTAAGCGCCAATCTCTCTTCTGTTTTTTCATGGTAAGATTCCACCGCTGTGTCATCAGACGGTAAGGCCAATAATACTTTTTTGTTTATGGTGCCAGAAATAAACGCTCCACCCTCCGGCACACGGTTTCCACCAATTATACTATTAAATACCTCTGAGTTCTTTTGGCTAAATGCCACCGACACGCTAGTTGTCGCATTATCCAAAACTTCTCTATCTACCTCTTCATCACTTTTAAATAGTTTAACCAAAATATTTGACTTTCTTTTACCAGCATCGCCAACTACCGTATCGCCTGTCACTTCTTGATTCTCTGTATCCGTGAAATCAATTACCCTATCGCGAGAAAAACTCTTTGCCTCACACAAAGAAAAATCTGAATTTGCCACCGCCGCACCAAAATTATAAGTATCAAGAATTGATCTTGTCACAGTTACGTCTTCGCCTGTTTCGCAATCAGAATAAGTCACCTCCGTCTGGCGAGAAATCATATTTATCGCCTCATTTACTGGCCCATCGCCATCTATCCGCGCCCGCTGTATGGGTTCCTCTACCGCCATAAAAGCACTCGCTGCCAAATATGGCTCGCTAGATGAAACTGCCACATTTAATAAAGCTGCCGCTCTATCAGTAGCATCAGTACTTTTTATATCTGCCACACTATCTACTATACTCGCACCATCGCCAGATGTTGATAAGGCATACGTACCCCACTCGTCACAATCTTCTTCATCGTCTCCACATTCCTTTATGTTGCCACCACCATTTGCAGTCACATTTGATGCATTATCCAACATCGAAACCACTAACTGATCGTAACTTTCTTGATCCGCCTCATAATCACCAGTTTGTTGCCAACTATTAAAGTTTCCTCTAGAAATTCCCAAATCATTCTGGTAAACATCATTTACTTCATTACTATAATAATATAGTCCACTCAAATTTGCTGATTCCGAATAACTTTCTTGTAACTCCGGATCAGATTCTACAGCTGCCACAAACTCTCCAGCCGTAATTATCTCATTTTTAAACAAAATCACTAATTCACCGTCGCCACCAACTTTACGATAATCGCCCTCCACTACTGCAACTTCATCCAGCTCATCTAAATTTGCAATATACGTGTTTGTCCTTACAAAATCCCCTGATGCCGTTACTTGCCCCACCTCAATATTATTCATTGCCAACCTATTTGCATATTCGCTATTTACTCTACCTTTCGCCATCTGTTCTGCAGTTACATACTCCCCCTGCTCCTCTAACACCGCCACCGTAGGCGTAATTCCAGACGAATCCTGCAACCCATAATCTATTGCCGAAATCATGTACATTGGCGAGCCAAGCACTCCCACAACTACAATCCCTATTACCCCTATCGCAAGTAGAACCACTATTGCCACTGTTGGCTTTTTCTTTAACATCCCGCCTTTGCCAGCAGATTTTTTTCCGCTACCCCTCCTTCCAAAGCCAAATCTGCCCATCAAGCCACCACTTTTACCATTTGCACCAGCTATCTCATTGCTAGGTTTCCCATTGCCGGTAAACAATCCACTGGCCTTATTTCCTAAAGGAGCAACCCCCTCTTCGGCACCTTTGGCTAAACCTACATTATCAACCACACCTTTATCTTTGCCCTTTAGGGCACCCATTGTGCCAACACCACCCACTCCTAACCCAAGCTTAGTAGCGCCTTTTTCTTGTTCCACCAAGCTATTCGAATCGTACAAAGAATCACTATCTGGCTGTTCGTCCATACTATATATTATAACACGCTTACGCTATTTAAGGCACTATTATTATAATTAGCGCAATTATTGCTAAAACAATCAACACTATCCACACCCACCCAAACTTACTAGTGTGTTTCATGTTTTTTACATATTCCGAATCCTCTACCATGTCTGGATCTTTTTCTCCAGACACATCAGCACTTTCTGCCATCTTATTACGTAGATCCGCTGTTATTCTTTGCGTCAAAGCATCATTTTGATCTTGATTTTTATTTACTATTACCGCCATATTTTTTCCTAAATAAATTTTATAACTTTTTTATTATATCACACAAAAGTGTGATATAATAGCATTAATATCATTAAATTTTGGAGGTTAGAAATGGCAACCAAAAAGCCAAAATCATCGGCTAAGTCTGCAAAGTCTAAGACGACGAAACCAAAAACTGCCACGAAAACTGTAGAAGAACCAGTATCCGAGGGCACTACAATCAATACTGTGGAAGCAACCACAACAACCACCACTTTTAGTGCAGTGGAAGAAACTACAATCAAAACAACCGTCACTTCTTCTGGCGACACCGGCAAATCTTGCCTTAAAGGCTTCTTTGCCAAAAAATATGAAGAAAAAGAAAGTATTCTTACCATATTTAAAAACCATAAATTTTACGGAGCTCTACTTGGCGAAGTTATCGGCACATTACTCTTGTCGTTATTGCTATTCTCACTATCGCTTATGGGACTTTACAGCATGGCCACCTACTCATTTGCTGTAGTCGCCATCTTTGTTGCGGTTTACGCATTTTCCAGCGCCTGCCTCAACCCAATCGTTACTATTGGCATGATGGCCTCTCGCCGTATGTCTGTTATCCGCGGGGTAATGTATATCATCGCCGAAATTATCGGTGCATGGCTCGGCTGGCTCATCTTTAATTCGTTCCACCTAGCAGGTGGCGACACCGCCTACGATATTCCCGCCATGGCAGAAATCGCCGACGGCCAATTCTGGATTGTCACTTTAATAGAATTGCTTGGTGCTATCATCATTGCATTCTTCTTTGCTCGCGCCCTCAAATACAAACGCAGTGTATTTACTTTTGGCGCCATCATTGCAGGTGGTCTTTCCCTCGCTATCATTATTGGTTATGTGGTATCAGCTGCTTTCTTGGGGCTAAACAACAATTTCGTGTTCAACCCAGCAGCCGCACTCATGCTCCAAATCTTCCCCACAGCCGGCGAAGGTTTCGGCGAAATCATGGGTGGCGTAGGACAAGCTCTTACCGTTTACTGCTTATTCCCAATGATTGGTGGTATTATCGGGTTCTATCTATCTGATTTCACCGCTCGTCTTTCTGGCGAAAAAGAATAAACTACTGTCCACCAAAAGGATCAATATAAAAATAAGCTAGATTCACTTCTAGCTTATTTTTTACACTGCCTTATTTCCATAAAACAGCAAAACTTAGTTTTTTGGAAATAATGGTGTTTCTGGAGGTGCAATCGGATTAGTAAATATTCCAGTAATTTTCTCACACGTAACCGGTAAAAACGGTGAAAGCATTTGTTTTGCACGTAGTAAATCAACTATCAGCCCTTGCAAACAACTGTCTAATTTTTCCTTTTCACCATTTTTTGCTAAACTCCATGGCTTTTGCTCGTCTATATCATGATTAATTTGTTGTATTTTACCCCACGCAAAATCAAAAGCCTTGGTAAACTCGTATTTATCCATTAAGTCGCAAAACTCATTGGGCAGTTTTGCATCAAAATCACTCTTTAGCTCAAAATTATTTTTCTTTGCCAATGTCGCCAAACGTTGTACTAAATTACCCAAATCGTTTGCAAGCTCATTATTGTAGGCGTTATCATATTTTGCCCAAGTAAAATCCGAATCCAAAAATGTATCTATATGTCTCAAGAAATAATATCTAAATGCCTCCGCTCCATATTTTTCTATTACATCCATTGGGGCTACTACATTACCGATCGACTTACTCATTTTCTGGCCATCGGACAGAATAAAACCATGCGATATCATTGCGCGTGGCAACGGCAATCCCAAACCTAGTAGCATAGCCGGCCATATAATAGCATGAAATCTTAAAATGTCCTTACCTACAAATTGCGCCTCTGCAGGCCACCATCCACTAATATCTCTTTCTGGATATCCTAGCACAGTAATATAATTAGCCAAAGCATCTATCCATACATACATCACTTGTTCAGCATCATCAGGTACGGCCACACCCCACTCCAAATGTTCTCGTGGACGCGACACCGAAACATCTGGCGAGTCCGCCAATAAAGCTAGCATCTCTTTTTTACGAAACTCTGGTAAAATCATCATTTCATCGGATTCTATTGCTTCTTTTATCTGCTCTTTAAAATCCGAAAATCTCAAATAATAATTTTCCTCCCGTAGCCACTCATAAGGCTTTGCGTGATCTGGGCAAACTCCACCATTTTCTACATGCTCTTTTTCCGTCACAAAACGCTCGCAACCAGCACAATACCACCCCTCATATTTATTCTTATATATATGGCTCCGCAAACGCCCCCAAATTTCTTGACATCGCTTTTCGTGTTCGGTATCAGTAGTTCGCACAAAATCAGTATATTCCACACCCATACTATGGATAAAATCTTGGAATTTTTTTACATTTCCGTCTACGTATTCTTTTACCGGCACACCCAAATCAGTGGCTTTCTGCCAAATCTTACTACCATGTTCGTCGGTACCAGCTTGCAAGCGTACCTTATTGCCTAGCATCTTTTGATATCTAGCACAAACATCAGCCAAACAATAATCCAACGCATGGCCAATATGCGGCTCGCCGTTCACATAAGGGATTGCTGTAGTTATATAAATGTTCTTCATAATAATATACTACAATAAAACACCTCTAAAATCAAGCTCGCTCTCAACCCCAAAACTACAAAAACTGCATCACTAACACTACTATCAGCGCCACCACTACCATACCACCCACCACGCACAACAAAATCAAAGTGGTTTTATCCATCTTGCCACCAAACTTTTTACCACGTTTTTTTGCGGGAGTATTTGCGTTTGCCATCATATTAGCATTGGCTGGATCATTAAATGCTACGCTGGGCGTATTTAACGCTGGTCCAGAAATCGAGCTACCAATAGACCCAGGCACCGGATCTGCTGGCTTAAGTGGAGCTTTTAACTCTTCTTCTACTGGGTCTGGCGCCACTGGAGCATCTGGCATGGTTAATGGCGCCGTATCAGCCAACCCACTTCCGCTGTTTCCAAAAGATAAAGGCTGAGGAGCATTTGCATCAGATAATGATGCAGTACTACTATTAGCAGACATAGTCACCTCTTGCACAATGCCAGCCAAATCTGGCAAATCCGACGCCTCTGGCAAGTTAGCCGAAGAATCCGCCCCACTAGCACCTACTGTTTCACTACTAACCACCGGAACAGTAGATACAACTGGAGTAGCCGAAACAGGCGAAGCAGTAGCATCGCCCACCACGGCTGGCCCTACCAATGCACCAGTATTAGTGGCTGGCGATGCCGTAGTATCAATATTTGGCGTAGCCACAGTTGCGGGATTCACTACTGGAGCTACCGGCTCAGGTATGTTCATCTGTGGCATCGCCGACACTGCAGGCGTTACCGGCGCTACCGGCTCCGCACTAGGAGCCGGATTCATCACCGGCATAGAAGGCGTCACAGGCGTAGGCGCTGGCGCAGGAGTTGGTGTTGGAGTTTGACTAATTGTTGGATCCATCGTTTTTTCCTTTTTACTATACTAAATAAATCTCTATCTACATTTTACCGCTTATGTCTTTTTTATGCAAGAGTATCAATATTATTACATAGTTTATAAACTACCTGCCATGTCCCCCTCCGCCACCTCCGCCCCCGCCAGAAAATCCTCCCCCTCCGCCGCCAGAAAACCCAGATGAAGATCCTCCACCAGAATTAGACATAGTGGTAGAACTTATTGCAGTTCTAGCAACATTATGTATCCCTCTAGTCATTTCGGAAACCGCGAGCCCAGTCATCAAGTAATCCGGTTCTTCAATTTCTTCCACTTTACAATATCGCTTCATTTCTTTCATCCAGCTATCCTCCAATCCAAATATAGCGGCGTATGGCAATAGCTTTTCATATAGTTTGACTATCCCAGTCGGCGAAGTGTCGGCCCCCTCCACACTTTGCAACATCCTCATCCTATCTGCTTCCACCATATCAATATATAGCCTCAAACCCTCCATATACCGCACCGCTTCAAGACCTTTAAGAGTGTGCTTTATATACTTACTGGCCCTATCGTTAATAATCACGCAAACTACAGTTGTAATGGTAATCATAATCAACGCAATTTGATAAAAATGCACACCATCCAATACCATCTTTCCAGCGTAGCTATTATTTAATCCCAATATATCCTCAACAGAAAACAGAATAAACATCCCCATCATAATCATCACTGGCACTGCAATCACCACCGATACCAGCATATTTACAGGCCCGCTTCTACCACTGTAACCCATACTGTATTTTTCTTCCACCAACCCATCTCGTTTTAAATCACCCAAAATCTTACTATCTATAGATCTTTTTAGTGTCATTAGGCGGTTAGACGCCGAATATACTTTTACCTTTATTTCATCGCCATCTTTTACTCTTGTTCCGTTATTTAAAATACTTAATAAGTCTATATATTCTTCACCCACCCCATCCAAATTCTTCACCAAAATACTCCATTTTTTTGAACCGTCTTTTTTTAACACAATTTTACGCATAACAATTAGTTCAAGAATCATCCCAACTTTCATATCTTCTTTTTTACCAAGGTAAATCTCCGCCATTTCTGGCAAACTATATTCTACGCTCGGCTGATATTCCGGCTTCACAAAAATACTTTTATAATAGTTTGTTTTATCGCGAGACTTTATTAATTTCCTCGTAACCAAACCCATACACAACAGACAAATCACTGCCAATATTAAAGTCAACCATATATAAGTATAGTTCTCTGGTATTTCCGGCACCACAAAAGTGTTCGGTGCCAATTCCACATCAAAAGTCAAATTCTCATAACTTTTCAAATTCTCAGCCTTAAATTCTACACCACCAGAAATCATTTTTACACTGCACCTATCTTGTCCATTTTCGCCATACGCCCCCACATAGCACCAATTATTACCAGTGTAACCATTTGCTACATCTCCCAAAAAATGCACCCTAGCAGTCACTTTATCAAATCTCTGAGTCCACCCATTACCATTTGTATCCCAATATAATTCTTGAAAATCACCAAAGTCCGTTATAACTTTCTCAAATTCATATTCAAAAGTATAGACCTGTTTGCCTAACACATAATCATCATCTCCGGTACACACTTCATAATATCCGTCATATTTGTCTATGCTATAAATCGGTTCAACCGCACCATTTCTCAATAGTTTTAGACTCGTCCTATCCAGTCCAGATAACGTTACATTCGTATCGTTTTGATTCGTAAAAGAAATATCTCTGCATATTCCTTTATTCTGGTTATAATTAGGGAAAATTACTGTAAAATCCTCTACGACTCTCAAATGCGATATACCATCATCATCTCGAGAAAGATAATAATCTCCCGTATAATCCTCAAAATAAAAGTTTTCTGTATCTATTGCTGATGCCTCTACCCCTGTAAAAACACCAAAAAGACCCCCAAGCACTTGCAAAAACATAAAAAGTATGATATAATAAGAATACAAGCTCCTCTTCTTCATACTTACATTTTAACAGATTTTATAGCTTTCTGCAGCACATTTATTGATTTTTGTAGCGAAATACCCTCTTGCTCAGAGATTTTTACATCCAATCTGCGCATTACCCCCTTGCGCCCCACTACTGATGGCCACCCAAAACACGTTCCCGAAAACCCATCATAAGACGACACCGGCAACACTCGCATCTCGTCATTTAAGATACAATTCAATATTTGCGCCACACAAGTAGCAATCCCATAATAAGTGGCGCCTTTTTTCTCGATAATGTCATAAGCCTCGTGCTGAACGAATTCCGAAATCTGCTCCAAACTTTCCTTTGGGAGCATATCAAGCACCCTCTGTCCACCAATATCTGCCAAAGACCACAGACTCACCTCCGAATCACCATGTTCCCCCACCTGATATGCATGCACAGATTTAGGATTTACATTTAAATACCCAGCCACGCGTTGTCTTAATCTGGCCGAATCTAGCACAGTACCAGATCCAATCACGCGCTCACTTGGCAACCCCGAAAACTTTAATGCAAAATATGTCATCACGTCCATAGGGTTCGTCACCATCAAGATAATGCCGTCAAACCCACTATCCATAATCTGTTCAATCATGCCCTTTAAAATATTCACATTTTTGCGTAGCAACTGCAACCGCGTTTCACCGGGCTTTTGTGCTACACCAGCCGTAATCACCACAACATCACAATCTTTTGCATCTTTGTAAGTGCCATTGCGAATCTTTACATAGCTTGGCGCCACCGCCAAAGCATCTCGCAAATCCATCGCCTCACCCTCCGCATCCTTAGCGATTATATCAGTCAAAATAATCTCATTTACAGCCGTCCGCTGATTTACCAAAGCAAAAGCAATACTAGCCCCCACATTACCAGTGCCCACAATCATTACTTTATTATTATCCATACTATTATTATAACATAATCATTTTATTTTACACAAAAAACAACAAAAATCCCTACCAAAACCACCCTAACTATTTATTAGCTAAAATCCCACAAACTCTCAAAATATAACTTTAATTCTTCTGCTATAAATTTATCACGCTCATAGTTATCTTTCAACTCTTGCATAAATTTATTTGCCTGTTTTTGTAAGCGCGCCCTACGATATTCCTCCCACTTTACCGATTCCGCTTCACTCAAACTTTGCGGAAAATTTCTCCCCTTATAATGTAATAATAATTCCGGCAATCTAGCATCATCAAAATCTGGATGAAAATCAGCTAGCCTATCGTCATCAGCATTACGCACCGCCATCACTTTAATTTTATCAGCATCCCCCAAAAACCCATCATACAACGCCATCTCTGGCTCCTCTGCTGGCGGGAACTCCGTCCGCCCCTCACACTCTGTGCGCATTTGCTCTGCAAACTCTGGATGAGCCAAAAGCGTTGTCAAATTTCTTTCTATTATCTCTCGCGAAAGCCCTATTTTTTCCCAACCATTATTTTTTCCCAAAACACCAAGTGGCGCTACGGCCGGGCATTTATTATAGCACAGCTCTTTCACTACCGGAAAAAAAGTTTTTTGCTTTTTTTCATCTTTTTCGTCTGTTTTTCCTTTTACCAATTCTTCTAAATTGTATCGCAAATCGTACACCAATAAATTACCATTACGTCCAGCCGTCAACGGAAAAGCCACCGTAGTTTTGTTAAACTCCCCACTATATCTACCACTCGCATACACAAACGGACGCTTATTGTCTAGGTTCACATATTTTTTCACCTCTCTTTTATCCCGCAATTTAAATAAAAAGTCAAATAAATCCGGTTGTTTCTCGCGAATAAGCTTCGCCACCGCCACCGTAGCATATACATCAGAAAGTGCATCGTGCGCATGCTCATGCGAAACTCCATTTAGTTTTGTAATTAATTCAAGCCGGTTAGTAGGTTTGCCATCCTCCGTAAAAGGCCAATTAATACCCTCTGGACGAATAGCCCTCGTAAGCCTTACCACATCCAAAATATCCCATCTACTTCTACCATCTCTCCACTCCCACTCATACGGATCATAAAAATTACGCCACAAAAGCGCCCGCATAAACTCGTCGTCAAATCGCACCGTATTGTATCCTACCGCCACCGTATTTGGCACAAATATTTCTTCGGTGACAAATCGCGCAAACTCTGATTCACTAATCCCATCCGCCAAAGTCTGCTGAGGAGTAATTTTTGTCACCATAATTGCACTCGGGCTAGGCAAAACATCATCGGTCATTTTTATCAAAATGTTTACTGGCTCGCCTATCGGTTCTAGATTCATATCAGTTCTTTGCCCAGCAAATTGCATTATCCTATCTTCGCGAGCTTTTAACCCGCTGGTTTCCAAATCGTAAAAGAAAAAAGTCTGCTTCATAACTACATTATAACACACCGCCGGCAAGCGGTGTGCTGACATTACATAGTTAAGAAGCAGAATAAGGCACAATATACAAATTTATCGTATTGGTATAATCACCTGCCACTTGGCCAGTAGTTGCATAAGCGCCGATTTTCATCAAAGTATTCTCGGTCCCCACTACGCCAGAATCATTAGTCCTAATAGCTTTACCAGCATCAACCGCCGTATAAGCTGGCAAACCAGAATAATTTCCATAGCTTGTGCCATTATTTGTGCTAGTAGTATAGCCCCAAGTCCCAGCAGTCAGAGTACTTGAGTTATAGCTCGTAGCCACAGAGCTCAAACTAGAACTACCATTAGAATGCTCCAATGCCGTAGTGGCATTGCTAGAAGTACCGACGGAACCCAAAATCTGATAGCCACTTGCACTATTAGTAGAAACGCTTATGCAAATCGCATCGCTATCGCCAGAATTACCAGGAGACAAACTATCTATCTCAAAAGCAGCATCGGTCAAACTATTGGTACAGGTAGCATCTTTTAATGCAACAGACATCTCGGGAGCAAATGTAAACTGCACCTCCGCCCCTGTTTGATATGACTCATTAGCCTTGGCTCCACCAGCAAAAGCTAATCCACCCAAGACTATCCCCAAAATTGCTATTATGTGTTTATTTGCCTTCTTCATACCACCATTATAGCATAACCATTTTTGAAAAATCAAGTACTTTTTGTTATCTTTTTACGACTATTTGATATCCCTATAAAATATAGTGTCGCATCACAATCTTTAAGCTACGTCAACCAAGTCTACTAATCGCTACTACCACCATACTCAGCATCGTAGTCTATACCGTAAGATGCATAGTATAATTTCATATAAGCCGTAGATACCTCTTTTGCTAAAGTCTTTAGCGGATCTTCATTTGCCACCGCCATAATCATAAATTTCAAAGGTTTATTTGTGCCACCACAAATCTCACTATCTTCACCATAAGCCAACTCGCTAGGAACAGTAATTATACGCACACCACCCAACCGCATCCCCACTACACCAGATTCCCAACCCGCAATCAAACCTTGCGATGGATCGAGTGCACTCACAAACGCCGTTGGGTTAGCATCGTCGTCAAGCGATGAATCAAAAATTGATTCATCCGCACACCATCCTACATAATATGCCAAATAATCTTTATCACCAGACTCTAGTTTCTTACCATCACCTTTTAATAAATCCTCTGTCTTTAAGCCATCTTCGTTGGCAGAAGTTTCATTGTAAGCCTTGATCTTGTCGTGATAGCTCCAAAAAGTCTTGAAATCATCTGCTGTTAGTTTGCCAAGCTCCTCAGACTTTTCGGCGTAAGCGTTCTCGTACTCAGCCATCTTCTCATTACCTATGCCCTCGCTCTCAGTCGAACTACTTGCACTACCGCCAGCCACTATACCGGCATAAGCCATAATAGTAGCCCCCAGCATCAAAACTGCTATCCCACCTATTACTATGCGTTGACCTACACTTGTTTTTAGCTCCTTCTCTTCCATAAAAATATTATAACACAAAAATAGCCCTTCAAGGAGCTATTTTCGTATTTTGATAGACCCAATCCTAGACTTAATCTTTTTTGCTAGCAGGTCTTTTTAGAATCGCTACTTTCTTAAACGATCCACCAGCTTTTTTGATCGCCTCCACTGCCGAAGCCGAAGCAAATTGAGTCTCTAAGTCAATTTTAGTAGTTAACTCACCACGGGTAATAATTTTTACCTTAACAAACGGCGAAGAAATTAACGCATTTTCCGCTAAAGTGTAGTTATCTACCTTGCCTTTTAAATCGTTTAGGCGGTCAGTGTAAACCACCTCAGCCTTGGCATGAAAAGATTTAAAGCCTTTGAGCTTTGGTACAGCCTGCATAATAGCACGCTGACCGCCCATAAACCCAGCTGGCATCTTGCGATGACCAGTACGAGCTTTCTGCCCTTTAGTACCACGCCCAGCAGTCTTACCCTGCCCAGCCGAAATACCTCGGCCAACCCTGCTAGGACGAGTGTTTTTCTCTACCACCAAATCATTGTATTTCATTTACTTGTCCTCCTTTTTTGTGGACTTTTTAGGTGCAACTTTGGCATTCGCCTTCGTAGTGGCTTTTACCTCTGTTTTTTCGGAACTTTTGGACGCGCTTGCTTTGTCCTTGGCGCCTACCCATTCCGCCCTAGGAATCTGCTGTTTTAGCCCCTCAATTACCGCATAGGCAATATTCACTTTATTGGTAGAACCTAGCGACTTAGAGATTAAGTTCTTTACCCCAGTCAAACCCATAATGGAACGCACTGTCCCACCAGCAATAATACCAGTACCGGGTGCCGCTGGCTTCATTAGTACGTCTGCACCAGTTATTTTGGTACGAGTTTCGTGACAAATCGTATCACCGCTCATCGCAAAAGTCACCATGGACTTCTTTGCTTTAGTAGTAGCCTTAGCCACAGCCGTAGTTACATCATTACCTTTTGCTACCCCCACGCCCACTTTATTCTTACGGTTGCCTACTGCTACCAGTGCCTTAAACCGCATTCTGCGACCACCTGCCACTGTCCGCGATACACGGTCCACCGCAATAGTAATTTCTTCAAATTCTTTTGGCCCCGCATCAGCACCGCGCACCCGATCGCGACGATTCCTGCGTTCCATCTTTTTTCCAGAAATATCACGCACTTGCTTAGTAGCAGCCACCTTATCGTCCATCTTTAACGTGCCGGATTTATTAATTACTCTTGGGGCTTTTTTCTCTGCTTCTGGCATATTAAAACTCCAATCCTTCCTTGCGAGCGGCATCAGCAAGTGCTGACATCCTGCCTGCATATAATTTAGCACCGCGGTCAAACACCACCTGTTTTACCTTAGCACTCTTTGCTTTTTTAGCGATTTCCTCACCAATTTTGGCGGACTTTTCGGTCATTGTACCAGTTATTTTACTACCAACCGTAGTAGCATAAGCCAAAGTAACTTTCTTGTCATCATCAATTACTTGTGCAATAATATTCTGGTTGGAAAAATGTACACTCAACCTTGGCCGTTCTGCGGTACCGTGGATTTTAGCACGTGTCCGTTTTGCTCTGAATACCTTATCCATTACTTCTTACCTGCCTTTCCAGCCTTGCGGATAATTACTTCATCCACATACTTTATGCCTTTACCCTTATATGGCTCTGGCTTCTTTAAGCTACGAATTTCCGCCGCTACCTGACCAACCTTTTGCTTGTCTATACCAGATACCGTAATCTCCATCTTATTGGTAGTAAGCTGGACACCCTCTGGAGCATGGTATTTCACAGGATGCGAAAACCCTAACGCCATTTCAATGTCTTGGCCACCACCAGATAGGCGGAAACCCACACCATTAATTTCTAGTTTTTTCTCGTAGCCCTTGGTTACACCTACCACAGCATTGTTGAGTAATGCACGTTGTAAGCCATGCCAAGCCCGAGATTTTGGCTCGTCATCCTCACGGGTAACAGTAGCCACGCTTCCATCTATCGCAACCTTTGTTTTTGGCTGCACCGGCACTATGAGCTGACCCTTAGGCCCAGCGACAGTAATCTCACTCTCGCCGACCGTAATTGTCACTCCCGCCGGAATCTCGATGGGTTGTTTTCCGATACGACTCATATCTTTTCCTTTAATTAATATTACTACTAATTATATCACCAATCACCCCTAATTGCAAGCATTAACCAGCTCAATCTGCAACTATTCACCTATCACTCCAACAAAACCGCATTTTATCACAATTCAACAGTCACGATTTAATAAATATTGCCTCATTTTCTTCTACGCACGCTATGAAGCATATATGCCACCACAGCAAACAAAATTATACCACCCGTAGCAAACAAAACCGGACTTACAATGTCAAAATATGAAACATTATTTACGCCAGTATCTGGATTTTCCGGCAAACCCCCCACCGCCTCCGCATAAAGGTGCAAGTTAAATGTTGCATTTTTATGCTCGTTGCCTAGCTCACTACTTAAACTTACCTCGTAGAACAACGGCTCTGTCACGCCACCAGCAGTAAGTTCCGTATTATACTTATAGCAAACATCAATTGGCGAACTTACCACTCCACTATTATCTTCCCCAGTGTCTAGCGTCCAATATTCATCATTGATTTCAATTGCAAAAGTTCCATTGTCTAATTCAATTACATTTCCCAAAGCATCCATACCAGACTCTGCAAGGCACATTTTCACCGACGTTGCCACAGCACCATTATTCTGAATCCTCGGCACCGCATTATAAGTCATGCCCGGCATTGCACCCGTAATATCTTGCCACTCACTAATCAAGTTACCTGCACCATCATCTCCCATTTCCACTATACGAATATCCACTGGCCCCTCCGCAAAGACAGGAACAGAAACCAAACCACTAACTACCAAGGCCACCCCACAAATCACTACACTAAATACATTTCTTTTAGTCATCTCGTTTCTTTTCCTTTCTTAAGTCCCCCTAGACTAAGGAACTTTATAAAGTTCCTTAGTCTAAACGTTTTGTTTCTGCTATTAAAGGTTATTGATAGCCTCAATTGCATCGGCAAATGTAAAGGCTTGGATAGCATCCGCCTCAACAATAACACCAAAGTTTTGGTAACCAGCGAAATCAGCCTCAGTTGCAGTCTTTGCAATATTGATAGCATTGATTGGGCTCCAGAAAGTCATTTCGTTTGCCTTCAAAGCTTGGCGAGTGACTGCTGCATAAACTCTATAGGTAGTAGTCGTATGAGTAGTTTCATCTTCAATATCTACAGTGTAACCCTCGTAATCATCAACACCGTTAGCTGTTAATTCATATGCAGAATATGCACCAGTAGTATCATCCTTATTCACTGCATAGAAATATGGCTGAACACCATCAGTATTAGCGTCTTCGTCTTCCTCATATGGAGTACCAGGAATCTTGAGGGTGACTTTATCCACGAGATCTTCTGGAACCATGTAGCGAATCATCACAAATGCATCGCTATCGCCATCGTTTTGAACATAGGAGAATTTACGAATCCACTGCCCAGGCACCACAGCATTAGCCTCAGCATTAAAATATGTAGCAAAGTTATTTTCGGAATCAGCAATAATTGTTTCGTCAGAATAACCCCAAGTACGATTTGCGTTATTGAAGCCTGTACGCGTGTGAACATTAGTTACGGCCGAAATCCCATCGGTATTATTAGCATCTGCATTAGGAGTACAATAACGCATGCCATCATAAGTAAGCATCGAGGTCAACTGAGCCCCAGTACGGTTATAATTTACGCCGGGATACTGCTGTGTATAATCACAATAATTCGCGTCAGAAGCCAATGCACCTACAGTACCTTGAATACCAGAGTTTTCACGGTGTAATTGCGATTCATATAGAGTAATATCTACATCGCCTACCGTAAATGTGTTTGTTTTACTATCACTATCCGTAAAGTACGCAATCGTCCCACCAGCTACCAGCGCTGCTACACCTAGTACGGTTGCTGTAGATAGCACTACTTTTTTATTTACTTTCATTTTTTTCTCCTTTTATTATTAATTAATATTAAACTAATTTAATATGTTTCCCCTACGCTTGCGAATGCCGTAATTGCATTCTCAAACCCAGTTGTTTGAATCGCATCGGAATAAACTTTAATTCCTAATACACAGTTGTTGCTATTATTTGCATCACATGTAGGTAATGACTCTGCTATATCGGTAGGAATCTCGCCAGTGCGAATTCCCTCTGTTGGCCATTCACTAGTCAACCCATTCGCATCTATTACACTATTACTTATAATATAGTATTCTGCATATGTCGGCACATCGCCTACATTTACAGACGGCTTATAAGTCACAGTATAATCATCATTGCTACATGTACTTCCAGCTTCAGCTGTAGTATCTATTACGCAATCCTCGTTCATCGTTGGTAGATTTAGCGTCACTACGCCAGCTAAGGTAATTGGAATCACTACGCGGAATCTTTGATAGACCGGTATATTGCCAGTATTTTCAGCTTGCAGATAAAATGGTATATTCTCTACATTGCTCTCTAATGGCCCATGACTATCAGCATCAAATACATGCTTAACTTCACCAGTCACATCATCATAAATCGCCAGCGTCGTTGATACATTTCCGATTGTAAAACTATTCGTTTTTATGTCGGAATCTGTGAAGTATGATAGTGTCGCAACCGAACTCAGCATACACGTCACTACTACCACCAGCGAAACCACTGTGATTCTAATCTTGTGATACATTTACCTCCTTTCTCTACCTTTAACTTTAATATTCTCATAGCTTATACTACATTTTTTCTCGCAGTTTTCCTCCTTTCTTCCAGAGTGTCTGGCAAAAACGTCCACGCCAGTAGGAGAGTGCCCACTACTAGTGCGATATATATACCAGGCGGTTGCTGGATATTATGTGCGATATAGCCAATAAGCGGTATAGTAATAATTGGTGTGCCTAGTACATTTTTATAATGCACCAAATTGGAATCAGCCACGTCATTAGCATCACCCTTTGTCCTAAATCTCAACACGCTCGCATCATTTTCATCCACCTTAACCTCCACAATTCTGTGTGTCACCACTGTTTTATCATCGTTAGCTACGTACGATATCACGTCACCTATTTTTAAATCTTGATAATTTACCGGCTGCACATAGATCATTGCCCCTACCGGATAATTCGGCTCCATCGAACCAGACATCACAGTAAAAGTTCTAAAACCTAGTAATTTCAACCCTACCAATGTCACCGCCACCACGGCCACTGCTATTGTCGCTAACATTCCTAACCTTGAGCCCCACACCCTCAAGCCACGCGATCTCTGCTTGACCTCACTCATTTTCTTCACTGCGTCTACTAATACTACCGGCTCTTTCTGCTCTGGCTCCCGAGATCTTGCTTCGTCTACTTTAACCTCCGCTACATCGCTAGTCACCTCAATTGTGTCTACTGCCGTATCATCAGCTAGCGTAATCATCTCAGCATTCTTTGCCCCCGCAACAGATACCGTAGGATAATAAATCTCACTGCGAATTATAACATCTATTTTTCTCACACCCTCACTCATGTATATATTTATTATAGTCCATTTTACGTTTTAGCACAAGCTTATTTTTCAATAGATTTTTAAACTTTTCCACCGTTTTACAATACTACTTTACGGCACCTTTTTTATACCACCTTTTTATGTTCGCCAATCTATCACTGTCTTATCATCAACCCACCAAAAATCCCCCATCTCTGGAGGATTTTTGCTCTATCTTTCCATTATAGCACACTTATGCTATTTTGTCAAGATTACCACTATTGTCCACCCTAACAGTGGTTATTTACGCTTCGCAAACTTAGCTATACCTACCATCGCTACAACAGCAGCTAGAGCAGCCGCTACAGCTAGACTCATACTACTCTGAGTTGCACTATCACCTTCAACAGTAGCCACACCAGTATTAGGAGTGGTTACCACTGGTACCAATACATCTTCGTAACCCACTGCAAAGATAGAGAATCTGTTAGAAATCAAGACAATGTTACCATCTTTATCAATTTCCCAATCAACACCTTCAGTTAGCGGTATTGGATCTTCGTCATTATGGTAAGCTACTACATAATATTTACGTGCATATCCATCATCTGGCTTTTCAACCTGAGCAATAATTACTCTAATAGGTTTATTTGTCTCATGGATACCACCAATTCTTTCACCCTCTTCATCTTCGATATCCACGTTCACGTCATAGTATTTTACATTCTCTGGGTCTACATCGCCGTCCATTTGCGCAATAATAGCCTCTTTTTCCTCATCGGTCAAATAGTCATCTGCCGGATCTACATATACTGCAGTTTTCACAATTCCACCTTCATACACTACAGCCCATTGCAAATAGTCAATCGTGTCCTCGGCATAGTCATCGTCACCACCAAAAGACTTGTACAAACTATCATAAAGATCTTCATCGGCCTCTGGATCTAAGGCTCCGCTGATCAAATCTTTCAAACTATCAGCTGCACTGGTATCCGCCACATCACCCTCGGTTGCTGGATTTACGGCATAAACCGTAATTGGCATAGTGGCGCGAATAAACCGTGGAGAATATTCTGCGCTAGCAACGATAGAAGTCGTACCGGCCGCTACTGCGGTAATTGTACCATCTTCACTAACCGTGGCAACTTCTGGGTCATCAGATTCAAATACTATACCAGATTTAGAAGTTTCAGGGTTTAGAACCGCCGTAATTGTAGCCGTCTGTCCTTCATAAAGGAAAATCCCATCTTCATTGAATTCAGCTGGAGATGATACGCTAATACCCCAAATCATCTGATCTACCACATAAGCCCCGTCCACCGAATATGCCATGTAGCCATTCCTAAAATCTGCCAACTGTTGCGCCCTTGAACTAGTATAAGTACCACCCTGCAACCTTATATTATTCGAATTGCCTAGAGAACCATTCACATTCCCATCACCAGTAATCGTTAACCTAGTATTACGACCACTTATTGCAAATATATCCCCACTTTCCCGCGTAATTGAGTAGCCACCAAGATTAAGCGTTACACTGCGACTTACGGTTATTGGGGCATCTGTGAGCGTGATGTCACCACAAAGCGAAATTGTAGCCTCGGTACCACTCAAAGCCTCCGTTAAATCAGCCATACTAGCTGGGCAACCCGCATCTGCAAATGCACTTCCTGCTGGCAAAAACGTCGCCACTGGCAAAGCCATCGCCATTGCCACAGCCGCATAACCAGCTTTTTTTAGTTTTGATATTTTTTGAGCCATTTATACTCCTCCTCTTATTAGTTTATTCTTCGAGACTTATCCCCCCAAAGCCCAAAATAAACCTGGATACCCACCCAAGCTTCCTATCCATACTTTATTTTGCCCTCATTATATCGCATCCTCCACTCCCATGCAAGCATAGCCACAATAATAAACAACCACTATAAAAACCATAAAACCACCGCCAAAACTATTAAAAACCACAAAAAAATAACAGGGTTTTAAAGCCCTGTTATTTTTCTAAAATTACCACACGCGGATTAGTATTTCACCACCTAGGCGATTCTTTCGCGCCTCGCGCGTAGTCATCAACCCTTTGGATGTAGAAATAATCAATGTTCCCCGCCCAGATTTTACTGTAGGCAATTCCTCTACGCCAGCGTACACACGGCGCCCAGGCTTAGAAACCTTAGTAATCTCGTTAATTTTGGCATTCTCGCCTTCACCAGCTATCACTACGTGTAGCATCCCACGTGGTTTCCCCTCCACCACGTCATAACTTACCAAATAACCATTTTTAGCAAGCACGTCTGCCACCTGTACTTTCAATTTGGAGGTTGGTACGAGAATCTCATTTTTGCCTACCATAATAGCGTTACGAATACGCGTAATCAAGTCAGCAATTTGATCAGTAGATTGTAATGACATATTTTCTCCTTTCTCCTACCAGCTACTCTTAGTTACACCAGGAATCTCACCTTTAGATGCTTTTTCCCGGAAATTAATACGTGATAATCCAAAACGGCGCATATAGCTACGTGGACGTCCGTCCAGCATATCACGGTTTTTTAACCGCGTTGGCGAGCTATTGCGTGGCAACTTCTGTAACCCCTCTAAATCACCCGCCGCCTTAAGCTCTGCGCGTTTGTCTTTATATTTTTCGTACATTTTGCGCCGTTTTTCATCGCGAAGTACTGCAGATTTCTTTGCCATACTACTTTGCCTCCTTTTCAAACGGCATCCCAAAAGATTCTAGCAATTTAAAGCTTCCTTCCTTTGAACCATTTTTAATAATAAACGTTACTTCTAGCCCGTGCAACACCGAAGCGTCCTCAAAAGTAATTTCTGGGAACACAGTTTGCTCTTTAAGCCCTAAGCTGTAATTACCTTGCTTATCAAATGAGCCACGTGGCACACCATGAAAATCACGTACATGTGGCAACGCAACATTGATCAAGCGGTCTACAAATTCGTACATCTTGTCATTGCGCAAAGTTACTAGATAGCCTACTGGCGCACCCATACCTTTACGAATCTTAAATGTAGCGATAGATTTCTTCGCCAATCTAGAAGTTGGCGCCTGACCCGTAATCTTGGCCAAAGTCAGTTCTACTGTCTCTACGAATTTCTTATCCTCGCGCTTTTTGCCTACACCAGATGACACAATCACCTTGGCTAGCTCTGGCACTTGGTTGATATTTTTAATATCTAGCTCTTTCATGAGCTTCGCCTTTAGCTCTGTATTATAGAGAGCTTTGAGGCGTGGTTGTGCTTTAGCATTAGCCTGAGTCTTGGTGGTCTTGGTAGACTTAGCAGACTCTGCTGTAGCCTTAGCAGCCGTTTTCTTTTCCGCCATTATTTAGCTCCTTTCTTAGCCTTAGCGTTCTTATCTTCTTTCTTTGCTGTATCCTTTTTGGTGGTCACTTTTGCAGGCTCCACTAATTTCAAATTAGATAAATCAATACCTACATGAATTGTCTTTTTGCCACCAGCTGGATTATACTGAGTTTTCTTCATGTGGCGCTCGCGCACCTCTACGCCCTCTAGCATTGCTTTATGATTTGCACGATCAATTTTAACAATTACCGCCTCTGTGCCTTTATTATCACCAGCAATTACTCGCACCTTGTCATTTACTTTCAAACTTTTCATTATAGTACCTCCGGTGCAAGACTTATAATTTTAGTAAAACCAGCATCGCGTAATTCCCGTGGAATCGGGCCAAACACACGTGTACCCTTAGGAGTCTTATCCTCATTTACTAGTACCGCTGCGTTTTCGTCAAACCGAATCGTAGAACCATCTGGCCGGCGAATTGGCGCTACTGTGCGCACAATCACTGCCTTCACTACGGCTTTTTTCTTCACGTTGCCATTTGGCGATGCTTCCTTAACAGAACAGGTTACGATGTCGCCCACATGAGCATATCGCGCCCTCGTACCACCTAGCACGCGAATTACACCTAATTCCTTGGCGCCACTGTTATCTGCTACTTTTAATCTAGTTTCTTGCTGAATCATCTTATACCTCCCCTCCATCAGCTTCAACCATATCGGCCTTGGCCTTTTCAGCTTTACGTGCCTCAGCCACTTCGGCATCTGCACCTATTTTCTTTTCTTCTACTACTGCCGTTACGCCCTCTTTTAGTTCTACTGTACCATGAGCACGCTCTAGCACTTTCACAAGCTTATAAGACTTGGTTTTGCTGATTGGACGACAAGATTCAATCTCCACCTTGTCACCCTTATGAGCCTCATTTTTCTCATCATGTGCCGTATATTTGCGAGTTTTGGTATACTGCTTACGGTATAGCGGATGAGTTTCGCGACGTGCGTCTGCGACAGTAATGGTCTTATCACGCTTATCTGAGGTCACTATACCTATGAGTGTGTGTGCCATTTTAAAACTCCTCTTTCTTTATTATTTTACATCTTACTGGCAATTTGTGAGATGCCAAACGCAATGCTTCCCTAGCTTGGGCTTCGGTTACATCCGCAATTTCAAACATCACTGTGCCAGCTTTTACCTTGGCTACATGGAATTGTGGCTCGCCCTTACCAGAACCCATTTTTACATCTAATGGTTTCTTGGTAACTGGTGTATGTGGGAAAATCCGAATCCACACCTTACCACCACGTTTTACATACCTGTTGATTGCCTGACGAGCCGCCTCTATCTGACGCGAAGTAATCCGCTCGTTGTCTAACGACATCAAGCCAAAATCACCAAACGCTACAGTATTGCAACGTGTAGCCACCCCCTCATTTTTACCTTTACGCACCTTACGGTGAGCTTCTTTTCTTGGTAATAGTAATGCCATATTATTTCTCCCCCTTATAAATCCAGACCTTTACACCTACCACACCAGCAATTGTTTGTGCATGATGACAGTAGAAATCAATATCCGCCCTCAAAGTATGTAGAGGCACCGAACCTTCAATAAACTTTTCACGACGGCTCATTTCTGCACCGTTCAAACGCCCTGCTACTTCAATGCGCACACCTTTAGCTCCTGCGTTCATTGTAGATTGCAAAGCCATCTTTACGGCACGACGGAAGTTCATCCGTTTACCTAGTTGAAAACCAATGTTTTCAGCTACCAATTTTGCGTTTAACTCTGGTTTTTTTACCTCTTCTACGTTAATACGAATTGGCCCTTCTACAAATTTTTCCAACTCTTTCTTTAGCTCATTGATGCCTGCTCCTTGCTTTCCAATTACAGCGCCTGCTTTAGCCGTTAAAATGGTAATTGTAGTAAGATTAGCAGAACGTTCAATATTAATCCGCGCAATTGTTGGGCGACTACTATATCGCTTCTCAATTATTTTGCGAATTTTATCATCCTCCGTTAGCCAGCGTCTAAAGTCTGCCTTCTTAGCGAACCACTTAGAAGACCAATCCTTGCTGATTTGGAGGCGGTAAGAGATGGGATTAACTTTCTGACCCATATTACTTTTTCTCCTTTTTCGCTTCTACCCCTGTTTTATCGGAACTTTCAGACGCGCTTGCTTTAGCGTCTTTTTTGTTCTCAGAAGTAGTCTTCTTAACTTTTTCTTCGCCGGCCACCTCGACGAATATATTACTGGTAATTATCTCGTAAGGCAATGCTCTACCCCGCGATGCTGGCTTATAACGCCGCATTCGCGTACCACTAGACACTACTAAACGTGCAATTCTAATGGTTTTAGGATCAATGCTTACCCCAGAATTATTAATAAGATTAGCACTGGCGGATTCTATTGCCTTGCGTACTGGCAAAGCCGCCCGCCTTGGCGTATTTTCCAAAATCACCACAGCATCTGCTACATAGCGGTCACGCACTAGCGATGCCACTATATTGGTCTTGCGAGGTTGGGAATCCACGCCTTTTTCGTATGCATGTGCAAAATGCGTAGCCATATTTTACCCCTTTCCTTTCGCGGCGGCAGCCTCAGCAGCTTTTTTGCCACCATGCCGTTTAAACTTACGTGTAGGCGCAAACTCACCCAACTTATGACCTACCATGTTTTCAGAAATAAATACTGGTACGTGCACCTTGCCATTATGTACGGCAATCGTCCGCCCCACCATCTCTGGTGAAATCGTAGATTGGCGCGCCCAAGTTTTTATTACGGTACGGTCTTCTGTGGAGAGAGCAGCAATCTTTTTGGCTAGTTTAAAGTCCACAAAAGGACCTTTCTTTAAACTCCTAGACATTATTTCCTCTTTCCTTCGTGACGACTGCGCACGATATATTTATTAGTTTGCTTATTATGACGCGTACGATAACCAAGCGTTAGCTGACCCCATGGTGTACGTGGTGCCTTACCAGAACCATGCCTACCACCGTCACCACCACCGTGTGGGTGATCTACTGCGTTCATCACTACGCCACGCACTGTTGGACGAATACCCTTACGGCGACGACGTCCAGCAGAGCCAATCTTTACGTTCTGATGCTGAATATTAGATACTGTACCAATAGAAGCCTCACAACTCACTAATACTTTACGCATTTCACCAGATGGCATCTTCAAGGTGGCATAGCCATCTTCCTTTGCCATCAACTGTGCCCTTGCCCCTGCAGCACGCACCATCTGTGCACCTCTACCGGGCTTTAATTCTATCGCGTACACAAACGTACCTACTGGAATATTCTCTAATGGCATCCGGTTGGATTCCTCCACCTCTGCCTCAGCCCCAGTCTTAAAAGTAGTACCTTTAGTCATCTTGGTATCAGCCAAAACATAGTAATAAACACCGTTTTGGTCTTTTACCCGTGCAATCCTAGCACTACGATTTGGATCGTACTCAATTTCCTCTACCGTCAAAGTTAAACCCTTTGGTAGATTGTAAGTCATAATCCTATAGTGGCGCTTCACCCCACCACCACGGTGGCGCACTGTAATTCGGCCTTGGTTGTTTTTACCAGCCTGTTGTTTTTTCGCCTTCAACAATGACTTCAACGGCTTCTTCGTCGTAATCTGATCGTAATCTTCGGTCGTCTTTTGACGTTGCGCTGGAGTAATTGGGCGATATGCTTTAATTGCCATTATTCATTCTCCTTACCTGCATTCTTGTCTGCCTTCTTAGCCTCTTTTTCAGCTTTTTTAGCTTCCTTTTCAGCTACCTTGGCATCCTTTGCGCTGGTTTTGTTATCTTTTTTCGCATTGGCTTTTTCATCTTCTGGCTCTTCAAATACCTTGATAAAATCGCCTTCCTTTAATGTAACATATGCGTATTTCTTATCTTGACGATAAGTTGTCCCAGGATAAGCATGCTTACCCTTGGAATAGCGTGTTTTCTTGCCCTTGCGTAACAAAGTTCGCACGTCAGTTACTGTTACATTAAATTCTTTTTCCACTATTTTTGCTACTTCTTGCTTGGAAGTACCTTTTTCTACTGGGAACACATAAGTGCGCTTGGTTTGCTCGCGATAAGTCTTCTCTGTAGCCCTAGGCTCTAGGATGTGGAGTTCAATATTGGTTTTATCATCTTTTGCCATCTTACTTCTCCTCTCCCATTAACCATTTTTCGGCAGCCTTCAAAGCGTCTTCAGAAAATACTACTACATCTGCATTCATAATATCAAACACATTTAGATAAGTAGCACGTACCAATTTTACATTTGGCAAATTATTGGTAGAGCGTAATACCTCTGGGGTTTTCTCATTAGCTACAGCCAATACTTTCTTACCATCTATTTTCATATCTTTTAGTACTTTTGCAGCGGTCTTGGTCTTACCATCTAGTTTTACTTTAGCATCTAGTATCAATACTGCCTTCTCTGCATTTTTCATACTCAAAGCTTGGCGTACTGCCAATTTCTTACTAGTTTTACTAATCTTCTTGGTAAAGTTCTCATTACCAGTGCGACCAAACGCCACACCACCATGGCGCCAAATTGGGTTACGCGTAGAACCAAAACGTGCTCTACCGGTACCTTTCTGCTTCCATGGCTTCTTACCACCACCACGCACTTCACCACGCTTCAAAGTCTTAGCGTGCGAACTACGCGAATTTGCCAAATACGCATCATAAGCGAGTTTCACGAGCTCATGGTTTTCTACGTCTAGGCCAAAAATGTCTTTATTTAGTGTAGCCATATTACTCCTTTCCCTCCACGCTTACGATACCTTTTTTCGGGCCAGGCACCGCACCCTTTAATCCAATCAAGTTATTTGCTACATCAATGTATGCCACTACTAGGTTTTTTACCGTCACGGTATCATGCCCCATCCGCCCAGGCATCTTTTTGCCCTTCCAGACTTTTTGTGGATACATAGAACCAATAGAACCGACTCTACGAATATTCCCCTTAAAACCATGCGTATTACGCGATTCGTTAAAATTCCAACGTTTCACCGTACCAGCAAAACCTTTGCCTTTGCTAGTGCCAGTCACCGTTACCTTATCGCCCAACTTAAAACTTTCAACCGTGAGAGTGTCGCCAAGTTTTATGCCTTCAGGAATTTCCCCTACACGGAACTCCTTCAGAGTTTTAGGGCTAATATTTTCGCCAGCCTTTTTCACATGGCCAGCCACCGACTTGCTCAGATTCTTACCCTGACCGTAGCCCACTTGCACAGCATTATAACCATCTGTATCAGTGGTCTTTATCTGAGTCACTGTGCAGGGACCGGCTTGTAGAATAGTTACAGGAGTAACCACGCCATCTTCGCCGATAATCTGGGTCATACCAATTTTGGTGCCGAGAATTACTTGCATGCTTTCCTTTCCTTTAAGTTTATCTCTGTTGTTTTATTGCTAAGATATTCCACACCAAATATCCTAGTAGGCTTGCTCACCTCTAGTGAGCTTGTGAGTTTTGCCTCTGTACAACAGGCAAAACTGCACTATTAAAACTAGACTTTTAGGCTGGTTTCCCTTACGGGACCTATCCTTATGTCTAGATGTAACTCTTTTATTCTACCATACTTCCTTCCCTTTTACAACCCACTTTTTCGATATCGCACGCAAAGTATTTTCTTCAAATGTTTTAAGGAATAAAACCCCCACACTGGCTGTGTGGGGGGTCAGGAGGTTTAAACGTTTTTCTCAATCTTTACCAAAGACTTACCGTCCTTGGCAAAGATATACCTATCTTTTGTGCGTATGCCATAGGCATACACATCGATGGCGATATGATCTTCGCTATCGAAATGTTCGAATACGATGGTTTTATCAATATTACCACCGTATTCATAAATAATGCCTTCTTCCTCCACGTAATCATATAAGATCTTTTCTGCGGTGTGAACCGCAGAAGCTTCTTTCTTGAGTGCTTCCTCTGTGGCCTGACGCTGAAGTTTAATTTCCTCCAGCCTTTTCTTGCTCTCCTCCAACTCCTTTTTAGTCTTACGGAGCTCCTTTTCGGGCTCCAAGTCCAAAAGGTTTATAAGAGATTCTCTCCAATAAGAGAGTGGAGTTATGGTTCCGTCAGCGCGGACACATGCCGCGCTCGCTTGAAAACGAGTGGGGAGCCCTTTTATGGGCCACATTGTTTCGCCGTTGGCGATTCTCCTCTTCCAGCCCTTATGCTGGTCTTCGAATGGGATGAGCATGATGTCTTCGTTGATTTCATCTTGCTCAGCGCCCGACAGCACCATTTTGTGGGTTTTCCCACCTGTCAAGTTCGCGAAATCCCCGTTAAAGGATACTTCGCAAACTTCCTGTTCTCCATCACGCCCGTAGGCGATCATGAACATTATAACATTATTTGGATTCCGACACATCATTGCGTCGAAAATCTCGTCATCAGTTTTTCCCGCAGTGGAGAAAACTGTGATTTCGCATCGCGGGGGAGTGATGGGGTGATGGTTGTGATTTTCGAATTCATCAACGGGCCCCAGGGTGATAGCCCTAAACTCGCGCCTAAAAAGGCGAACGATGTTTGTTGCTGCTTTTTTTGCGCTAGTGGATAAAAAGAATTCACTAATTTTTAACATATATATTCCTCCATTTTAATGTACGGCGCCCACTGCGCCGATGGCTCAATGAACTACTATCCTAATTATAGCACATATGCTTATTTTTGTCAATAATAAAATCATAATAGCTAGAATTTACTAGTCCATCACCCCTACCTATCCCACTTTTTCAATATCGCACGCAAAATGATTAATAGAGGTGCAGCATAAAGGGTTCAAAAGCTTTGCAACACTTGCATAGGCGTCATACCTAGTGTTGTATGTATTCTAGCATAATTATAATAAACTAGATAGTTCTTTATATTTTTAGCCACATCTTGGAGGCATTTACCAGTATACGGACCA
>JAFQXY010000017.1 GCA_017406745.1 Candidatus Saccharimonadota bacterium | reverse complement strand
CTTTGGCAGTGGAGCTAGTGCTAGTATCTGCATTGGTGGTACTAGAACTTAATGAAAAGAAGCTGATGGTGGTAATTAGTACTAATATATATAGTGGGAGAAAGGTAAGTAGGTGGTGGTTCGTAAGTAGAGTATGATTTTTGTTAGATTTCTTGCTCTCTTTATCACTATATTTCTTGTCTTTTTTGGTTTGTTGCATGACCTGCATGGTTTACCTCGCTTAGTTATTAATATTTTTCGCAAGGCTTTACGCAAAAATGGCCCTACGAGGGCCGAAATCATCTACAACGCATGAGCCAGCAAATAGCTATCCATGGCATAGACTCCCTCATAGAGCCATTTTAACCATGGAGAGCCTTGCCTCCTTAAATAATGTGCTAGCCTAAGCTATTGTAGATGATTTCGGTATCTAGTTTTATTTTAGCGTGTTTTGCGATGGATAGCAAGTGGTTTTTTGATTTTTTGCAATGCATGACATTGTCATGCAATTAAGGATAGGTGGGAATATTGCTAGTAAGAAAAACATTCTTGACTATTGTATGACATTGTCATACAATATAAATATGAGTACAACGACTATTTCAAGAACAAACAATTTAATACAAGTAAGAGTGCCGGCGGATTTGAAGGAGCGGACGGCTAGGCTGTTTGAAAGCTTGGGGACTACGACCTCTGATGTGATCCGGATGATGCTAGTGCGCGCCGATGAGACAAAGAGTATACCATTTGAGGTACGGACTGGGGCATACCCAATTTCTGCCATGGAACGCCTAGAAGAAATAAAAGCGACTTTTGAGCTGGAGGATATGCCGCTGACACCTCAGGATATCCAAGAGCTGGTAGATGTAGAGTTGGCGAAAACTACCACAGAAGAACTGCGCAGGAAAGCGCTTCGCGAAATAAAGGAAAGGCATGGCGAAAAATAATGCAAGACCCTTATTGTTATCCAAACACTAGAGTATTGCGCAATAAATTGGGCATACAAGATTTTGACGAATTATATGATGCGGAAAGAAGACTAGCGAAATATCGTGCGAGAGAATTATTCGAGAATCCTTTGGCCGGTAGATTTGATTTAAAGCATTTGCAGGCGATTCACAGGTATTTGTTCCAGGATATCTACGATTGGGCTGGAGAAATACGAACGGTGGATATTGCTAAGGGAAATTTATTCTGTAGGTATTTTGCGATAGATGCGGAAGCGGAGAGGATTTTTGGGGAATTAAAGCGCGAAAAATATTTGAAAAATATAAACGTGGTGGATTTTGGCAAGAGATTGGCTTATTATTTTGCAGAGATAAATGCACTACATCCATTTCGCGAGGGCAATGGCAGAACGCAAAGGGAGTTTATTCGGCAATTAGCCTATCAGAATAATTATTTTTTGTCTTTCGTGGGGGTGACTAAGGACCAAATGATGGAGCCCTCCAAGGCTGGGTTCCGGATGGATTATTCTAAAATGGAGGAACTAGTGCTGAGGTGCTTGAGAGTGTTTTAGTCATACATTATATAAAAATAAGGTCTGGTAGACCTTCTTTTTATATGGTATGCCCGACAGGATTTGAACCTACGACCTTTTGCTCCGCAAGCAAACGCTCTATCCAGCTGAGCTACGGGCACACGCATTTTTATTGGTACGCATTGTACCTTTAGGGTACAATAGCGCAAATGTGGATGTTTTTAACATCCACCTAGAAATTAAATGAGCATCACCATCTTATGAGGTGACATTATTATTATAACATATTTTTAAGATTTGTGGGGTACTTTTTTCTTAAAAATATGGTAAAATTATAGGTGGAAGCGTGGCCGAGTGGTTGAAGGCGCACGACTCGAAATCGTGTGGGCGGGTGACCGTCTCGGAGGTTCGAATCCTCTCGCTTCCGCCAAATCAGTTTACTGGTTCCAGTAAGCTTTTTTTAGTTGGGATTCGGACCTTCGGTGCGAATCTCTCCGCTTCCGCCAAGGTTTAGTTTATGAAATTGTTACTACATACCTGCTGTGCACCGTGTTCGGTGTATCCGATAGACGCTCTGAGAGAGGAAGGAATAGAGCCGACGGTTTTTTGGTACAATCCAAACATTCACCCGTATCAAGAATATAAGGCGCGGAGGGATTACCTAAGAGATTATTGCACTTCTATTGGGGCAGATAGTATATATTTAAAGAGGAGTATGGGCTGGACGAGTTTTGCAAGAATGTGGTTTCAGATATCCCTGGGCGGTGCGTGAATTATTGCTACCGAAAGCGAATTGACGAGACGGTAAGATTTGCGGCGCTGAATGGTTATTGATGCATTTACGACGACACTACTTGTTAGTCCGTATCAAAAACATGATGAGTTGATTGAGGTATGCGAAGAGATGGCGGCAATGGCTGGAGTGGAGTTTTTGTACCGAGATTTTAGGGTGGGGTTCCGCGAAGGGTAGCAAAAAGCGCGTGAGCTTGGTATGTATATACAAAAATACTGTGGGTGTATCTTCTCGGAGGAAGATAGATACAGAAAGCAGATTGAGCGAGATTTGGCTGTTTTGTAAAATGGATTTTTATTATATACTAGAGGTATGAATAGTTTTGAACGAACACCTACCCAAGCACCCGAAAGTGTGAATGGAGGCGAAAATGGCGAAGATATGGAAGGTATAGAAATTGCGGGTTCTGGAGAAAAGAGTGAGCAATCTCAAAAAAGCGAAGCCGAGCGTTCTGCTGAGGAGCTACGTGAAGCCATGGATATCGAAGGCTGTGCACAGAGGGAAGACCCAGAAGGTTTAGCGAATGCCCTACGAAATGGAATGAGCATACAGATTGAGATAGATGGAATAGAGGAAGCTATAAATGAATGTCGCGCCTCAATTGGAGATGCAGAGTCAAGATTAGGAGAAATTACAACAAAGAAAGAAAACACAAAACAAACACATGAATTACGACGAGAAGCTTTGGTGGTAAGAGTAAAGAAGTTGTTTGGGTTGGGCGACAAAAAATTAAAACACCTAGAAAAAAGGATTAGAGAATTAGACAACGAAGAACAAAGAACACAAAACGTGAGGGACGATTCTATTAAAGAAATATCTGGTTTGGAAGAGAGAATGCGCGGGTTAGATCCAGATGAACCAAAGAGGGATTTTTTGGAAAAATTTAACAAACCGATGAGCCCAAGCGAGAAAGAAAGATTATTAAAATTTGAAGCATTAGCCCAGCTTTCTACGGGTGAATATGTGGAACTTTGGAGAAGATTAAATCCGTTTTTCGTGACTCATGTAACTAGACAAGGAGTGAGGGATCACTCTGGTATGATATATCACACGGCGGGTATGGGAGAGGTGCATAATGGCTTAAAAGATATGTTAAGTGAAAAATCTTTAAAGTCTCCTGCGCTGGTGGAATATGGGCTGAGGCCTGGTTTCAGTGAAGGTGACGTGGGGGCGATGCTTAAAAAAGAGTTTTTTGAAAAATATCCTGACTTAGACGCAATAAAAAAGAGCAAATATTTTGAATTTGCAAGTGGCGAAGTAACGCCGGAATATGCTGCAGATGTATTATTGGCTAGTTTACCACTAAACACTACGCTGGCATCGGCTGACCCTTGGGCAGATAAGCAGGCTGTTCATTTTGCTAGGCACATGGTGGCGAGTGATTTTTACGGTGGAGAAACGGATAATGAGGCTTTTTTAGTTTTTCCAACAGATGTTATAGCATCTCAATGTCGTTTTGGTGGACACGTGGGTGCAGATTTAACTAGGGCACAGATAAAATCTGAAACAAAATGGAACGATTTTTTTGTGTGGAGCAAGAGCGGAGAAATTCCAATAGATGCAGGAATTGTGTTTCTGCCAAAAAGTACTTCAGTGGATCCAGAAACTGGTTCTAGATACGCAACAAAAATAGTGACACAAAATGGAACAGAAAAAAGGGCTGTAGAAAAGGATGAGGAATTAATAAACAGAATAATAGAGTGGGCAAAAAACTTGAAGGCTGATGCGCCTGAACTCGCTGAGCCGATACGAACCTATACAAACAGTGAGGACCCACCCATTAAGGCGAAGTTGGTCGAGCTTGGCATATCTGAAAAGTTGTATGACAGAGAGCTTTCTTTACAAAATGTATACTACAATTTTAGAAATCTGGCAAAAACTGGAACTATGGGTGGCTTTAAGATGCCTGGAGACGAAAGCTTAAGTAGGGAGGAACTGATAGAAAAAGAAATACGTAAATGGCTTGATCTTTATAATTTGGATTTAAAATTAGCAAGTTCTACTATACCCGCAGAGGAATACTGGGAAAATTACTTTAGTGCTCACCCGGAAGCGAGGCCAGCGCATATGGTGTATTACGATGGGGATCCGACTGAGGCGGTGGAGGATTTTCTAGGAAGCTATGGAGTTTTAAAGAGAACTAATCCTTACGAAGACCCAGACCATACACAGCAAATGACTGGTCCGGGTGATAGCGTAGAGAGAGACGGTGTATGGCTGGGGTTTGAGCATCACTATATAGAGGATGCTCGGAAGGACAAAGAATTACAAGCAGAGCACGATAGGTTTAATGAGATTGCTCGTACGATGATTACTGAATTTTATAGCCAATAATTTTTTAGCCGCCAAAGAGGACTCTGAATACACCGAGAGAGAATAATAGCATGATGAGGCCGGCGACTAGGATGCCAGCAGTAATGGCGATGACGGTTTTCTTAAAATCTAGATTTAAAATGCTGGAAGCGAGGGTGCCAGTCCAGGCGCCGGTGCCTGGGATGGGTATTGCTACGAATAAAAATAATGCGAAATATGCGCCAGATTTGGCTTTTTTAAGTAATTTGGCGCCAGCCTTTTCGCCTTTTTGAAGACAGAAATCGCAAAACTGCTTAAATGGCTTCCATTTGCGCTTTGACCCCCACTCTAGGACTTTGCGAGCAAAGAGGTAGATGATGGGGACTGGGATGATGTTGCCGAGTATTGCAATAATTAACACAAGCCACTCGGGTAGACCTAAATCCATACCAATAGCAATAGGAATAGCGCCACGTAATTCCACTAAGGGAATCATGGATATGAGGAGTACAATTAGCATTTTCCAAAACATAATACTATTGTACCATTAGTTGGTATTTTTGGCGAACCTAGTCCGCAGATGAGATTTTATTGCGGTGAATTACACGACAAGATTCGCAGATAGTTATTGCTCGGATTTAAGGCTACGGATGAACTCCATAAATAAAGGATGGACATGGAGTGGACGAGATTTAAACTCAGGGTGGGCTTGGGTGGCGTGGAAGAACCTGCAATTTGGAGACTCTATGAACTCTACTAATTTGCCATCTGGGGAAAGACCAGAAATAACGACGCCGCCTTTTTTGATGGCGTCTGCAAAATCTTGGTTGACCTCATAGCGGTGGCGGTGGCGCTCTATCACATCTACATCACCGTTTTTAAGCACCTTGGTACCGTAAATATATTCGCCGCAGTTTTCAACTTCATTGCGATAGATTCCGGCGGTCTTGGTGCCGTGCTTTAATCTGGCTGGGTAATCGCCGAGGCGCATGGTGCCACCAGTGGATTCTTTGCCTTTTTGGCCTTCCATAATATAAATAACATTATTGTGATCTTTGGCGGAGGCACCAAATTCCTCGGAATTGGCATTCATGATGCCGCCACGGCGAGCAGCAGCGATACAGGCCACCTGTAAACCAAGACATAAGCCAAGATAAGGCTTGTCGTGTTCCAAGGCATAAGTAGCGGCGGCGATTTTGCCTTCGGTGCCACGTTGCCCAAAGCCACCTGGAACGACGATGCCATCTACTTGATCGAGAAGACCAAAGGCATCCCTCTCGGACACACTCAAGGGCGTTCGCCCAAGCTTACGGTCCTCGAGGGACGCCTTTGGGTCTTCTAAGTCTTCAGCATTGATCCAGACGATATCGAGATTAACTTTGTTGTGGGCGGCAGCGGCCTTGAGGGCTTCGGTGACACAAATATAGGTGTCTTCGTTGCCGACATATTTGGCAACTAATCCTACTTTAACAGTTTGCGGGAACTTGGTGGCGCGCAACTTGGAATACTTCTCCCAGCGTGACATATCTGGTTTTTTATTGTCGCCAACAAACTTATTGAGGATATCTAGTACGCCAGACTTGAGGACGTTGAATGGTACGTCGTAGACGGATTCTATATCTGGGAGGTTGAGGACAGCGTCTGGATTTAGCCCAGAGAAGGCGGCGATTTTTTCACAAATGCTACGGGGAGCGGGACGTTCGGTACGGACACAGACTACGTCTGGGATTATGCCAAAACCGCGCAAATCCTTAAGGGCGTTTTGGGCGGGTTTAGTTTTGAACTCTTTGGAAGTATTAAGCCAGGGGACAAAAACTACAGAGAGGTAAAGGCAATTTTCGCGACCGACCTTGTTGGCAAATAACCTAATTGCTTCAATAAAGGCTAGGCCTTCGTAATCACCAATAGTGCCACCAATTTCTACAATATGAATATCGCTGTCTTTGCTGGCTAGGGCGATTTTTTCTTGAACTAAATCAGTAAAGTGGGGAACCAACTGTACGGTTTTACCGTGGAAGCCGCCAGCGCGCTCTTTTTCTATAAGCTCTCTATTAATACTACCAGAGAGCGTAATGGAATATTTGTTGGTTTCAAAATCCAGAAAACGCTCGTAATGACCAAGGTCCAGATCTGTTTCTACGCCATCGTGTGTGACAAAACATTCGCCATGTTCTACAGGGTTTAAAAGTCCGGCATCTACATTGAGATAAGGGTCGCATTTTTGCATGGTGACTTTGTAACCTTTGGCTTTGAGGATTGCACCGATAGATGCGGCGGTGATGCCTTTGCCTACCCCTGATAGCACCCCTCCAGTAACAAAAATATATTTCTTTTGATTTTTTGTGGCCATGTTTTACCTCCTTGCCCACCTTTGCCCAATATTATTCTTATGTTTATTATAGCACGATTTGGCTAATCTGGATTATATTCTGCGATGCCATCTGTGATTTTGCTTGCACTGATACCCATGGCGGTAGCAATAGCTACGGCGGCGGACATATAGGAAACAGCTGGCTCACCTGGGATAAAAGTAGCAACGTTCATAATCTCTGAACGGACAGACAGGGTAGCTTCGGTGCCTTTGGGGTAGAGTTTGGAGCTTAAGATTTTAACATCTGTGCCGGTAAGGCCATAGAGTAGAGTTTGCTGAGTGCCCTTGAAGCTGGCAAAAGTGTCGTAATTGATGTCATCGTGATTCATTACGACTACTTCAGGATTCATGTCAAAAAGGGTCTTTTCGTCTCTTAAATATTCGTCTGGTGATATATCTTTGAGGCCAGCGGTAACAAAATTGGTCATAGCGGCGATATAAACTGGTAGGCCATGAAAGACGTTGTCGCGGAGGCCTTCGGCGGGAACAGTAACGATAACATAATTAGCACCGGCTTTCCAGGCATCGCTTAGGAACTTGTGCAACATGCTCATTTTGAAAGGTTGGTCTGAGGCTAGTACCGCAACTTGCTCGCCAGCGGCGCGAAGGATCTCGTGAACATAATGCGCTACGGTGGTTTTGCCAGTGGTGCCGGTGATGGCGATTAGCTTCATGTCTTTCATGGGGTTACCATAATAAGATTTGAGCATGCTGGCTTTGAACTTTTGCGTTTTGGATTTCAGCCCACCGTTTTTATTTTTGCTCCTTGTATTTTCGCGCGCTTTCATGTTTTCATTATACCATACTTTTTAGTAGAGATCTCGCTACTTTGATGTCCTCAAAATCGTGAGGGCCGTCGGCGCGGAGAATGGTTTTTTCGTGGCCTTTACCAAGAATGAGGACTAGATCGCCTTTTTTGGCTTTTTTAAGAGCTTCTTTGATGGCGTCTTTGCGGTCTGGGATATAGAATAAATCTTTACCCTCTATCTTGCCTTGTTTTTTGGCGCCATCTAGGAAGCCTTGGGCGATTTTGGCGGGGTCTTCGTCACGAGAGTCGTCTTCGGTGATAATGACGATGTCGCTATATTTGGCAAGAATACGGCCACGAATAGGACGAGTGGAGGGATCGCGGCGGCCAGCACCGCCATGAACGGATATAATTTTGCCCTTGTGGGGGGTGACGGAATCGTAGACCTTTTCTAGGGCATCTGGGGCGTGAGCATAATCTACGATGACGGTGAAATCTTGGCCTTCGTCTATGATGTTCATGCGGCCTTCTACCTCTTTAAGCGACTTGATGCCTCTGGTGATTTGCTCTGGGGTGAGATCTAATTTTTGCCCAACGAGTGCGGCGGCGAGGGAATTGTAGACATTAAATTCGCCTGGAATGCTAGTCTCTATATTTATATCACCAGATGAATATTTGACACCGTTGACAGATAGTTCTATATCTGTGGCGCGATGCGTACCGTGCTTGATGCCATAAGTGGTGTATTCTTTGGCGATGGACTCGTAATATTTGGCGTGAGGGTCATCTGCGTTGATGATGCTGTATTTGGCCTTTTTGAATAGCTTACCTTTGGATTTTTTGTAATTGTCTATGGTTTTGTGATAATCTAGGTGATCGTGGGTAAGATTGGTAAAAACGGCAATATCTACAGGGATGCCGAGAGTGCGGAATTCGGCAAGGGCATGAGAAGTGACTTCTAGTACAAGGTGGGTGGCACCTTGATTTTTGATATCCTGGATACGGCGGTTGAGGGTATTGGCGTCTACGGTGGTCATGTGGCCGAGTTCGGGGGCGAGTTTGGTGATGCCATAAGCCACAGTGGTGAGGAGGCCGGTTTTGTAGCCGGCTTGATTTAGCATATGCCAAATCATAAAACAAGTGGTGGTCTTACCATTGGTGCCAGTGACGGCGATAACTTTGAGACCTTTGACGGGACGGTGGTATTTAGTGGTAGCTACTATGGCTTGTGCCCAGTGATAGGGTTTGACGGCCTCGTTATAAAAGGGAAGTTTTTCTAGAAGTTGTTTCATATTATCATTATAGCACTTTTGTTGAAGATGATGGTGAGGATTGTTGGGTGGACGGTGGGAGCTTGCTTTTTTGGCTGAAACATGTTAGAATAATAATTGTTAAGCTGTGGCTTATGTAGTTTTATATGATTGGGGGAGTGAATATGCATCGCAAGAAAAAATACATCATGACCAGAAAGACCTTGGTTTTGCCCAACGGTAAAAGGCTTTACCGGATACGCGCTATAAAAAGTATGCCAGAAATAAAAGTATATCGTGGCGATTTGGGTGGCTGGGTAGAGGGAAAACACAACCTCTCGCAAAATGGTAGATGTTGGATATTTGGTGATGCAAAGGTCTATGATAAAGCGGTGGTGCGTGATGATGCATATGTACTGGATAATGCATTGGTGTTTGAACAGGCTATCATTGAAGGGAATGCGCTAGTGATGAATAGTGCCGTAGTATGCGGTAACGCAATTATAGCGGGTGGCACCTGGATAGAAGACCGCGCGCTGGTGTATGGCGATGCAATGATAGATGGTGCCTGCGTACAGATTCGTGGCGACACGATAGCTGGCAGTGAAGCGCAAATTCATAAAAATGCCTACATTACTAGTAATGCTATGCTAGAAGATTATCTGGCTAGGCATGTTAGTGCGTTGCGCAAGAACTCTGATAAGTATGCAAGGAGTGTTGTGCGCCCTGGGGTAGACGATGATTTGCCATTCTTTTAATTATAGATTGCTGGACCCTGAAGCCGCTACGGCGGGCTTTTTGCTAGCAAAAAATACTGTTAAAGATATGGTTAAGTGGGTACAGTGTGTAGAGATGGTGTAAACTAAATGGGATGAATGTGTAGAAATGTGTAAACTTTTAAGGGTATAGTTCACAGTTCAGCTACGACGACCGTACACAACGGACGAAGTACCCGTAGTACCGGTAGCGGTCGTAATTGAAATTGCCGTTAAACTGACCATTGCTACTATTGTAGATGAGGTAGTAACGAGTCACGGCAGTGTCGGCTGTAGCAGACCACCAGAGTCCGTAGCCGGTAGCGTAGAGCGCCCCATTGTAGTATTTGCCACCAGCGACCGCGCCAAAAGCCGTAAGACCAGTAGTGGGGTTTTGGTAGCCAGATGTAGTGTTGCCTACTAATTTGTTAAAGTCAGTACCACTTGTAGTATTTGGTCCAGTAGGTAGATGCCAGTTCTTAGGACAGATATCTTGGGAGGCAACGGTAGAGTTAGAGGAGCCACTTACTGTACCTGCCGTAGCAGCGTAATAGTTATACCAAACGCCGGTGGTAGTATTACCAGAGTCTTTGATACATGCATTGCTATACCCAGTTGTAGAGTAGCATTTTCCACCACTAGTACCGTTGGTGTCCAACTGATAATAGGTAAGAGTTTTATCGGCAGTAGTGTTGGAGGTGGCAGTGGGGACAGAGGTGCCAGTAAAGCGGAGGTTTTGCGTCATCCAGAGAGCACCGTTAATTTTCTTTACAGTATAGTCACTTCCATCACGACGGTCTATGAGGGTGGCTTCAGCTAGTTCTTCAGAATTATTAACCATTTCTGTAGTAACATCTTGCATATAGGTAGCATTAACGATGGTTGGTGGTTTCATCACACACCGTACATAGTACCCGTAGCTCTTGTTGAAGTTGAAGACGCTGGTATTCAGACTACCATTGTAGTAGTTCAGGTAGTACTGACTGCTAGCATTGCTCGCAGTAGCAGACCACCAGCTCCCGTACGTAGTAGCGCTGTTGAGCGAGCCACTGCCGTAGTACCCGCCATAGATAGGACTAAAGGCAGGGCTATATGAGGTAATGCCACTAAATGCACCTGGGGCGGTATTATATGATGGTAAGTGCCAACCAGCTGGGCAGATGTCTTCGGTGGCATTTTTTTGTGTTTGGCTACATACTGTACCAGCACTAGCGGCACAATAGTTATACCATACACCTAGTTGATTTACTGTATATGGTCCACCAGTAGCAGATGAGGATGCGGATACATCTGTAGAGTCTGCTACATGGGATTGAGCCTCCGTGTATGAATAGCTAGAACCTTTGAGATCTGCGGCTTTTACGTTAAATGTACTATTGGTACTAAAGTTAGAGTCTGTACTGGATATAGTACCAGTGATTCTTAAGTTTTGCGTCATCCAGCAAGCATCATTGATGTAACGGACTGAATAGGTGCTACCATCTCTTCTGTCTGTAGCTATGGCATTGTCACCAGTGGCTTGGGATTGGCAGGTAGATAGTGATAGGTCTTGCATATAGCCTAAGTCTATTAAGTTTTGTTTACCAGTAATAGTTACCGCCCCATTACCAGCACCTATAGTAAAGGTAGGATT
>JAFQXY010000016.1 GCA_017406745.1 Candidatus Saccharimonadota bacterium | reverse complement strand
CCGTATACTGGTAAATGCCTCCAAGATGTGGCTAAAAATATAAAGAACTATCTAGTTTATTATAATTATGCTAGAATACATACAACACTAGGTATGACGCCTATGCAAGTGTTGCAAAGCTTTTGAACCCTTTATGCCTAACGCCAGTAGCCACGCTGACGTTAGGTTTTTACCAAGTGGCCCCGCTAGCCCAAACCTATTCGGTAATTTCTTCCTCTAAGTACTCTTCCTCTATTATGCCGTCGTTGGTAATGGTGTCGCTGTAATCATCCTCTATTATTACGGTTTCTTCTGTGCCATCATCGGTAGTAACAACATCAGCATAATAACCAGTGAGAACATCTGTCAATAATGTGGTGATATCTGTATACTCAGCAGGCTCGCTTACTTGTATTGTGGTGGGATAGCTTAATGCCAAATCTACATTAACAGAAATGCTAGATCCAGCCAAAGCCCCATCAAGATAAACTCTGGTAAAATCGTTATTGTCGTTTACTTCTACATATACAGTAGGCGCACTGGCAAAGATATCGTCTACTTCGGTATTAAACCCATAAGTATCGGCACAAGCAAAGATCTCGTTTGCAAAGCTGGCGTTATCTATTGCACTGCTAAACCCAGATAGCTTTTCGCTATCAAAAGTCAGACTATAAATGGGGTTATTAGTTTTTGCGGATATTTTTATGTTATCAGTGGAAGATTTTATGAACGAATTTTGCCGGTAAAACTCGGCGATGCTATTGCGGTTTTGCGAGATGGCAGTTAGTGTGGTATTAAGGCAAGTCAAAGAATCTTCGCTGGCTACTACAGTGCTTTCATCCTCTGTGGTGGCTTCACCTAGCGGAATGCGTATCCAGCCATTGCCCAAAGAATCAAATAGACTTGTAAGTATACTTAGAGTTTCATTTTCGGAAATTGGCGCTGGTTCTACAATTGGTGACGGCCCCACAGGCGCACAATTATCCTCGTTACCATCTATCATACAATCCTCAATGACTGGCTCTTCTTGAGGTGTTGTTTCTGCAATTTCTGCCACATCAGTAACCTCTGCGGTGGCCTCTGTGCAACCCTCGTCTGTACAATCTACGGTGTTTTCGGTCTCCAAGAGCGCCTCTGTTTTGCTAGCCTCCCAATTACTCAATTTCAAGAACAAATCACCACCATTTACTTGGATACTATCTACATCAAAAGACATCTCTTGCTCGTCTGGCAAGGTCATTGTTATCTTGGCAGAAGTGGTGCTAGATGAAGATAATCTATCATTTTTAGTATCGATGTCTATTAGTAGAGAAGAAAACGTTGCGGTGTCGCTATCATCGGTAATCAAAATAGTGCCATTTGCGGATAGGTTATTAGGTTCTTCGTTGGTTAACCATTTATTGATGGCTGAGTCCACGCGCCCGCTGTTATTATTTAATAACATTATGGCAACAGCTGCGGCTCCACATATCAAAGCCAACACTATAAATATTATACCTATAATTATAGCGACCTTTTTCTTGCTCTTTTTGCCTTTCTTTGGCTCCACGATAGAATCTTTGGCGACCAAATCATCTGCTGGGTTGGCTGTGGTAGATTCTGCCATGATGGCCGCAATGGCATCATCTGCGCTAGGCGTAGATATGTCAACTGGACGTGGCACTCCGCTGGCGGATGCTGTGCCAGCCACTGGACTCACCGGTGCGGTAGGACGCGCCCCCGCTGATGGTGTAGCACCCATTGGGCGCCCCACTCTACCAGCGCCTTGCCGAGGTGCTTGCATAAAATCCATGGACAAGCCCGTGGGTGCAGGACGTGCTGGTGCTACAGTAGGCTGTGCTGGAGATGATTGTGGTACAGCGGGTTGCGCTGGCGATGGTTGCGCTGGCCGTACAGCTGTACTCGCACCAACTTCTGGCGTAGGCGCAACACCAGCGGGTGACGAACTCGCTTTCGCCACCGTAGCTGGATTTGGATTGAGAGGGTTCGGTGTTCCCTCTGGGTTTTCGTTCATAAAAACTCCTTACATTACTACTTTTCTCCATTTTAGCATAAAAATAAAAAAATTAACATAAGCATTTTGTACATTTTTAGCATTTTTGATATATAATATATACATGGATAATTTTGTTATTTCAAACATCAGAGCAAGACAAGTATTAGATTCTAGGGGTAATCCCACCGTAGAAGCTGAAGTCTTTTTGGAAAATGGCGGTTTTGGCAGAGCCATTGTGCCATCAGGCGCCTCTACCGGCACTTTAGAGGCTTTGGAACTCCGCGATGGCGATTCCAAGCGCTACGGTGGTAAAGGCACTTTAAAGGCCGTTTGGAACGTCAACTCTAAGATTCGCGATGTTTTGGTGGGCAATACTTCAGACCCCCGCATTGTAGACCAATTAATGTGCGATCTAGACGGCACCGAGAATAAATCTTCCTTAGGTGCCAATGCTACATTAGCCGTATCTCTAGCCAATGCCAAGGCCAATGCCCGTGCTCGCATGATCCCATTTTATAAATACGTTGCCGAGCTAGCCGGCACCTCTAGCGAAATGTCTATACCTATGCCCATGATAAACGTCATGAACGGTGGCGAACACGCCTCTTGGGCTACAGATTTTCAAGAATATATGATTGTCCCACGCGGAGCTGGCAACATTGCTGATGCAGTACGCATAGGAGCAGAAGTCTTCCATACTCTCAAAAAAGTCCTAGAAGAACGCGGGTATCCCACCACGGTAGGCGATGAGGGTGGTTACGCCCCCAGAGTTCGTGAAGGCAACAATGAGCCTCTCGAATGTATCAAAATTGCCACCGAGCGTGCAGGCTATATAATTGGCAAAGACATTGCTATAGCCATGGATATCGCTGCTAGCGAATTTTACGATCGCGATCATTATGTCCTCAAAACCAACGGCGACTGGAAGTCCGCTGATGACCTCATCAACTGGTACACTTGGATTATAGATAATTACCCAGTAGTATCTATCGAAGACGGCCTCGCCGAAAACGATTGGCAGAACTGGCGCATCATGACCGAACGCATTGGCTCCCGCGTCCAGCTAGTCGGCGACGATCTATTTGTCACCAACACCAAACTATTAGAACGCGGTATCAAAGAAAAGGTTGCCAACGCCATCTTGATCAAGCCTAATCAAATCGGCACCCTATCCGAAACTATCGATGCCGTACTTTTAGCTAAAAATGCTGGCTACCGCACCGTAATGTCGCACCGTTCCGGTGAAACCGAAGACGTTTCCATTGCACATCTAGCCGTAGGGCTTGGTACCGGGCAAATAAAAACTGGCTCACTTTCTCGTAGCGAGCGCATCGCCAAATACAACGAATTAATCCGCATCGCCGAGATGAACCAACGTCTAGGCCTTAGCAACCCTTATTAAAGGAACCCCATGTTGCAAACCGAAGCCGAACTACTAAAAAAACTATCCATCGCAGACCTAGAGCGCGCCAATGCTTATGCAAAAGATTTAGGCAAGGGATTACAAATTATCCGTTCTTTTCCGCAAGGCGTCACTGTTTTTGGCTCTGCTCGCCTACCCCAAAGTAACAAATACTGTCAAATGGCCTACGAGCTAGGCCGGCTCCTCGCCGAAAACGGCCACACCGTAGTCACCGGCGGTGGCCCAGGTATTATGGAGGCAGCCTCTCATGGCGCTTATGAAATCGGTGGTCGCACCATAGGGCTAAACATCACTCTCGTCCACGAACAATTCCCCAATCCATATCTTACCAACTGCGTCACTTTTGAGTACTTCTTTGCCCGCAAAGTTTCTTTGGCTATGGCAGCTAAAGTATTTGTGTTTTTTCCAGGTGGGTTTGGCACCATGGACGAAATCTCCGAAATTCTCACTCTTATGCAAGAGGGCAAAATGCCCAAAATGCCAGTGTTTTTAATAGGCAAAGGCTATTGGCGCAGTTTTGATAGGATTATTCAGCAGATGCTCTCTCTCAAGTTAATCGACCCATCAGATGCCAACATCTTTAAAATTACGGATGATTTACACGAAGTCGTCCGTTCTGCCAACAAAATCGGCCACCCCAAAATATCCGAGAATTATTATGATGGCTTCCGCGAGGCCAGCTTTATCGCCCAGCAAGCCTAACGCAAAATCATAAATGATTAATGCATAGTAGTATCTTTTTCTAATTTTTGTATTGGCATCATGTGTAATTTTTCTGTACTGGTCATACTTCCACGATTGGCGCCAATTTTCTTCACTACGCTAGTAGAATTTGCCGAAGCAAACACCAAAGATTCGCGAAAAGTATGCCCATTGGCAAAATGCGCCAAAAACCCAGATCCAAATGCATCGCCAGCCCCAGTAGCATCTTTGACTTTTACATCTTCGTAAATACCAAAACGATATTTTTCCTTGCGATTACCAGCAATTCCGCCCATCGCGCCATCTGTAATAATTACCGTTTCTACGTAATTATTTAGGCGATAAAGTAGCTCCTCTAGCAACACTCCAGACACCATTTTGGATGCCTCAGATTTATTTACAAGCAATATATCTACATCTTGCAATAATCTGAGTAGCTCTTTGCTTTGCTCCAGCTCCTTTACGCCAGGGTTAAACATCACTTTACCCCCAAGCTTGTGTACTCTAGCAAAAACTTTTGTTAAAGTTTTCATATCTCCTCGCAACGTAGTAGCATAAAGCCAGTCTGGTATAATTAAATTTAAATCCGTCACTGTGTAACTATCAAACCTTTCGCTTGCTCCACGATAGGTTAAAATAGTACGCTCGCCACCCTTGGCATCTAGCAATATAATAGAAGTACCAGTAGTTTGGCGATCTATTATATTGACAAAACTATTATCTATCCCCTCGCGGTCTAAAACTTTAAGAATAGCATTCCCCGCAGAGTCCATCCCGATATTCGCAAAAAGCACCACATCATGCTCATTTCTTGCAAAAGTGATTGCAGAGTTTAAGCCTCCTCCACCCACCTCGTAATGAAGTTTGTCAATATCTACCTTAGAACCCACCAATACCTTACCAAAAATAGATTCACCGCCAATCGCAGTAGGCGTTAAATCCTCGCGATCTACTAAGTAAATATCTTGTAATGCCGCCCCCAAGGACACTATTACAGCCATCAAAAACCTCCATATCTTTTAATTATATCACACTTATGGTAAAAAGTCAAATAAATCATAATGCCACCCCACTTTTATCTGTTTCTGCCACCATCTCGGTGTATAATTCTGCTGGATTTGGGGCTTGATTTAGCGCTGCGCCTACGTTTATCACATCCACTCCAGCGTGTGCTATTGTGCGAATATTAGACATATTTGCTCCACCATCCCAGCCTATCTCTACCTCAGATTTTAATCCGCGTATTAGAGGGACTTTTTCCATCTGCATTAAATCTGCCTGTCCTCCCTGCGCACCCAGTCTACCTGCAAACACCAGCACGTGGTCCACTGCGTCTATATATGGTTTAGCCCTGCCGGGGTAAGTTTGGGGTAGTAGTGCCACCCCAGTTTTTATTCCTTGTTGCTTGAGATGAGCAAAAAGTGGCAACAAATCCTCGCCTGCTTCTGCATGCAAAATGCACAAAGATGGTTTCAATTTTGAAATCACATCCATATATAAAGATGGCTGTGCCGTCATTAGATGTAAATCTGCTTCCCAACCCTGAGGCCACCACACATTTGCAATATTCAAAGTACCCTCTGGTATAAAAGTTTTATCGGCTACATCCACTTGGATACGCTTGGTATAGGTGTTGATTTTTTCAATTTGTGCGCGGTAGTCGTCTTTATTGTTGGCAAGTACCGCTGGCACAATAGCTACATTTTTAATCATAATCTTCCCTTTCGTCTAAACGATTAATCCTGCGCACACGACGCTCTATTTCTGTAAAAGGTGTGTCTAAAAATGTTTTTACAACTTTACAGGCTGTGTCAGCGTCTAGAAAATGAGCAGACAGACATAGTATATTGGCGTCGTCATGTTCTCGTGCTAATATGGCAGACTCTACGCTTCCACAATGCCCTGCCCTTACCCCCTTAAATCTATTAGCCTGCATTGTCATGCCATGTGCCGAATCGCAAACTAATATCCCAAAACTGCCAAGGTTTTCACGCACGGCCAGTGCAACTTTTACTGCTGGCGTGTTAAAATCGTCGCCTTCGGTATATTCGTAGGCGCCCTCATCTACTACGGTATGCCCCTCCCGCGCCAAAAAATCCATAATTTTTTGTTTCAATTCAAAACCGCGATAATCTGCTCCTACAAATACTTCCATTAATCTTCCTTCCCAACAAAATCTACCGCTAGCTCTACCAAACGGTTAGAATACCCCCACTCATTATCATACCAAGCAACTATTTTTACCATGTCAAAATCTACCACATCAATTAATGGCAAATCTACAATACAAGACCTAGGGTCGCCAATAAAATCGCTAGAAACCAGCTCTTGATCAGAAACGCCAATAATCCCCTCATAATAAGGATCGCTTGAAGCTTTGCGGAATACCTCTTGCAAATCTTCCTTGGTGGTACCGTTTTTTAGGATTGCAGTAATATCTGCCAGCGATACTACTGGCGTAGGTACACGCACGGATAGCCCAGTAAACTTGTCTTTAAGCGATGGAATAGTAAGCGCCGCGGCCTTGCTAGCTCCAGTAGTAGTAGGCACAATGTTTACGGCAGCGCTTCTTGCCTCACGTAAATCTTTAGCTGGTGCATCTAATAATCTCTGCGAAGCAGTATAAGAATGTACTGTGGTCATCATAGCGCGCTCCACACCAAACTCATCTTCCAAAACTTTCATAATGGGCGCAATACAATTAGTAGTACAAGATGCATTGGATATTATTTCGTCACTATCTTCGATAACTTCCTCATTTACGCCCAGTACTACGGTTTTGGCACCATCGCCTTTAGCTGGCGCACTAATTACCACGCGTTTTGCCCCAGCAGTGATATGTGCTTTTGCATCTGCTGGTTTGGTAAATAGCCCTGTAGACTCTATCACTACATCTACACCCAAATCTTTCCATGGTAATTTTGCAGGGTTCTTTTCGGCATAAACAGGAATTTCCTCCCCGCCTACTATGATGGCGTTTTCACTAAAATCTACTTCTTTGTCATAGGCGCCGTAAGACGAATCATATTTAAGTAAATGTGCAAGAGTTTTTGCATCTGTAATGTCATTAATAGCTACTACTTTAGCATCGCGCCTTTCCATTAAAATCTTTAGCGCATTGCGTCCAATTCGCCCAAAACCATTGATTGCTATTTTTACCATTTTGCCTCCTAATATTCTTATGTCTATTATACCACATCAGAAACAACTTTTGACTATTGTTTTTTGCAACATTAACAGGATAAAATTATTATTGACAAAAATCTACCACCATTAGTATAATGGTGGTAGGAGATGGGGCCTAGGAACCCATCGGGTTTGAGTTGTTACTGTTCGTCTTCTACGACGACAGTAACTTCTTTAGTTTTAGGTAGTCCGCTCCGTGCGAGGGAGATCTATATTATCCGCAAACTAAAAGTTTACTCCAACCCACCGTTAAGATAGCACATCTGTAATTAAATTACAACCCCCACCAGTAGCTTACGCTTACACTCACAAAATAACAGAGGTAGAGCGGAACTTTGTTACGCGCCCGGTTAGCCGAAATGGCTACTTATTCTAATTAAAATACAATATTTTTTAATTAACTTTTAGCCACACAACGGATAGAGTTCCCATAGGACTTATTGAGGTAGCTGGCATAGGCATTACTACT
>JAFQXY010000015.1 GCA_017406745.1 Candidatus Saccharimonadota bacterium | reverse complement strand
CCGTATACTGGTAAATGCCTCCAAGATGTGGCTAAAAATATAAAGAACTATCTAGTTTATTATAATTATGCTAGAATACATACAACACTAGGTATGACGCCTATGCAAGTGTTGCAAAGCTTTTGAACCCTTTATGCCTAAGGATCCCCGCTGGCTTTCACTGGGGTGCGTAGTGGGGCATAAAAGTAAGTTTTACGCCCCGTGGATGACTGGGGGACCTAGATGATAGATAATTGGGATTTGAGGCGGGAGATGAGTTGTTCTTTTTCTTTGATTTGATCCTCGGTCTCTTTGACAAGATACTGGGGGGCTTTGTCTACGTAATTAGGATTCATCATGCGAGCATTCAAGGCGTCTAACTCACGGCCGACAGAGAGAATCTTATCCGTAAGGGCATCTTTATAGTCTTTTACTACTTTTTCTGGAACGTCTAGGTAGAGTTCGTGGTTGGCTAGGGCTAATCTGAGACCACGTGGATTTCCTTCTAGTGCGGTGACGGCTGGAACTCTAGTTAGTGACTTAATGAGTAGTAAATTATCCTCCACAAGGCTGTCGTTGTCATATAATAGGTCGTATTTTTTGGCGTTATTGGTGCCTGGAAGGGCCTGTAAGGTGCCTCTGACTTCTTGCACGATAGACATAAGTCTTTCAAACTGTTCGGCGGTTATAGGGTCGTATTTGAGCTTACACGGCCATTTTGCGTTGATGATGAAGCCTTCTGTCCAGCTGAGGTTTTGCCAGATGGCCTCTGTAACGAAGGGAGCAAAGGGGTGGAGAGCAATCAATAAATGCTCTAGGGTAGTTTTGAGGAGCTCAGTGTTTTTGTAGATTTTTTGTGATTCTAGGAACCAGTCTGCATATTTATCCCATATAGTCTGATAAAGAGTCTCTACTGCTTCAGAGAAGCGATAATATTTCATATCTGTTTCAACCTGCTTGATACAATCGTTGATCTCACGGCAGATCCAGTCTTCGCCTTGATTAAGGGTAGCATATGCGGGGGTCCTGTCCGGTCTAGCAGAGGCGCCCGAAGCAATGCTCTTCTCGGACCGGAGTCGCTCGCGCCCGTCGTCACGGGGCTCGCGCTCCTCGCCACCTCGGTTGGCCTTCGGCCATTCGCGTCCCAAGGGGCGAGCGTAACCTCCGGAGCGTCCTCGAAGAGCATTATCTTTGGGCGCATCATCTACCATAGATTGGACGAAGCGGGAGATGTTCCAGATTTTGTTGCAGAGATTGCGACCAGAGATGACGGAATTTTCACTGAAGGCTTGGTTCATACCGGCGGAGCGACCCCTTAAAATGCCGAGACGGAAGGCATCTGAGCCATATTTGGCGACTAAATCCATTGGGTTAATCACATTGCCTTTGGATTTGCTCATTTTTTGGCCATGCGCATCTAAAACGAGGCCGTGGAGGTAAACTTCTTTAAATGGGACTTCGCCGGTGACGTAAAGGCCCATCATAATCATGCGAGCTACCCATGCAAAGAGAATATCGGCGCCGGTTTCCATGACGTCGAGAGGATAATATGGGGTGGGGTTTTCTTCGTTCCAATCAGTACAGACGATGGGCCAGTGGCTACTAGAAAACCAAGTATCAAAGGTGTCTTCGTCGCGGACATATTTAACACCAGATTTCTCGATTTCTTGCAAATTGGTACGACGGTCAAAAATCCAGTCTGGCTCATCGGTGGCGGAAGGGTCGGCTTTTCTAAACATAGGGATAGCAATGCCCCAAGGGATCTGACGAGAAATGTTCCAATCTTTAAGATTATTTAGATAATTGATAAGGACTTGTTTTTTACTTGCTGGGTAGAATTTGATTTCGTTATTTTCTAGGTGTTTAATGGCGGTTTTGGCAAGGGTGGCTACATCGATAAACCATTGTTCTTTTAAGGTAGGCTCTAAAACTGTGCCACATTTGTAGCAATGTGCAACAGAGTGAACAATTTTTTTCTCGCCTTTAAGCAATCCTTGCTCTTTGAGGTCTTTTAAGACCTGTTTGCGACATTCGGCGGTGGTGAGACCGTCGTATTTATCTGGTACGTTGATCATGTGGCCATCTTCGGAAATGACTTGAATACGAGGAAGATTGTGGCGCTCGCCAACTTCAAAATCATCAAAATCGTGGGCGGGGGTAATCTTGACTGCGCCGGTGCCGTACTCTGGGTCGGCATGTTCGTCGGCGATAATGGGAATTGTTCTATCTGTGAGTGGGAGATGGACGTGCTTGCCGATCAAGTCCTTATAACGCTTGTCGTCTGGATTTACGGCTACGGCGACATCGCCGAAGAGAGTCTCTGGGCGGGTGGTGGAAACTATCACGGAGCTTAAAATGCCTACCTCTGGGGGCGCGTCCGAAACCCCTGACGCCACTGGGGTTTCGGCGCTACTCCTCGGCTTGCCAGCCTCCGGACCCCCTTCGGTGAAGGCATTTTCAAGCTCTTTGACTAGTTTGTACTCTACTTCCCAGAGGGTGCCTTTTTCGTCTTGGTGTTCTACCTCAATATCAGCGAAGGCGGTTTGGTGTTTGGGGCAGAAATTGACGAGTTTTTCGCCCCTGTAAATAAGGCCATCGTTCCACATTTTTTCAAAAGTGGTGTAGACGCGGTCTATGACGTTTTCGTCTAGAGTAAAGGTGAGGTCATCCCAAGAACAGGAGGCACCAAGAGCGCGAAGTTGAAGTTCCATGTTGCCACGTTGCTGTGCTACAAAATCCCAAACTCTAGCGTAGAGCTCATCACGATTAAATTCAAAGCGAGTGTGACCGTTTTGCTCTAGGGCGCGTTCGTAAACCACCCAAGTTTCAAAACCGGCGTGGTCTGCACCTGGGATATACCAAGTAGACTGACCGCGTAAGCGGTGATAGCGAGTAAGAGAATCCTCCAATGCGATAGTTAGGCCATGCCCAATATGAAGATTGCCGTTGGCATTGGGTGGAGGCATAACAATAGAGTAAGTAGGATGCTGATGTTCAAAACGGTCATCAACACCATCACTGTTATCGTCGACCGGTACCGTAGGTACTGTGGGTTTAAAAACACTGGACGCTTCCCATGCGGCGTAAATGTCTGATTCATATTGATTGGGCTCGTAGCTACTCGCAAATTTCATGTTTTTCCTCTATTTATTAAGGTAATTATACTACTTTTCTAAAGTTTAGAAAAGTGCTTGTCATATATGGCATTTTTTCATAATTCATTGCATCTCAAGAGCTTCGTGATGTGATAATCTAAAGATTATATCACATCACTCCGCCCCTACGGCGAAAAAATCAGAGATTTTTTCTTTATGTCTTTCGATGCAATGAATTATGAAACAGGGTACTGCATGACAATGTCATACAATGACAAGTGGGCTAAGCGCTTGAAGTTTGGTGGATAGAGTATTGGCTTTAAGGTAATTTTGTAAAATCTTAAGGAGGGTTGGGTCAATTTCTGCTAATAATTTGGCAAGATTTTTAGGTTGAGGAAGATAGGCGCCATGGGTGGCGAGGGATAACTCTATGGCGTTTTGGATAACATAATGCGCATCCAAATAAAAAGCTAGGGGATCATTGCGAGTAATATCTTTGGTGGCCTTGTTTAGGTAATCCTTGATGGAATAACGCCACATTTTGACATCATCGTTAGTATAGATGGGGGCGGATTTTAGGACATCGGCAGAGAGAGATTTGAGTGTTTGAAGTTTGTCGGGAGATTTCGTGGTAATTGTTTTTGAGGTGGCGATCATGGTGGCAAGATTACGATTTAAAAGACGACCACGCTCGTTTTTGATATCTTTGGTGAGATTGGCAAAATTGTCTTTTTGGAGTTCTATTTGAATATCGTCTATGATTAAATCTTCGCGAGAATCTTTTAGAGAATCATCAATTAGAAAGATGTCGATATCGGAATTGCTGGACCAAGTATCGGTGGTGGCGGAGCCAAAAAGGAGGATAGTGTCTATATTTGGATATTTCATCTTGATTTGTTCTGTGACTTGCTCAACTTTTTTATTCATATCTATATAATACAGGAAAAGGGGCGGTTCGTAAAGAACCGCCCCTTGGGAACCCGTTGCACTGTTAATGGCAGTTGCTGGGGTTCCGGCAGGTCATGGAGGACTTGGGCATCTTGATTTTTTTGATGGGCAGGATTTTGATGGTCTTCATCGCTGATACTTCCTTTCTTTGTGGATTTATGCAAGAGCTAGACTTCAGCAGACTCGCGCAGGATTTCGTGGGTCATTCTGATGTAAAGCTCGCACATACGAGAGATTTTGGATTCGTCGCCGGCTTCGTGAGTGATCATGCAACCACCGCGACAAAATCCCAAGATAGGGCAGTATTTGTGACCACAACGCGGTCTAGTACGGCTAAGGTCTCTTTGTTGAAGAAGACCAATGTAAGCCTTGGTTTTGTAGATGCTACCGATTTTGGTGTATCCACCGAGCTTGTAATTGCTGTAGCCACAGGGAAATACTTGACCACTGGGGGAAACACAAAGGGAATTACCGCGCTCGGCACCACAAAAACCAACATCTTCTACCTCTGGGATAAGCCCCATGTTTTCGGCGGGGCGCGACCAGAAGCCAATGACATTGATGTCTTTGGTTTTGGCGTAACGCCGTACTTCCATTAACGCTTCCACAATAGAGGGGATAGGAATTTCTACTATGCCAACTATATCAATGTCGATACGGACTTCTTTCATGCCCATTGATGCGGCCCAGTCGATAATTGGCTTGTCTACGTCGAAGAAATTGTCTTTTGTGACAGTCATGGCGAAACCATCAAGCGGATGTCCTAAATCTGCCAGAATCTTGAAGCCACGCATAATTTTGTTATACGTGCCAGTGAGATCCTTGGTGAGACGTACGGCGTCATTACCCTCTTTGGTACCATCAAGGCTCGCAGCGATTTCAACGTTATAATAGATGAGATCTTCTGCAATTTCTTCGGTGAGCAAGGCAAGGTTGGTATTGATACTCATTCGAATCGGGATATTGAGTTTTCTACCGCGCTCCTTGATGTAGGGGAGTAATACTTTGATGGTATTCCAGTTCAATAGTGGTTCGCCACCGCCAAAATTGATGTATGCCTCGCCAATACCATTTGCTTTGAGATTTGCAAGGTAGCCGTCTATGCTGGTTTTGGCGATTTTTTCGCTCATTGTCTTGGCGTGGCCTTGGCTGTGCTTAGCATTGGCAAAGTGGATGCAATATTTACATCTAAATTGGCAATTTTCGCTCATGATGAGGGAAAGGCTTTTGATTTTGTTTTTTTGACTGCGATCGTAGCCATCGTGGGTAAGACTGAGCCTCTGGATAGCATCTCGCTCAGCTTCATCGGAACGAACTAGGATGTGCGCTTCTTCTAGGGTTGCTATCATCTTTCTTGTAGCAAGCTTTTTGAAATCACACAAAGATTCCTCAAAGGAAGGCATAATTAGATAGTGCTTGCGTAGCAACTCTGCAAGTTGCGTGGGTATCAGCATAGGTCTGCCAAAAATTGAATGCCAAACAATTTGATAATTGTCGTTGTATTCGAGAAAATATGCGTTCTCGGATAACCACAACATAAAATCACCTCCATTTTAAACTACTCCCACGTTAGTTTATAATAACATATTTACCTTAAAAAGTGAAGCATAAGGGGTTTACTGCGGAGTTATCTGGGTGCGCTTAAACATTAAACGCTAGTTTGGTACGGATTTGCTCAAATTCTTCTGGGGTGAGGTCTAGGGTACGGCCGTACTGCCATGTTTTATCATAAGGCATGAGATGAACGTGAGCGTGGGGGACATCGGTGCCAACGACTTTCCAGAGAGTACGGGTGCCTAACTGTTTTTCCATGTGGTTGCTTAGTTTTTTTACGGTATTCATAAGAGCATGGTAATCTTCCTCTGGGAGGTCGTAGATTTTGTCTACTTCTATTTTGGGGATTACTAAAGTATGACCTTTGGTTTCTGGGTTGATGTCTAGGAAGGCGAGGGTTTTATCGTCTTCGTAGATTTTGTAAGCTGGGATTTCTCCGTTGATGATTTTGGTGAATACACTACTCATGTTTGGTCTCCTTTTTGGATGGTTTGCTGATTAAATAATACAAAATTACGAGGATAAAGGCAAATACTAGGCCACAGGCGACATCGGTAGCCCAGTGCATACCGCTAGCTACGCGACCGATGCAGACTAAAATAAGAAGTATTAGCATGATGGTATATAGTGTGATGCGGAGAGGCTTGGATTTGATATATTTAGGGAGCGCAAGGGCCGTCATGCCAAAAATGGTAGCTACGGCCATGGCGTGTGAAGAGGGAAAGCTAGGCTCGCCAGATCCGTTGGGTCTAGTGTTTAAAATCCAGATTTTGTCGAAAATGAAATAAATGGCCGTCATGATGACTAGGGGAGGGAACATGGCAGTGAGGGCTCTGTCTACTTTTTTGAGGGATTTTTTTTGAAATAGTTGTATGGCTCCAAGTACGATAAAAACTGCCAGCACTGCGAAAGATGCGTATAGTATAATATCCGTGACAAAATCCCATTGCATAAGTTTATTATACTACATTTTGTGCTATTGTTGGATTATAATTTGACGGGGCCTATCCGCACATGCTTTTCTGGCATCGGGACTTGAGTTTTTGAAAAAATCCACTTGGTAACAGTTTGTTTTAACACACACTTGAAAGCCCGCTCGCCAGCCCGTCTTTACGGGTGGCTCGCTCCCTCGCGACGGCTCTGTGTCTATACAATATCTTTAACGGCATTTAGCTAGCGTGACTTGTTCTTGTCGTGATTTTTACAATAGTCGGCAGGCACTCGCGCTTTGGTCGTTTAGTACAATTCTTTATGTTACCTGCGTTAGACTGGAGCCCAATATACTACGTACTATTTATTAATTACTTGGGGAGAGCGTTCACGCACTGGACTATTGTAAAAACCACACAGAACAAATCAATTTTATTGCTAGCTAAATTGCTGTTAAAGATGTCCACCTTGATTAATCTTGGGTCGCGGTCGTTTTGTGGATGACCGCCGAGGGTCATTCAGATTTGACACATCGGACAAAATACCCAAGATAGCGATAATTCCAAGTATTGTTATTTGTAAAATTTCCATTGGACGCATAGTATTGCAAGTCGTAACGGCTGTTGGAATTGCGTGAGGTAGCAGACCAGTAAAAACCGTAGTCGGGGCCATATATTATGCCATTTTCATTTGTCATGCCATCGTCATAGAAGCCACCTGCAACGGCACCAAAAACGCTCAAGCCAGTAGTGATTTGCCAACCAGATGCCGTATTGTCTACTAGTTTGTTCAAATCCGTATTAATGATAGTAGACGGCCCAGTTGGCAAATGCCAACCAGACGGGCAGATATCTTGGGTGGCATTGTCGGTATTAGACCTACCAGTGATTTGGCCAGCTGAAGCAGCAACAAAATTATACCATACGCCCTGTGTTGTATTATTTGAATTATGAGCACACGCATTCGTATAGCCGCCAAAACTTGTTGACATCGCATTACTGCCAGAACATTTGGCTCCGTTAGTTAAATCATATTCCGAAATATTGAAACTAGACACCCTATCAAAATTTGAATCTGTAGATGCTACCGTTCCGGTAATTCTCAGATTCTGCGTCATCCAGCAGGCACCGTTAATGTAACGGACGGTGTAATCATTGCCGTCGCGTATATCTATAACAGTGATTTCATCGCCTACATCAGCTGGATTGCCGTTGGTGCCCACATTTACCATGCATTTTTCTAGTGTGAAATCTTGCATGTATTCTGGTGGTATGTATTCTGTATAATTCATCGTATACTTCACCGCCCCAGTATAAGTACCAGCAGGTTGGTTAGGGGAGATGGATACGCCATAGGTAGTTTGTAAGGTAGAGTCTGTAGTTTGGTTTGATGTAGTGGCATTATATGAAGCTACTAGTGTAGATGTGGATGGTACTACTTGGAAGGTATTGTAGTTGTTTTCTATGGTAGCGGTATTTCCTGTACTGTTTGCTAGT
>JAFQXY010000014.1 GCA_017406745.1 Candidatus Saccharimonadota bacterium | reverse complement strand
CTAAAAGCCGGCAAAGGCGGTGACGGCGCCGTTTCTTTTCGCCACGAAATCTACATCCCTAAAGGTGGGCCAGATGGTGGCGATGGCGGTAAGGGTGGCGACATTATTTTCAAAGCCGATAAAGACACCAACACCCTAATAGACTTTCGCTTTACCCCAATTCTTGAGGCTGAAAATGGCAAAAACGGCTCTGGTCAGCGCTCCGCTGGGCGCAGCGGCAAAGACCTTATCGTCGAGGTGCCGGTCGGAACGGTGGTTTACCGGCTCGGGGGTGTGGTCGGCGCAAAAGGTTCTTTCGAAGGGGGTCCGGAGCCTGGCAAGGCGAGGATTAGCGCCGAAACCCCTGTGGCGACAGGGGTTTCGGACGCGCCCCGAGAAAGAATCCTTTGCGCCGACTTAGTACAGGACGGTCAAACCGCTATCATTGCTCACGGCGGCTCTGGTGGTTTTGGCAATGCGCATTTTAAATCCAGTACTCGTCAAGCTCCAGTTATTGCCGAAGTTGGCGAGCCGGGCGAAGAGTTTGAAGCCGAGCTAGAGTTAAAAACTGTAGCAGACGTAGGTTTAGTAGGACTACCCAATGCTGGCAAATCCACTTTTCTTTCTGTAGTTTCTAATGCCAAGCCAGAAATTGCCGATTATCCCTTTACTACTATCACCCCCAATCTAGGCGTAGCCACCATAGATAACAGAGATATCTTGATTGCCGATATCCCAGGCTTAATTGAAGGCGCCTCAGATGGCAAAGGGTTAGGGCATGATTTTCTCCGCCACGTAGACCGTACTTTGGTACTCCTGCATTTAGTAGATGTTTATAACAATGATGCTGGTGAAGCCTATCAAATTATTAGAAACGAATTAAGCAAATATTCAGACCTTAAAAGTCGCCCCGAAATCGTTGCACTCACCAAATGCGAGGGTGTAGACGATGAGATTATCCAGATGCAAATAGCATCAATTCTTGCCAAAAACCCTAACGCCAAAATCTATACCATTTCCGCCCAAGCCCATCAAGGGATTAAAGAGGTACTTCGTGCGCTGTCAGCGCGGGTGACCGATAATGTCTTTTCTCCAGACAATTTACGGTTAGCGAGCTCCGAGGCGTATATTCCTGCCACGACCGAGAAAGCTGCCCGCAGGGCAGACTTTCCCGGCTCGCCAGCGTATGACGCCGAGGACGAGCTAGCCGGTTCGGAAAAAGACATATCGGGCAGGACCCGCGCCGATCTCCCCACCATTAGCTTGAGCCCCTCTACGCTTAAGGATACTTGGCAAGTCGCCAAAGATGGCGACAAGTTTATCGTTACTGGCGAAAAAATCGAAAAATTTGCTCGCCGTACAGATTTAAACAATTATGCCAGTATTAATCGCTTGCGCGACATCATGAAAAAGCTTGGCATCCGTGCCGAACTCACTTCACAGGGCGCTCAGCCAGATTCCATTATCAAAATTGCCGGCAAAGAGTTTACCCTAGTAGAAGATTGGTAAAAATACAATTTGCTATTTTCTGTGAATATAATTAAACCCGCCTACTGCACTAGCAGGAATAGTAGAACGCACCACGCGATACGGCTGGTAATTGTAATTCATCTCTGATACCACAATGGAACCATCGGGGTTTACGGCCTCTACATAGCCCACGTGGCCATACCATCCAGCAGAAGTTTGGAATACAGCCCCTGCAGACGGTGTACGGCTTACTGGGAACCCAGCCGCCGCCGCATTGTACGCCCAAGCACTAGCATTGCCCAAGTTGGACGGCAAATCTTGACGGTTGTACCACGCCCATTGGGTACACTGCCCTGCTCCGTAAGGGCCACCCAGTCCGTAAAAATACCCTACTACCTCAATATTTTGCCTTGTCGCCGTGCTACCAAGATACGTATAGTAAGAAGAAGATGAAGAATATGATGGAGTTGTTACCACTGGTGCCACATACTCTGGGCGCTCTGTTTCTGGCAACGTACCACCTTTAATCAAAATCCGCGCCCCCTCAGATACCCCAGATATCTCCAAATCGTTTAGAGCAATTATTTCTTCGGCATTTGAACCGTATTTTTCTGCAATAGATTCTGCCGTATCACCAGATTTTACAGTGTAAACAATGCCAGATACGCTAGGTATATACAATACAGACACTCCTAATAAATCATTAGTTTTCATGCCGTTAGACCAACGGATTTCATCTGTAGATACACCATATTCTTTAGCTATAGCCTCTAGGCTGTCACCCTCTTGCACGGTGTACTCTATTACCCCGCGTGAAATCTCAAGATTTGTAAGATTGGGCTTTTCTACTTTGCCCGTTAGCGAAGTCTGCCCTGCGTCATACATAGAAGTAGTTAATACGAAGTTGGACGCCACATCTGGAGCAGAAGCCAGCCCCAAGGCATCAGATAAATCTGCCACCACATAAAGCTCAGACAGCTGATCCGCAGATACATGGTAATCTTCTTGAGCAAAATTGCTCAAACTAAGTGTCATCCCACCAGCATTTTTGCTTAGCGATCCCACAAAAACCAACGCCAAAGTAGCCAACCCCACCAAAACATAAGGCATAGCCTTTTTCATTTTGGTAAAATCACGTTTTTTTCTTCTTTTTGTCATAATGAAACGTTACAGAGCTCCTTGCAATAGAGGTAAATATTCTGATTATGCTCAGACTCTGTATAACTATAATACATCATTCCGTCATCTCCTGTCAAGAAGTATAGATAAGAAGTATCTGCCGGCTCCGCCACTGCTAACAATGCAGACAGCCCAGGATTAGAAATTGGCCCACAGGGGAGCCCTGCGAATAATCTAGTATTATAGCAAGAATCCACGCTTAGAGCAGTTTGATTATCTACATACGTCTGCCTATCGGGATCCACTGTATCAAGCGCGTAAGACACCGTTACGTCGCTTCCAAGGGGTATCCCATAAGCTATTCGGCTCAAAAACACCTGTGCCACTGTGGGCATTTCAGAGGTGGGGGCCTCCTTTTGTACCACAGAAGCTAGTGTTACCCCCTCGTGCAAGGATAACCCCTGTTCTGCGTATCTAGCCTCTAAATTATTTTCTGCTATTATTTTGCCCATCTCAAAAAGATATTTTTCCAAAATCTCTTTTACAGGGGTGTCATTATAAAATTCATAAGTTTCACCATAGAGATACCCCTCTAGAGTAGCCCCAGCTGGACGCTTTTTCAAAAAATCAAAATCATAATTCGCATTAAAAGCCTCATTTACCTCTGTTTTAGAATAGCCCAATTCAATTAAATTAGCTTGGATTTCATAGATATTCTCCCCAGGGAGGACAGTAAAGGAAAAAACATCAGTATAATTGCTCCCTCTTTCTAGTTCGGCAATTATCTCATCAGCGGTCATATTTACAGAGAACAGATATTTGCCACTCTTAAAATTTGAATTAGGTTTAAATATTTTAAGATAGGCGTTAAATATAAAAGCGTTTTTAATTAGGCCGGTTTGTTCGAGATTTTCAGCAATTACAGACTTGGAATCACCATCGCTAACCGTAAACTCCACCACTTGACAATCGCAATCACAAGATGGATTATCGCACGAAGGGTCCACAGCGTCCAACTGCCCCTTAGCCCAAACTATTCCACTCACGGATACCAGCACCAGTATTAGTAGCGCTACCGTTAATCCCGAAATCCATTTTGTTGCTGTCTTCATTTTTCTTTTTACCTTGTGAGTTTCCTTTTTAACTATATTGGTGCTTTCAAGGGGTTTAGCCTCTGGCTCCTTAAAAGCTTCCAAGAAATCTTGTAAGATAATTGTAGCCGCCTCGGCATCAATTTCACCCTTTTCGTAGTTCTTTTTGCGCCTTTTAAGACGCTCCTCCGCCTCTACAGAGGTAAGTGATTCGTCTTGGAAGCGAATTTTCGCCTCCGGTATCTTCTCTGTTAAGGTTTTGGCAAAATTGCGCACATACAGAGATTGTTGGGTTTCATTGCCCTCATTACTTCTAGGCAACCCCAGTATAAACCAGTTTGTACTGTTTAGATGCGCCAAACGAGCGATTTCCTGCCATTCTGAGCCATCTACCGCAATAAACCCTACTGGTACGGCTATACGGGTGGTAGAGTCCGCACGGGCCACTCCAATGCGTTTTTCGCCCACATCCAATGCTAAAATCTTCATTTTATGACACTATCTCCATTTTTCTACCTCTGTTTTAAACTATCTAAGAATCCTCGTCTTGGTTCTCTGTCTTATTTTGGCTCCCAGCCCCACTCTGATCGCCAGAGTCAATAAATACGGTAATCTTATTTGCATCATTAGGCACAGAGTTAACCCAAGGAAAAGAAGTGGTAATATTTACAGATACGCCGTTCATATCGTTTAAATCATGAGTGGCTGTACCTATTCCCTTGCCTTTCACCATCTCTATTACTTCGTTCTCTGTAATGGATGGGCCAGAGGTGTAAGACGTTTTTAGTTTGCCTATATAGCCACTATCTGTTTTTGTAAAGTTCTCAATAAAGGGGTCTTTCATTTCATAAATCTTGTAATTTTCGTCAATTTTGGCTTTTTCCTCTATAAACTCCTTTACTTTGGCTTCATCAATAATAAATACTGTATCTGTAGTTACTACCGTTAATTTAGCCTTGCTACCAGATTTTACTTCTTCACCTACGGCAGGAGTAGAAGTAGCGTTACCTACGCTTTGCGCAAAGCTTGCCTCTATAATAAAGGCGTCTTCTTCTTTTATAGAATCAAGTAATTTTTGCTTATTTTCGGACTCAGCAGAGGTAGAAATCTCCTCTTTTGCCTTTTCAACATCAGATTGCTGTACTACAGTAATAATATCATCTGTGCCCCCGCTCATTGCTTTATCGGAGTACACATAGACATCGGCTGTAGTACTCCACCCCAAATCACTAGCGGCCAAATTGTACTTTGTGCCGGGTTCTGATGCCGTTACGTTTACTCGCCCAGATACCATACAGCCTTTTTGCATAAACTCCGACGCCGGAGCATTTTCGTTACTGCACACACTAGTGTCTTTGCCATTATAAGATAAGCGTACGCCATCATTTGCTATGTATGTCAAGCCATTATTAGTAAACGAATCGCCCGCATTTACCACCGTAGTGCCACCTTCAGAATCTATATAAGTGTACACTACTACCGAACCAGTAGCCTTTTCACCTATATTTTTTTCGCCCGTAGCCTCAAATTCTACTTCTGTTGGGATTTCTATTTTCTTTTCTGTAAGGTAAAATACGCCATCCTCGGCGTTTTCTTTGCTTACATCTGTAGTAAAGCTAACCCCCTCCGAAAAATTAGCCGTAGTGGTCTGCACTCTTACGTTTACCGTTACTGCTGGCGCAATCACAAACATCCACACGAGCACTAGAATTAATACCACCAAGCCCACCCCACAACCTATCACTAGCCTTTTGTGTGCCAAAAACCACTCTTTAGAAAATTTTTGGGCATCTTTATTGGCTTTCGCACCATTTTTATGGGATTTTTTGCTGGTTTTAGCTTGTTTTTTGTCTTTTCCGTCGTTTTTGTTGTTGGTTTGTTCGTCTCCGGCAACTTCGTCTGCCTCATCGCTAGACCCATCGTCTTCCTCTAGGTTTTTCGCATCCTCAGCATCCTCAGTATCATCCGCATCCTCAGCATCTTCTTCTGGCTCATCTTCGCTGTTGTCATGCACTTCTATTTCATCTACCTCAGCGACTTCTACCTCTCCGTCAGGGCTTTCTACTATTTCTTCGCGAGAAACTTGAGCGTTTATCACTTCATCACCCTTTAATTCTGGGATAACTGGTGCAGATTGCAAGTTTTTGGTGACCGGCAATCTAGTTGCCGCCGCCAATTTCACGATAGATGGATCCACTGTTACCAGTACAATAGTTTTTTCGGCGGACGCCCCAGCCTTAGCAATTAATTTAATATTGACAATACTACGAAACACACCGGCTTTTTTGGGTGGCACCAAAGCTACAATGCGTTCCTTAGAATTTTCTATTTTTGTGATGATGTCAGTAATATCATCCTCTGGTTCAATATAAACGACGTCTTTGTTCATAATTTAAATATACCACATTTTTAAAAGGTTGTGTTAAAATAAATATAAGATGAGTATTTTTAAACGAAAAAATAACCCAAACTCCAATCCAAATCCCGCCAACGTGGTTATTTCTCAGTCAAGCGCCAGCACCGCGACCAACTCCGCACAGCTTGCTACGCGCCAAGGCGCTCTAGCCGAGCTAGCACTAAATGCCATCCATGATGGCGTCATCATGACTAATCGCCTCGGCATTATAGAATATCTCAATCCTGCATCGGTAGTTATGTTAGATTGTGGTACACCAGAAAACGCCCTCGGCTTAGATTATAGTTTACTAATTAAAATAGAATCCAAAGAGGGGCGCGAACTATCCGAACAAGAAAACCCCCTTATCCAAGCCATGCGGACTGGTCAACCACTAGAAAAATACCAAGCTTGCCTAGTGGCCGGCCCATCAGAAAAGCGCATCCCTATCGCCATCTCTGTTATTCTGGCCGAAAAATCTGATTCTCGCATCATTACTTTCCGCAACATCACCAAAGAACTCGCCGAAGAAGGCGAGCAAGCCGAGTTTATCTCCACCGCCTCGCACGAAATGCGCACCCCAGTGGCCACTATAGATGGATACTTATCGCTTTGTCTTAATCCTCAAACCGCTACTATAGATGAGCGCGCTCGTGGCTATCTAGAATCCGCCCACTCTGCATCTCAGCACTTAGGCCGTCTTTTCCAAGATTTACTAGATGCCACCAAATTAGATGATGGCCGTCTACGCCCAAAGTTTGTACCTATAGAACTTACTGGTCTAGTCAAGCAAATTTCCGATGATTACATTACTCGCGCCAAAGAAGCCCAAATAGATTATCAATTTGGCGTTAGCGACCCTAGCCTCAGCGCCCCACACCGCATGATTCAAGCTGTTTACGGCTATGTAGATATAGATTTTATGCGCGAAATATTAGACAATCTTATCGATAACGCCATCAAATATACTCCAGAGGGCGGCTCCATCTATATCAATGTTATGGGGGATGGCGACCGCGCACTTATTAATGTTACCGATACTGGCTCAGGCATTTCTTCAGAAGATCTTCAGCACATTTTTCAAAAGTTTTATCGTGCCGACAATTCCGACACTCGTGAAATTGGTGGCACCGGCCTAGGCCTTTATCTAGCCAAACAACGTGTAGAGGCTATGGGTGGTCGCATTTGGGCAGAATCCGCTTTTGGCGAGGGTTCTACTTTCTTTGTGTCATTGCCACGACTTTCTGGCGAAGAATACGAAAAACGCATGATAGCCGTGCGCAACGCCGAAATGATGAACGCCAAACAAGCGCCATCCCCACCCAATATACCATCGCCCACTCCGCCAGTCATCACGCCACCACCTCAGCCCACGCCACAGTTTACACCTCAGCCGCCCACTCCGCCACAGCCTATCGCTCAACCTCAACCCATGCCACAGCCTATCGCTCAACCTCTACCCATGCCACAACCGTCTATTCAACCCCAAGCTCAAATGCCATCAAATAATATTAATAATCAAGGAGGAACCCCACAATGAAAGTAATGATAGTAGAAGACGATGCCGCTCTACGTGAGATTTATGGCATTCGCATCACTGCAGAGGGCTACACCGTGGTCACCGCTGGCGATGGCGAAGAAGCCTTAGCTGTAGCCGTCCGCGAAAAGCCAGATCTCATCCTATCAGACGTAATGATGCCCAAAATCTCTGGCTTTGATATGCTAGATATTTTGCGCAACACTCCAGAAACCGCCAAAATCAAAGTTGTCATGATGACTGCCCTCTCTAGCGATGATCAGCGCGCACGTGGCGAGCGCCTTGGGGCAGATCGCTACCTAGTAAAGTCACAGGTGGGCATAGAAGATGTTATCAATACTATTCATGAGGTATTAGGCGATAAAACGGTTCCCTCAGAGCAACCAGCCACCTTGGGGCAACCTATTACCCCAGAGCAGTCTACTGCTCCAAGGCAATCCACTGCCACGTCTCAGCCCACTACTCTTGGGCAACCAGTTTCCCCAGTACAGCCTACTACTCCAGAACAACCCACCAGCGCTACAGCTAGCCCACCCGCCACGGCTACCACTATGCCTATTACCGTCACACCTATGCCAGTCCCAGCCACCGTAGAGGCCACCAATGGAATCAATCCGGCTCAATAAGTTCTTAGCCGAACGTTTGGGCGTTTCGCGCCGTGAGGCAGACGACCTTATTTCTGCTGGCAAAATTACCATAGACGGCAAACCAGCCCAGCTTGGCGCTCGGATTAATATACCAGATAGTCCTACTTCAACCACCCACTCCACCTCTGTTAAACTTGACAAATTACCACAAGTGTGCTATAATGGAAAAATAGTTCCGTTTCAGACGGTTTTTTTATATATTGCCTTTCATAAACCAGTGGGCTATGTATGTTCCCGCCGAGCCCAAGGCCCCACCCCTACTCTCTACGAGTTATTGCCCAAAAAATACCAACATTTAAAAACCGTAGGTCGCCTAGATAAAGATTCCTCAGGACTCATCCTCCTTACCAACGATGGTGATTTTGCCTATCAGATGACTCATCCCAAATTTCACAAAGAAAAAGTTTATGAAGTAGAACTAGACAAACCCCTCCAGCCACTCCACCAGCAAATGATTTCCGACTATGGCATTATGCTCGATGATGGCCCCAGCAAGTTTACGGTTGTTAAGAGTAGCTCTGTGTCACCTCTTTCGCAACATTATACTGTTATTCTTACCGAAGGTCGCAACCGCCAAATCCGCCGTACTTTTTCAGCCCTCGGCTACACCGTCACCAAGCTCCACCGCACCCAGTTTGGCAAATATCAATTAGGTAATCTTTCTGTTGGAAAATGTGATATAATAAAACCATGAGCACAATTTTAGGCTTAGATATTGGTACGGAGTTTGTAAAAGCAGTCCTAGCTAGACCTAGTAAAAAGGGCGACTTAGAGATTTTGGGCGTAGGAAAAGCCCACCAACAGCCCTCTAGTATGCACGCTGGCGCCATAGCGGATATTCCAGCCGTAGTCGCCACTTGCGAAGAAGCCCTAGTGCAGGTAGAAGACGAAGCCGGCGAGCGCGCCGATACTACCGTAGTTGGTATTGCTGGCGAACTAATCAAGGGTAATACTACTACCGTCCGCTACAGTCGCAAAAATCCCAACAAACCCATCTCTGAGTCCGAAATGGAAGAAATCATCAAAAAAGTCCAGCAGAAATCCGGTGAAGTCGCACGCAAGACTGTCGCTCTAGAAACCGGCAACGACAATGTAGAAGTCCGCCTCATTAATTCTGCCATCGTTTCCCTCACTATTGACGGCTACAAAATCAGCAACCCAATCGGCTTTAAGGGTACCGATGTAGTGATTCAATTCTACACCGCTTTTGCACCCCTTATTCATGTAGCCGCCATTGAAAAAGTCTGCGCCGAGCTTAATCTAGATTTACTTACCGTAGCTGTAGAGCCATTTGCAGTTTGTCGTGCCTGCCTAGGTGACGATTTAGACTCCAATTTTTCTGGTGTAGTTATGGATATAGGCGGTGGCACTACCGATATCGCCGTAGTAGAAGACGGCGGTGTAGAAGGCACCAAAATGTTTTCTATTGGTGGGCGGAGTTTCACTCATCAAGTAGAAGAAGCTATGGGTGTAGATTTTGATACTGCCGAACGCTACAAGCTAGATTTTGACTCCGGCAAACTAGATGATCGTATTAAAGCCAAAGTAGAAACCGCCCTCTCCCGTAATTTATCCGTCTGGCTAGCTGGTGTAGAAGTTGCCCTAGAGGAGTTCGAGCAAATTGGCTCCTTGCCACGCAATGTTTTACTCTGTGGCGGTGGTGCAGGCTTGTCGTTATTACAAGAAACCCTAGCCACTTCAGATTGGTATGCTAATCTTCCGTTTTCGCGTCGCCCAGTAATTCACCTCATAGACGTTGCCGAACTGCCCAATTTAAAAACTAGTAAGCTCAGCACTAATGGTGTCCACGAGCTAGACCACTCTTTTGCTACTGCATTAGGACTACTCAGAGTAGGCACCGATACCCTCGCCGGCGCTCCCGAAGAAAACAAACTTAAAGCCAAACTCGCCAAGCTTCTCCAAAACTAACTTTAGCGATTATATAATATACTGTGGCATAATTTATTGTGGCCAAAAGACATAAACATAGTCTCAGATTTTGGCGCCGTAGGGGCAGAGCTTTTGAGGCCATAACGAATTATATCTATCTAAACTAGGCAATCTTTTATTCTAGAATAGCTTTAATGCGACGGACACCAGCGGAAGACGATTCTTCCTTTTTAATCTTAAAATGCCCCAGCACGCCAGTATGTTCTACATGTGGACCACCGCATACCTCACGTGAAATTGGCTTGTCAAAATCACCAACCGTATAAACAGTTAATTTCTCTGGATATTTATCCCAAAATTGCCCATGCGCCTTTAATTCATCTCGCGCATATTTTTTGTCATATTCGCCAAACACTACTGGTAAATCTGCCTCAATCCACTCATTTACCTGTTTTTCTACGGCAGAGATTTCATCTGCGGTCATTTTGTGATCCAAATTAAAATCAAATCGCACTCTGTCCGCAGTAATATTAGAACCTTTTTGCGCAATATCTGGTGAAATCAACTTTTGCAAAGCTGCCAGTAGCAAATGTGTAGCAGTGTGGTATTTTACCGTTTGCTCCCCATGGTCTTCTAGCCCGCCTTTAAACATACCCTTAGATGCAGTTTGCGAGCGCTCACGTTGCTCATTCAAAGCCACCTCAAATTCTTTAACATAATCTGGCGTCAGCTCAATCCCCTCACGATAACATTCCTCTACTGATAATTCCATTGGAAAACCGTAAGTATCTTGAAGCTTAAACAAATCATACCCCGTCAAAACCTCAGAAACCTTAGCTATCTTTCGCAACTCTTTTAGTCCTTTATTTAGAGTCTTCCTAAACGCTTCTTCCTCACGAAGTAATACTTCTAACGCATTCTCACGACAAGTCAAAATCGAATCTGGCAAACTCTCATAAATCTCTGCTACCACCGGTACAATAGCTGGTAAGAAATTATCAGATATCCCCAAATCCAGCGCACGTAACACCGCACGGCGAATTAGCCGGCGCAAAGCGTACCCTTGTGCTTTATTAGCCGGTACCAATCCCTGCGAAGCTAACAAATACGCACCACGCAAATGATCTGCAATTACTCGCATTTCATCAGTATTATTGTCATAAGATTTTCCAGAAATTTCTTCTAGTTTATCAATAATCGGTTTCATTAAAGAAATTTTAAACACATCAAACGAGCCAATTGCCGCTGCCGCAATTCGCTCTAGTCCGCCACCGAAATCTACATTTTTATGTTCTAATTCTTCAAAAGAACCGTCTGGCATCCGCCGGTATTGCATAAACACTGAGTTGCCAATCTCCATAAAACGTGCGCCATCTGACGCTGGGTGCGCCAACCCATATTTTTCTACATCTTGTTTGTCTTCACCGAAATCATAAAATACTTCCGAATCTGGCCCACAAGGGTCGCCAATCGGCGTAGAATCACAGCCACCTCCACGCGACCACCAGTTTTCGTGGTCGTCATAGAAGAATATCCTCTCCCCAGATTTTATTCCACGCTTATCACCATTTTCGGCTGAGCCAATCTCGGCAATCTTTGCCTCAATCCCCGCCTTTTCAAATACCTCTTGCCAAATCTTGGCAGATTCATTATCGCGCGGGATGCCGTATTTTTCGTTACCTATAAAACAAGTTACATATATCTTAGATGGGTCTAGCCCTACTACATCAGTCAAAAACTCAAAGAAACTGTGAATTTGTTCACGCTTAAAATAATCACCCAAAGACCAGTTCCCCAGCATCTCAAACACCGTAGTGTGGCGCGGATCACCCACGTCCTCAATATCTTGCAGGCGCATAGATGGTTGCGAATCCGTTAGTCTTTTGCCATCTGGATGTGGTTCGCCTAGTAGATATGGCAACAACGGTTGCATCCCAGACCCCGTAAACAGTGTAGTTGGGTCATTTTCTAACACTAGCGGTGCCGGCTGTATCACCTTATGCCCACGCTTCACTTGAAATTCTAAGAACTTTTTTCTAATCTCATTTGCATCCATATAATTAATTATAGCACACTTCTACTCCGCCTTCCACAACCCCGTATGCCTGCCCCCATCATAAATCATCGTAGGAATACCTTTAGCTTTTAATTGATTCTCTACAATATCGCGGTTTTCGGACATCTTGTCTTCAATTTCTGGGTATTCTACAATCTTGCGAATTTCTTTTATTTCTTTAGAGTGTAAACCCATATCGTGTAGCCACCCCTCCAACACCTCTACAGCCCCCTCTTCATCATACTCATTATTAAATAAATTTTGATAAGAAATATCTCTATCATCTCGCCAAGTAAATATCCTATCCAACAAGTCCAAAGCCGTACCAGCCCGCAATTGCTCAGACGCAAACATATACTTTACAATAATGGCAGAATTACGGAATTTATACTCCCCATCTGTAGATACTATCGCATATGGCACCATACGTACATTATATTTATCGAAAAATCCAGCTTCTTTTTGATTATTGTAAGATTTCATACATACCGAACACCCAGGGTCAAAGATATCTACTGCCACCGGCGCATCCTCCCCTGCTTCAGAATCTACAGAAATATAATTAAAATCATAATCATCAGCATTGTAAGTATGGAACTTATCTGGAATCGCCTCAATAATTTCCGGCCACTCCGTAAACCAGCGCCCTATACCACCCCAGAACCCCTCTGGCTCGTCTTCGTCTATAGAGCATACTTCTGCCCCTAGTGAGCATGACGCAGGCTTAGTTACGTTGCAAGTCCCCAGCGCCCACAGCGCCAACAAAGATTTAATAGCGGTCAAAATTGCCCATACTGCTATTACTACTATTACGACAGAAATTACCTCTATCACTACAGACAATGGTTTTACCCATTTTGGATGTTTTACTATCACGCGCGACAAAAGTGTATTTTTTACATCATCTTTAAACCCAGTTTCGCACTTTTGCAAGCGTACTTTTTTCCACAAGCACCCCCACGCTTTTTTAAACATCTTCCAATAAGCCTTACCTACTTTAGGCTTAAAAATTGATATAATCGCAACAAATCCCCCAATTATCGCCAGTATTATAAACGCAGCTATACACACCATAACATAATCATCTTATCACAAACCACCCAGCTCCGCAACCATTGATTTTACTTCAAACCATGACATAATAATAAAACAAGTCATGCCCCAATCAATATCCTATTTGCAAAAGTTAATTAAATAATCTTCCTCATTACTTTCTTAATTTTTTCAATGTCAGATTCACGGTTGTGTAACCCCAGCGAAAACCTAATTAGTGGCGGCAACCCCAACACATGGTCCAGATAATAATGCACGCAAAAATACCCAGTCCGCGCCATGATATTTTCACGACTCAGCGCCCCACCTAGCAAATGCGAATCCAGCCCCTCCACATAAAAAGACATCGTAGGGTTTGGCTCCAGGTTTACTATATGTACTTTTGGCGAACTATCCAAAAAATCATATAATTCCGCAGAATATTGCTTCAAATTATTCCAATCTTTTTTTGGTACATCGTCCAGCCAATCTAGTGCCTCGCCTAACCCAATAATCTCCCCCCAAGCCTGTAAGCCACTCTCAAAACGCGTATAACGATGTTCTTTATTTTCGGAGGATAGCAAGTAAGATTCTAGCTCTACGTCATCCACCATACCGCCCCCCACAAACCCCACATCCATTTTTTCTGCTAATTCATCGCGCCACACTATTACACCCAGCGACGGCGCATATAGTTTGTGTGCCGAAAAACAAATCGCATCTGGCTCTACCCCACGCAAAACGTCTGCCGAATGTGCCATTGCCTGCGCCGCGTCTATTATTACTATCCCGCCAGCCTTATGTACGGTTTTAATAAGCTCACCAATATTTAGCAATTTGCGTCCGTCAAAATTAGACGCGCAGTTTACCACTACTACCGCTTTTGTAAAATCATAATCATTTAAATTAATTGAACCGTCATCGTTACGCTCCATCACTTCGCGCGGTAGTCCAGTCCGCTGAGCAAACGTCATCGACGCCAAAAACGGCGAATTATGCTCTATTTCGCTAGTCATAATTTTACTAAATTCATCCGCTTTTAGCTGTGACAGAATCAAATTAATCCCATAAGTAGTATTTAGCGTAAAAGATACAGTGTATTTGCGAGCCTTCAACCCCAAAAACTTCAATACTTTCTCGCGTGTGGCGTCTACCTTTTCGTCTGTAATCTTGCCCCATTTATATTTCACTCGCTCACCGCAAGAATTATGCTCGGTATAATATTGGTTGACTACGTCTATTACTGGTCGTGGCCTTAAACTCTGGCACGCCCCATCCAAATATACCTCACCCTCACCTAAATAATCAAAATCTTTCATATACCCATTGTATCCCATCTTTGTGAAAAATGCAAAATTACCCCATTAATTGTTGTAATTTTTACAAAAAATGGGCGATTTTTGGCACATTTTAGCATGGACGTGTTATAATAAAATTATATTTCAACCATTCATAGTTTGTAAAAACTAGCACTTTCGATAAAATAGAAGCATGCTTTTTACGAGTTAAGGTGACCCTATGAGGGAATCTGTTGCTCGTAACTAGTTTGCTAGTTTATGACTATGGATGGTTGAAAACCCTCGTAGGGTCACTTTTGTATAGACCTTGCGAAAATATTATTAATAATCTGAGAGGAGCAAACCCATGCAGGTCATACAACAATTCAAAAAACATACTACCAGTAATAAAAATCATAAGTCACTAATTAACAGAGGTGTTAAAAATCATACTTTTAAGTTTAATAAACATACTTTTAACAGTTACATCAAAAACATGCACCGCATTACTAGCATAGGCGTAGGCTCTAGTTTCCTTCTTGTTCTGCTCATCCTTGCTATATGTATTCCACTATACAAGGATGAGTTAAACACAAAGGCAACTACTGGTACCAGTACCCAGGCTACTACCTCTCTGGCCTTGAGTTCTGG
>JAFQXY010000013.1 GCA_017406745.1 Candidatus Saccharimonadota bacterium | reverse complement strand
ACTACTAGCACCAGACGCTAAGGCCAGAGAGGTAGTAGCCTGCGTACTGGTACCAGTAGTTGCCTTTGTGTTTAACTCATCCTTGTATAGTGGTATACATATTGCAAGGATGAGCAGAACAAGAAGGAAACTGCTACTTAGGCCTACACTTGTTAGGCGGTGAGTGTTTTTGATGTAGTTAGTGAACTTGAATCTATTAAACTTAGCTTTTAGATTATATAGGTTCTTATTAAATGATTCATAAGTATGTTTTACAAACTTAAAAGTATGATTTTTAGCTCCTCTGTTAATTGGTGACTTATGATTTTTATTACTAGTAGTATGTTTTTTAAATTGTTGTATGACCTGCATGGTGTTTTGCTCCTCTCAGATTATTAATATTGTCTACCTTGCAATGCCATGATGTTAAAAATGGCACCATAAGGTGTCATATCAAGTCATTCATGCTAGTAACTGCACAAAACTTGGCCTTATAGTGCCATTTTTAGTTTCGTGCATTTCCTATTAAAATGTACTAGCAAAACTCTGAATAACTTGATATGACATTTTTATTGTAACACAAAAAATAATTTTGTGCGGATTTTTTGTAGATATTCAGCAAAAATGTCCCGTAAATTATCTAGCGTCGTAGATTATCCAGCGAAAAAGTTGATTTTCATTATCCCATTTTGCTCTATCGCAGTTGATAAATCTTGGATTAAAAAGCCCCAGCCTAGAGGCGCGCTGAGAGCGCGGGTAGGCTGGGGTGAGGAGGTTTCACTTCATGACTGGGGCATCGTCGGGGCCGGTGACACGCAACTTACTGCGATTCATCAGAACGAAGCTGGCGGGGTAAAGTTCCCTCAGCATTTCGTCGTAGAAGCCGGCGATGAGTGTGCTCATCTCCATAAGCTTCTCTGGGCGTGGCGCGCCTTCGACAACCACGATGATGGTGACCAGCCCAGCGTGCTGTTCGATATGCGGGTCATCGTGCTCATCGCACAGGTCATCGGGGCCGCAGGAATCGCAGGAGTCATCGGGGCGGGGAACCACAGAATCAGTTTCATGGTACTCCACCTTGAGGATGGCGAAATTGTTGCCAGCCTCAGACCGAGTATCCGGTGTAACAACGGGCAGCTCCGTGAGGAGGCCCTTGCCGAAGTCCAGCACGTAGTTTGGGCTCATCGGGATGCCGTCATCACCAACGCAGGCGTCCTCAATACGGACACGCCAGTCAGCAGAGCTACTACGAATGCCGTAGGAGTTAAACTCGGGGCGGATCAACTGGCTGGTCACAAAGCCGATGAGCGCGGAATTCATGCAAGCCTCACTCTCGCTGTGAAATTTTGCGTGGTGAATAAGTGGGTAGTACTTCATGACTCTCCTCCAAAAATAAAAGAACTCCACTCATTAGGGTGGGCGAGTAGGCAAAATACCTACTATTTAATTATAACACATGATGGATATCTTGTCAAGAATATAGTGCAATTTATGGAGTATTTTCACTAATTTAGCTTATGCTTTTACATTTTTTTCGTAGTTTGTAAAAAGTGTGTTACAATAATAATGAAGATGTAGTAATTTCATAGTTGACAATATCTCATACTTATGATATTATAAAGAAAATTAATTATACTAACAGATGTGAATCAAGGAAAAAATTGATGGAGCAAAATGCGGAAACCCTCAAAAATGCAATAACTGGAAGCCTAAAAATCATAGATCAAGACCGCGAAAGAGAGATTATTTCGCGCCGGTTCGGATTAAAAGGAGGGAGAGAAACCCTTGAACAAATCGGTGAAATGTTATCTATTACACGCGAGCGTGTACGACAACTGGAAAAAGCCATTTTGATTCGCTTACAAATTTCCGCAGAAGAGAACCAAATACCAGAGCTTGCTTCCGCCGAAAAAATCCTAGTTCGCAACCTTACAGAAATGGGGCGCGTGGCCAGATTGTCCGATTTAGCCGACAAGGTTTATGGTAAAGCTTCCTCAGATTCAGAACGAGCTGGGATTCATTTTATTGCGACTTTTGCAAAGAATCTAACAGTAGTAGAAGAAAACGACCGTTATTATGCTAGCATAGGGATTGCAGAATACGGCAGTACGTTAGTATTAAAAGAACGAGCTGAGGAAATCGTAAGTGTAATTCGCGCCAATAAAAAACCAATGACATTAGATGAGCTTGACAATAAACTTAATTATGAACACCCAGACCATATAAAAGCTATAGCGTCAATTTCTAAGATGTTGGCCACACTAAATGGTGTATGGGGCTTGGCAAAGTGGCCATCCGTAAACCCCAAAAACATCCGCGATAAGATTTTTGTAATTTTGGAAACAAAAAAAGAGCCGATGCATTTTTCCGAAATCGCTAAAGAAATTGCCGACTCTAATTTTAAGCGTAAAAATGTTACCGTGCAGGCTATTCATAATGAATTAATTAAAGATGACAGATTCGTGCTGATTGGGCGTGGTATTTATGCATTGTCTAACTGGGGCTATAAAAAGGGAACTATATCAGATATTATTAAATCTATTCTGGATAAATCTAGCGCACCTTTGACACGTGAAGAGATTGTAAAACAAGTTTTGCGCGTGCGAAAAGTAAAAGAAACTACCATTTTATTAAACTTGCAAAACAAGAAACTGTTTAAAAAGCTAGATAAAAACTCATACACTTTGGCTGAAGCCGAATAATTTATAGGGTTTTATTATATAATCCAAAGAACAAATAATAAAGATTTCTGAAAAATCGTCAAGCATGTTATAATTGGTGTATGGACGCAGTCATACATTTTATTCTTATGCCGATTTTCTGGATACCAGTGGTTGGGATTTTGGCGTTTTTGACATATCGTAATTATAAAAAATTAAATAAGCTAAAGGTGTTAAATGTGGATTCGGTGCTTTTGATGCTAGAGATCCCGCGCACTAACGACAAAAAAGAATTGGCGGCGGAGCAATTATTTGCTAGCCTGCATGGCATCCTGCGCGACAAGCAAGAACTTAAAAACAGTGGTGGCGTACAAGAGCATTTGTCTTTTGAGATTGTGTCTACGGCGGGGCAAATTAGGTTTTATGTGTGGGTGCCAAAGGTATTACAGAGTTTTGTAGAGGGGCAAATCTACGCACAATACCCTACGGTACAGATTTACCGGATGAGCGAAGATTATGTAGATGGGCGCAACAAATATCCTGTAAGCTATATGACGGAACTATCTTTAATAGATAACGAAGCTCTGCCTATTAAGACTTTTGAAAACTTTGAGGTGGACCCACTGGCAGGTATTACTGGAACTTTGGCAAAATTAGATCCAGACCGTAGTGAGGAAATGTGGATACAGATTTTGACTCGCCCCATCCCAGACGATTGGCATAAAACCACAACAGATAAGTGGGTAAGAAAGATAAAAGCCGGTAAGCGGAGCATTTTGGCTGGCACTGGGATAGATTGGACTTGGTTGGTGGAGGTACTTGGCGCATTGTTTCGCCCACCGGCAGGTGGTACTGGTTCTGATGTAAAAGTTGAGCTTTCTGAGCGTGCAAAGACCCAAATTGCCAAAGCCGAAGAAAAAGCTACTAAGCTGGGTTATGAAGTAAAAATCCGCTTGGCATACTTAGGGCAAAGTGATATAGACGCCAAACTAAATATGCAGGCACTAGTAGGTACATTTAAACAATTTAATTCCACAAATCTAAACGGTTTTAAGCAGGTAGGCGGGAGCTTTAATACAAAAGATTTGGACTCTTATAAGATAAGGCAGTTTTCTGACCGTGGTTTTATTTTGAATATTTCCGAGCTGGCTTCTGTTTACCATTTACCGCATACATCAGTGGAAACGCCAAATATCGTGTGGGCTTCTTCTAAAACCGCTGAACCGCCGGCCAAATTGCCAGTACTTACTGGTAATTCTGCACTAGACGAAAACATTTCGGCATTTGGGCTGACAAATTTCCGTGGGATTAACCACCAATTTGGGCTACTACGTCGTGATAGATCGCGTCATGTATATATAATTGGGCAAACTGGTGCAGGGAAGAGCGGTATGCTGGAATTATTAGCACTTTCTGACGTATTTTATAATCAAGGGTATTGCATTATAGACCCTCACGGTGATTTTGCGATTGATAATCTAAAATTCGTGCCGACCTCGCGCATAGACGATGTAGTATATTTCAATCCTGCTGATACGGCCTATCCGGTAGCTTTTAACCCGCTAGAGGTCACAGACCCGTCTAGAAAACCTAATATTTGTTCTGAGGTAATTGGCGTATTAAAACGGATGTTTGGTGATTCGTGGGGGCCAAGATTAGAGCATATTTTACGTTATACACTACTAGCGCTATTAGATAGGCCAGAAACTACCTTGCTAGACATTTCGCGGATGCTAACGGATAAAGATTTTCGCAAAGAAACTCTAAATTACTGTAGCGATGTAACAGTATTACAATTCTGGAAACATGAGTTTGGGCAATGGAACGAAAAACAAGTAAATGAGTCTATTGCACCAGTTTTGAACAAGGTGGGGGCTTTTACGGCTAATCCTATCATTCGTAATATTGTGGGTCAACCAAAATCCTCGTTTGACATTCGTAAAATCATGGATGAGGGAAAGATTTTGGTCGTTAATCTATCTAAAGGTTTGATTGGTGAAGATAATGCGGGGATATTGGGGTCTTTCTTGGTTACAAAGGTGCAATTGGCTGCTATGTCGCGCTCCGATATTCCACGAGTGGAGGACAGGCGACCGTTTTATCTATACGTAGATGAGTTCCAGAACTTTGCGACAGAATCATTTGCGGTGATTTTGTCCGAGGCACGCAAATATGGCTTGAACTTAACTGTAGCTAATCAATACGTGGCGCAAATGACCGAGCAAGTGCGCGATGCGGTGTTTGGTAACGTAGGTACTACTATATCGTTCCGAGTATCTGCAGATGATGCGCCAATACTCGTAAAGCAATTTGAACCGACTTTTGAGGCGTCTGATTTATTACAATTAAATAACCGGCATTTTGTAATTTCTATGATTATTAATGGCGAAAAAGTGCCAGCGTTTTCTGCTACTACATTGTCTATCCCAGATACACCACAAGATAACTTTGGTGCCATTATTGAGGCCTCTAGAGCTAAATACGCTCGCCCACGGGCTGAAATTGAGGCTGAAATCCGTGAAACTATTGAGCAAAGTGAAAAATATAAGCGCGAACTATCTGATTCTGGGCGCGAGGCTGGTACTGCTGGGGGAGGAGTAATGTTTGCGCCAATAAATAAATCTGGTGTGATTCCTAGTAGTACTACTGTTAGGGCCGAACAAAAACCGAACTTAAAACGGGGTGCGGTTGCAAATCCGCAGGCAGATTTTCGTAGACAAAACTTAAGCCCAAACACCGCCGAAGGCAAAGAGGGACGCATGGGGCTGAAAGATTTGGCAAAATTAGTGGGTGCCGACCATAAAACAGCAGAGGGGAATAGCGCAAAGGCAAAAACGGAACAAGGTGGTAGGGAAACACAAAAAACCGCTACCCCTGCAAAAGATAGTTCTACGAAGCATAGAACGGCCCGTAAAGGGAAGAAAAGTAGCAAAAAAGCTGGTAAACCTGTGACGTCTACTGTAAAAGTTTCCGCTAGTACTACCCCTGTTAATTCCCCTGTTGAAGCTAAAGAATTGAAGCCCAATGGGGCTGTGTCCTCCCCTGTTTCTACCTCTGTTACACCAGAGGTAGAATACCAAGAAAAATCCGCAATAGAGATAAAGCCTTCTAATAATACAGGGGTAGATTTATCTAAACCAATAAACGACCCAGATGATTTTGCTAAGAAGGATAACTCGGTAGATGGGTTTTTGTCTATAAAACACTAGCGGGAATTGATAACTTACTTAAACGGGACTTTGTGGAGTTAGGTTTTTGTGAATATTGGACGTATTGATGGTCGGTTTTTTGAAATAGTCTTAATGTCGCACAATATATCTTTTACGACTATACAGGCAAAATTAAAAGACGGTTGACTTTACGTCTTTGAATGTATAAATGTTGCCTGTGCGTGATATTTTATAAAGTCGAATGGATGTACAGGGACTAAATTTACTACATCACAATGCAACAGTCTAAAGATTCTATGGCGAACAAAATCATAGATTTTGCTTTTAAACTGAGCCTAGTACCGTCAGCCAGTTTTTTTAAAAAAACATTTTTTGAGAGAGTATTTGGTAGTTAAGCTGGATTTTAGCCAAATTTTCGTAGATTTTGGCTAAAATTGCCAATTTTTATGAATTTGACAATTCCCTTGTTTATTTCCCTATTTTTGTTATTTCTTCATGCCAAGCGGAACTTTGTGACGCGCTGGCTTAAAAATATGCATTTTTCACCCGAACAAAAACCGAACAAAATGATAGAGAATCGGAATTACACGGCAGAATAGCACAATCTACCCCTGTTACACCCCTGTTATTTAATTCCCTAATGTACTGTTGTTAAATTATTTCCAATAGGCTTTGCCATCGATGCGAACATCTATATACTCAAAATCAGTGATGCTCTGTTCTGCTAAATAACGTATAACACGACTTGCATCCTCGGTGGAGACCCCTGCGCCACGATCGATAATTAACTTAATAAAGCCCGTATAACCGTCTAAATAAAAATCTACCTCGCGGATTGCACCAGACGGAATAACTGCTTTGGTAGGGGTAAAACCTAGTTCGCGAAAATCAGCCTCAGCTTGTCCGATGTATTCTTTCATGCGAGCGGTGAGCTGAGTGCCGGAATCGCCGGCGTCTTCGTCTATAACTTCAATGGTGGGAGCATACACTGTGGCAGAGGGGGATGTAGGTGTTGCCGACACAATGGACTCTTCTTTGTTGGCGCTATTAAAGGCGAGATATACTATAAAAACAACTAAACCAATAACAGCTAAAAATGCGAGCGTCGTGCAAATAATACGCCGACGCTGATGGCGTTTGGCTTTGTTGCGAGCAGTGGCACGTTCGGAGGCGGTTTCGAGCTTTTCCCTGCGTTCGCCAATGGTGCGTCCAGATTTGATCGTGGAGTGTTTATTAGCACTACGGCGCACCAGCTTGGGGGCTGGTGGAGTGATATTTTCTGTGGAGTTAATAGTGTCTTTTTTATTTTTGCCCACCTTGAGCCTCCTCTAAGATTATTTTAGCAAGACGTTTGGCGGCGTCGGTACGAGCTTCTTCATGGAGGCGGTCTGCCATATTGGCGCACTGGCGGGGAGATTTAACTAAATGACGGATAGCCTCCAAAAGTACAAGCGGGTCTTTGACCATCTCTGAATCATTTACTACTGCTACAGCATTGACAGATTGGAGCCGTTCGGCATTTTTGACTTGATGACCACCTGGTAATGGCGCAAATGGCACTAGAATTACGGCTTTTTTGAGAGTGGCTAACTCGGCGATAGTGGTAGCGCCGGCTCGCGAAACTACTACATCTGCTGCTCCCATGAGCTCGTTCATGGTGGTATTAAACTCCCACATACGGAAATTGGATTCTAGTGAGGCTTTTTCCCAGTTTTCGTATTGTTTTAAATCTAGCATATTTTCGTAATGCTTGCGACCAGCTACTAGTGCTACAGAGGTAAACTTGAGTAGTTCTGGTAAAATAAGTCTTGTGGCATCGTTGAGGTTTTCGGAGCCTTGGGAGCCACCAGTGATAACTACAAGAGGCTTAACTGGGTTAAAGGAGAAGGCTTTTTTGAGTGATTCCATCTTGGTAGGAGTGATGGGCTTAAATTCGGCACCTACTGGTATACCTGTCCATACATAATTTGGGTGTTTGGCTAGGATTTCGTCTGAAAGTGGCATACCAAAGGCAACTCTGCGAGCTTTTTTCATGAGTATGCGATTGGCAAGCCCAGCCACTACATCCGATTCGTGGATAATATAAGGTATTTTAAATAGGCGCGCCATTAAGCCCACCGGCAAGCAAACATATCCACCTTTAAGAAAAATAATATTGGGGCGCGTGCTAGGGCGGACTAACCGTACAAAAGCAGTAACAAGCCCCGCCAAAAAGCCTAAAAAGCCTAAAATATTACCAAATATTAACTCTTTTAAAGTGATATCTAGGTGAGTAAAATAATCTTTAAAATGCCAGCTGGCGTAGCGATGAAACTTGCCCGCAGGAATACGGCGGACTCTAATGATGGTGCCCTTACGGCGCTTGAGTTTCTCGCGTCCCTCAACCCAGCCTACACCCATTTCGGTAGTTAACTTGGTGACATTTTTGTAATATTTAAAATCCGTCCAAAACTCTACCTCGGTGCGAGGTTTTAATTCTAGAATCTCACGAATTACGGCGGCGGCTGGTGTAATGTGCCCCCCGGACCCCCCGCCTACTGTTAATATTTTCATTTTCTTTACTTACCTCTCTACTAGTATAACATGAAATTTGCAAACTCAAGCCAATTGCAAAAGCAATAAATATCATGGAGGTGCCACCATAAGAGAGTAGTGGTAATGTGATACCCGTAACTGGCACCAGCCCAGTCATAGCCATAATGTTAACAGTGACTTGAGCTAGAGTCCAAGCAAAAATACCGATCACTAGCAGGCGCTCATTGTAATCTGCGGTGCCATTGGCAACTTTGAGCATTCTTAATAGAATCACGCCAAATACAGCAATAATAAGAAAAAGGCCCACAAAGCCAAAAGTTTCACCCATGATGGCAAAAACTGAATCGTTGATAGACTCTGGAAGATAGCCTGTAGCTTGAATAGAATTGCCAATACCAACACCAAAAAGACCGCCCGTACCAATAGCCAGCATGGCGTTTTCTATATGGTAGGTGGAATCATTGCTTTCGCTACCTGTGATGGTGGCAAACCAAGCGTCCACACGCTCCATACGATGGCTAGAAGTAGCGACAGAACCTACAGCCACTGCAAGGACGATTGTCAACATAATTAGATATTGTTTGGCAGGGATGCCAGAAACGAGTAACATGCCAAAAATAATAGAAATAAGCGCTACGCCAGTACCCAAATCCCCCTGCGCAATAACAACCAAAAAAAGCGATAAACCACAAATAGCAATAAGCGGGAGCCAAAACTCTCGGAAGTCACCAATGGTTCCCTCTTCTTTTTTGCGAGTAAGAAAATCTGCAAGGTAAATTACAAGAGCGAGCTTTAAAAACTCTGCGGGTTGAAAACTGGCAGGGCCTAATTGAAACCAACGACACTCGCCTAACTCGCATTTGGCTAGAGATGAGCCGGCTAACGACAAAACCCAAAGCATTGCAGAAAGACCAAGTGCGGTAATCATGATAGGTTTAGCAAATTTGCGAATATATTTGTATGGTATAACTTTAAATGCTAGAAAAAAGGCAATAACGGCTAAAATTACCGAGCGTAATTGGCCGATAAAAAAGTAGTTGGAATCATAATCTGTGCCGTAGGTGGAATTGAGAACATTGGCACGCATTGGCCCGATGGCGTAAATTACGATTAAACCTAGCGCCATAAGGCCTAGTGTGGCAAACAAAATCGCTAAATCGGACTTGTGTTTGCGGTTGCTTTTCATATGGCGCCCCCAACCGCGGCAAGATAGACACCCAAAATGGCACAGACTCCAGCAATAATCCAAAAACGCATGACGATTTTAGCCTCGCCCCAACCTTTGGCCTCTAGATGGTGGTGCAAAGGCGCCGAAATAAAGACTTTCTTTTTAAAGAACTTTTTGGAGCAAAGCTGGATGAGGCTGGAGCTAGTTTCTACTACAAAAACTAACCCAATAATTGGTAAAAGTAAAAATGAATTTGTCATCATAGCAACTACGCCTAGCCCCGCACCCAAGGCAAAAGAGCCAGTATCTCCCATCATAAAGCGCGCTGGTGGCACATTGAACCAGATATAGCTAAGGAGCCAGCCGACAACAGTTAGACAAAAGCCAAATAATAGCACGTGCCCTTGAAATAGTGCAATAACACCAAAGGCGGCATAGGCGATCATGGCGAGTCCACCAGAGAGACCATCTAGACCGTCTGTGATATTAACGGCATTACTGGTGGCAACTAGAGCAAAAGCAAATACTAAAATCATGCCTATAGTGCCGATTTCGATATTCCCTACAAATGGTACAAGTAGAGAGGTCCAGCCGAGCTTGACGGCAAAAAACCAGCCTAATACTAGCCCTACAATAGATATAAGTATAAACTTAACTGGACCACGTAGTCCCGCTGCGCCATGCCCAGAGCCAAATATGTTGATAGAATCGTCTATGACACCTACAAAAGACCCGCCCAGAAATCCTACAAGCGGTAGCCAAGTTTGGCCACGGTCTAGATTAAAAGTCCAAGTAACAATAGTGACAGCCAACACGCCTACTAAACCAGCCATGGTAGGAAAAATATGCTTAAACTTGTGTGCGTGAAGTTTAGTCATAACTGGTAGAGATTTGCCGTCTACGGTGGTGGTTTTTTGTTTTTTCCAAAAATGATATTTATAAGCGAAATGTGTGTAAACTGGAGTAAGCGCCATTGATATGAGGAACCCAGCTAAAGCAAGTAATAGACCGTAAAAAACTTCTTCGTTGATATCCATAACTATATTATATTATATATTTGGTTTTATTTTCAAATAATCTATGACATAATTTGACAGTGAATTGAATAAATCCATAGCGATGCCACTATCAATACTCTGGCCTTCGCCCCACATTTTGGTCATGATGATATATTGGGGCATCTCGCCACTAGGAGCAACAAAACCAATATACGAGCCGATAAGTTGGGCATAAGTATCATCGTAGGCACCATTAACAACTACTTGAGCAGTACCAGATTTGCCACCTACATCGTAGCCTGGTTTATCTGTGCCATCTTTAACTTTGTAATCACGGTTGTGAATAAGCATTTCTCGCATCATGGCGCTAGTATCGCTAGTAAGAATTTGGTCTTCAACTTTTTCGGTATTTTCTAAAGGATTGATGGTGCCATCTGCCGACATCGTACCTTTCACAATGGATGGAGTGCGCCAGTATCCGCCATTAACTACGGCAGAAAATGCTGTAGCGGTTTGGAGCATGGTAATTTGGAGATTCTGGCCAAAAGTCATGTTGGCGTAAGTGGAATCACGGCCCCAGCCTTCGTTGGGGTCTTCAATGTAGCCTATGGCTTCGATCAGCTCTATACCAGTGGGTTGCCCTAAGCGAAATTTGTTATAGTAGTAGTCGTAGAGCTTTTCCCTGCCCTGCTGAGTAATATCTGTGGTAGACCCGCCCAAAAGTTTGAGGGCATAAATACTACCAGTATTGAGCGACCAATAGAGGGCCGTGCGCATAGAAATGGTGCCATATACATTGCTGGTTTGAGTGGCGTTATTGATTTTCCAATCATCCACAATTTCGTAACCCTGGTTGAAGTAGGTAGTATCTGGTGTCATGACGCCTTCATTGATAGCTGCAGAAAATGCAAAGTTTTTACAAATGGAGGCTGGCTCATATGGTACTTCAGTTACGTAATTGGTGTAGGCGGAGGCGTCAACTACGTTGCCATAATCAGCTGGATTATAATTTGGAACGTTTGCCATGGTGAGAACCTCGCCGGTATTGGCGTTCATAATTAAAACTGATGCATTGGTAGCTACAGTGGAATTAACGGCATCTACGGTTATTTCCTCTACGCCACGTTCCAAACTACGATCTACGCTTAAAACGACATCTTGGCCGTTTTCGGCAGGGATTTTAATGTTGTCGTCACCAATAGAAAGAGCCACATTGTTGACATCGGATACGGATTTTAATAGGCCATCTTTACCGGAAAGAAGATTGTTGAGAGAACCTTCTACGCCATATTGCCCTAAACCATCGGCGTTAACAAACCCAAGTAAGCCAGAGGCTGTTTCGCCCTCTAGGTAAACCCGTCCACTACCACGTTGAAACCAAACACTACTTAGGCCTTTGTCAGCAATCTTGGTAGCAATAGAATGTGGCACACCTTTTGCCACTACATAATAACGAAGGCCCTCCGTAGCATAAACTTCGTCTAGGTTGGCGGAAATATAGTCTGGAGCGTAAGTTTGGAGCGCGTCTTGAAGTTCCGATTTATCTGTAACGGCGGGGTCTATAATGATTGAATAGGTGGTTTGGTTCATAACTACTGCTACTGGCTCATCTCTGTCCATCATGTAGATTTTGCCTCGTTCGGCAGGGATGGTTTCTAGGATAGTATGCTGTTCGTCGGCCTTAGCTAGCCACTCGCTATGCTCTATAATTTGGATAAAAAATAGCCGGACGCTAATAATACCTAGCGCGGCTATTACAACATACTTGAGAAGTTTTATCCTATTCTGTGACATAACCTGTAACCGTGGCATCTTCCATAGCGGAGGCAACGGTGCTATTTTTGGCAGAGGCTACAGAGGTAAGCCTAGCTTTTTCTACAGCTAAATCGTCGCGCTCGGCAGTTAATTCTGTGATTTCGGATTCAACGGAGGATATTTCATAATCAAAACTGGTAGCCTTGGTGCCTTCAGCAACATAAATCAAGCCAAAAACTAAGGTAAGCATACTAACTATTACAATCTGGGAAATGCTTCCTAGGCTACGTTTGGTGTGGCGTACGGTATTGCGATTGCGGACAAAGCTGGTGGTTGGGTTGACACTCATTCCTCGCCTCGACACATAAGTTTGATTACTCATTTTGTTATTAATTCCTCACTCTTTTTTTAATTTTATGTTTGTTTTTGATTTGTTTTCGAAGTTTCGTAAGTATTGGTGGTAATTCTTAGTCCGGGACCTGCGCTAGCAGAGCTACAAGTAACTAGCTACAGGCTACCCCGGGAAGGTCATACACACTTTCACACACTCTGTGAAAAAACTCCATTTGGTGGGCTGATTTAGTTTTTATGTCCAGCCCATATCGCAGTTTTAAGGTTCTAATATTCTCGGCTGTGGTAGGGCCACTGTGGGAGCCCTACCACCCTAAATCTTGTGGCACTAGCGAAAGTTTACTTTTACTTTTTGTGCGCGAGATTTATTTGCAACTGAGATTTGTTTTGGCATATTGCCTCCTTTTTTGTGTTATTTTTTTATTTTTATCAATTCCGCACTGCCACTCGCAATTTTGAGCTTCTGGCGCGCGGGTTGATAACTAACTCAGTAGGATCCGCAACAATAGGCTTTTTAGTGATTACCCTAAAAGGTGATTCTTCGCCAAGACTAGTAGATTCTTTAAAAAAATCTTTTACTAACCGATCTTCTAGACTGTGAAAAGTGATTAGTCCAACTCGTCCGCCTTTGTTTAATAGCTGTGGCAAAAGTGGCAGAGCGTTTTCTATCTCTGACAATTCGTCATTAACTGCAATGCGGACAGCTTGAAAGATGCGTGTGGCAGGATGTATCTTGCTGTATCTTGATTTTTGCTTGATGATGTCGGCGAGTGCTTCTGTGCTATGAATGGGGCGATGATGAACGATAGTGTACGCAAGCATCTTGGCGCGCCCTAGTGGCTCCTCGCCATAGCGCGTAAAGATTTCAGCGAGCTTGCGTTCGCTCCACGTATTGATAATCTCGTCGGCAGTTAACGTTTGTCTCCTGTCCATCCGCATATCCAAAGGACCATCGGCTTTAAACGAAAAGCCACGTTCTCCTATGTCTAATTGCGGAGAAGAAACTCCAAAATCCGCCAGTATAATATCGAAAGTTTTTCCACACTCGCTAAACTGTAACATAGAACTGTAAAAATCTTGGTTTATAATGGTAATTTCTGACGGAAATTCGTGCCTTAAATATTCAGTGGCGAATTCGTCGCGATCTACCAAAACGGAATCTTTATAATTCTGTGTTACATCCAAAATAGCTCTGGCGTGTCCGCCGAAACCTGCCGTTAAATCTAAATATGATTCACCCGGACATGGCGACAGATTTGCCATAACTTCGGATAATAATACTGGGATATGTAATTTCTTCATATCCTTATTATACACTGTTTGAGATCGTTCAACTAGAAACTTCAGCGTTTTTGTTTCTGTTATAATTTTTGTTTTGACACAATTAATCCACCACGATTTTACCTTTGACCGGCGTAACGCCCGTCACAAGAATCATGGCCGTTGAGAGACTTATTGTGTAAAGGCCATAAGCCTATAGAGTTTTATTGGGAGGTGTGTGTTTAAGGAAAGAGCGCACGATTGTTTTAACGCATCTCGCTAAAGTTAATGCGCGCCGTAGCTCCTAGTTGAACGACCTCAAACTTTTTTAATGTGCGTTTTTGTTTGTGGTTTTTGTAATTATTTCCACTGATTTAAGTTTATGATATTTTTTTCAAAAATGCAAGAGCTTTTTTAGACTTTTTTATACTAATAGTTTTCCACAATGTGTGGATTTTTCCCTGTTAATTTACCGAACATACACCCGAACACTTTGGCTTGACATTACACGTGAAAAATGTTGACAAAACCGAACAAACAGAGGTAGTGAAGTTCACTCAAAAGATTAACCAGCTAAGCCATTTTAAACGGAAGTGCTCACGCAGTAATAATTTTTACAACAGTTAGGCAGATTCGTACCTGTATTACAGTACAGGATACTCATCTGTAACTGTTGTAAAAATTAGTCTGGTTCGCACTTTTTATTGTTTAAAATGGCTTAGCTGGTTAATCTTCTAATACTTGTGCTTCTCTACCCTCGTGGTGGTTCGCCGTCTGGCTCGCCGAGGAGTTTTTTAGATTTGATTTCGTAACGTTTGCCGTTGACCGGTGATACGTAATAATCTTCATTTAAGAGATTTACAAACATGGTAAGGTCTTTGTCGTCCATAATAATGATTGAGCCGTCATCATCGGTCATGAGTTCTAGTTGCATTTCGTCAGCGTAGTCTAAGAGTTTGTCTTGGGGCATCTCTTCGGAGATGTCCATGGCTTGGACTTTCTTTAAAATGGGTTTTTTATCTGCCAGTAGGGTGTCTAAGGTAAGGCCTTCTGCAAAAGAGAGTTTGTATTTTTCGGTTAATTCTTTGGCTTTTTCCTCGGCAATGACCTGAGATTTGTAATCATATTGGAAAAGGTTTTCAAATTTGGCCTGGTTGAATACTATGATGGTTTTATCTACGATGGCGACTTGGTTGTCATCTGGCATCTTGAGGGCGATTTCGGCGCTAAAAGGTTGGAAGCTTTCGCCGTTGATTTCCCAGCTACTGGCGCCTTTGAGAGCGCTAGAGGCAGAGATAAGCTTAGCAATATAAAAAGTCTTGGTGCCATCATCTCCGCCTGGATAGGTAAACTTGGCAATGATTCCCTTTACTTTTTTAAAATCATATTCGTTTTCCGAAAAATAATCAATATCTTTGTATTCGTTTTCTATGAGGTGGATGAGAGTTTCGGCGCGACCGACTTTGGTTAGTTTAGTGTGGTAAATCACCTTGTCTTCACCATCGGCTTTTTCGTATTCACGGCATTCCAAGCCCTTATCAGCTTCAGTGATGATATATTTGATAGCCTCGTTCATAAACATTGACTTAACTGAATTGGTAAGATTGTCCGAATATTTAATTTTGTAGGGTGTGTAGTTTTTGTTGAATAAGAATAGCTCGGCGGCTACGTTATTTTTAATTTCGTCAATTTCGTTAGCCCAAAGAAAGACGTCAAAGGGTTCTTCCATAATTATAATTACTCCACTTATTTGTAATAATTATATTATATCACACTTCAAAATAAGCGGAATCGATAATATTGGATTCGCCGAGGGTCTTGAAAGTCTTGAGGAGGTCGGCTTTTGCCTCGGTGATGGAATCTTCTGGAGACAAAACGGACTCTATTTTAGCGTAAGCAGTAGAGGTGCCATCTGGAGATTCTATTTGATCTAAGTGGATAGTAGTTCCCTCTCCCGTCTGCAAATCTTGCCGGCGGCGTGAAACTTCACCGGCTAATTTAAAACCAAGTTGCAAAATAATGTTTACTGCCGAAGCATAATCTTTGATAGGGGTATCTTCTACAATATCTACACCAGAATCTTCTATGTGACGACGTAAAATTAGGCTGTATTTGGGAGACTCATCCACCGCGTGTATTTCGGTGCGCATGATTAGGCGCGGGAGGTTTTGTCCACGCTTGTAACCTCGTGGCACGTAAACGCGGTCGTGTTGCCAGTAAATGGCGCCAAAATCTAAATCTATATCACTAAGCTGGTTTTCAAATCTATCAAGGTTGTTTAGTTTGCATTTGAGAATGATTTTCTTCATAATTTTATTATATCACATGGGCGTCATAATGGGTTTTTGTTACATAATTCATTATGTCTTAGGCTCTGCGATGCGATAATCTAGAGACTATATCACATCAATAAGACGTGCCTCTACCGAACGTATGCCGTTGAAGTCATTTTCTATGGGCTGGATAAGGAAGCTGTAGCTAGCGGATGGGTCTAGCGTAAACCAGCTTTCTGGCGAATTAAAAGACACCAATTTAAGGGTATTTTTTTGCGAATCGCAGATGTCTAGGCGGAGGTGTCGGCCATCCGCCCCCATACGGCGTTGATTTATAATATTAGCTCCACTGATTTGAAAAATTGGCTCTTTATTCCCTGGGCCAAATGGCTCTAGGGCGCGAAGCTCTGCCATAAAATCTCGTGTAAAATCTTTTAGACTAGTGGCGGTGAGGTCTGGGTGGCTAATGAGATAGCGAGATTGGTCTTTTAAATTAAGGTTCTGATAATATTTATTTATTTGTTCACGAAAGTCATTTAATTTGTTCTTTGGTACCTGTACGCCGGCGGCACCAGCATGACCGCCACCGCCAATGATGGTATCTTTGACATAATTAAGGGCTTCGGCAAGGCTAAAATCGCCAAAACTGCGCCCCGAACCTTTGTAAATATCGCCATCTATCTCTGTTAATACAAAGGCGGGTTTTTGGTATTGTTCTACTAGGCGCCCCGCTACAATGCCAATAATTCCCTCGTGCCATTTGCCAGCCTCTACGATAACTGGGTCTTTTGTGATGCCCCGTTCGGTAATTTCTTTGAGCGCAGTGCGCTGAGCAGAACGACGGTCTTTATTTAGTTGTTCTAATTGGCTGGCAAGCATGGCAGATTCGGTGGCCTTGGCAGTGCGAAGTAGATTAAGAGATGTAGTGGCAGTAGTGAGCCTACCAGACGCATTAAGGCGTGGACCTATTTGGAACCCGATTGATTCTGATGTAATCTGCTTGGTGCCGGCAAGGCGCATTAGCTCTATTAGCCCTTTACGGCGAGTTTTTTCTAGCACTTTGATCCCATAATAACAAAGAATGCGATTTTCTCCAGTTAGCTCCATATGATCACAGATAGTACCGATCAAAACTAGATCTAAGAGCCATTTTTCTTGACCGTTTTTTATAAGATTTGCCTTGACTAGGGCTTGGGCCAGCTTAAAAGCTACACCTACGCCAGCTAGGCTGTGTAGTTGTGGAGCGGGAGTATCTTGGCGATGGGGGTTGATGGTAGCAACCGCACTTGGGGTGGTGGGATCGCACTCGTGATGATCTGTGATAATGGTATCTATATTCAATTTGTTTAATTCGTCTATAATAGAGTGATTACGCGAGCCACAATCTACGGTAATAACTAGATTAATTTTTTGCTCTTTGGCGCGTTCTATTAGACGCGGACTCATGCCGTAGCCATCTATAAATCTATCTGGAAGCATGATTTGAATATTTTGCTGAGGAATGCCAGCCAGTATTAGAGTTTGTTCCATCAGAGTACTAGCTGTGATGCCGTCTACGTCGTAGTCGCCATAGATAAGGATTTTTTCTTGATTATTGATGCTATTCTTGATACGTTCTACGGCTTTTTTTATGTCTGGCACATTGTAGGGGTCTGATAAGTTTTCGTATTTAGGGTGTAAAAAATCTTCGTTGATATTGCGAACTGCCAGTAATTGAGTAAATAATTTGTTCAATTTATACCTCCGTTTTTCTCACGATTTTGTGTTTTTGACTGTAGGGCTTTTGAAACAACTAGCCTATGGTTTTGCTAGGTTTGCCACCTTTTTGGCTTTTTATAACCATGCTTTGCAATTCTTTTAATAATGGATATTGTTTGTTGGTTTGATAAATGCGGTTTTTGCCTCTTTTGGTCATGATGAGAAAATTGCCTTCTGCTAGGCGGGTTAATTCCCTCTGGATATTGCCTGGGTCTTCCTTAATGAGTTTGGCTAAGCCACGTGTGTGGGTCTTAAAATCTGGATATTTGGCAAAAACTGCAATAATTTTGCGTCGCACCCTAGATGTAATAATTAAATCTAACATTTTACCTCGCTTTATTTACTCTATTATAGCGTAATGTGGTAAAAAATACAACGGGTGTATATAGCAAGCATTTTTGCGATTTTTCTGGATGTTTTTTGGCTTCTGGACTATAGCCCAGTGATACAATTTTCTGCGATGAAGGACTTGAGCGGGTCCATCTGGTCGTCCTCGTAGTATTTGACGAGCTTGGTGGCGAATTCCTCTTTTAGTTCTGGAGGAAGAGAGAAAATACCGTGGCCGGTGGAAACTAGAATTTTATTACAGGCGAAGGTAGCAACACGCTTATTGCCATCCAAAAACAGCTGGGCGCGCATTAAATAAAGTAGTAAAGTGATAGCCTTATCCGTGTCTGTGGAACCTTGCGCAGTGAGAATGCTATTAATCGCAGTGTGCACGAGCTCTGGCTGGGGTATCTCTGGAATATAGTTAATTGCATAAAGTCAACAAGCATTTTGACTGTTTTGCAGAGGTGAACGAGGAGGTGGAGTATATTTTGGTGTGAGATGGTATAATGGTGATATGTTTTATGAGGTGATGACGTTGAAACGTGGGGCGCGGGATGGTGGAGCGCTGACATACTCGGCCGGTGATGCCCTGCCGGAGCTGGCGCCTGGGCAGGTTGTGGAGGTGCCGTTTGGGCGCGGTAAAACTGTGGCGGTAGTGGTAAAAAAAGTTGCTCAGCCAGATTTTGCAACGAAGCCGATTATACGAATTATTTATTCAACACCGTTGCCGGCGCATTTAGTGAAAACTGCACAATTTGTAGCCGAATATTACCAAGCACCACTAAGTAGCGCAGTGGGGTTAATTTTACCAAAAGGCGTAGAAAAAAAGAGACGGAAACAAAAAACCGAACAGACCGAACAATTTGATAATAAAACCGAACGAGAAGAAGGTTTGGTAGAATCTCCTGAAATTAAGCTTAATCTTCATCAAAAAAATGCCCTACAAGGCCTCCAGAAGGCCGTAGGAGCCACGAAACTACTTCATGGCGTTACTGGTAGTGGTAAAACTAATATATACCTCAAAATGGCTGAAAATGCCTTAAAACAGCAAAAATCTGTGATACTTTTGGTGCCAGAAATAGCCCTAACGGGGCAATTGGTACGAATTTTTAGCGAAGTATTTGGCGAGAATGTTTCTCTAATCCACTCTGGGCAAACAGAGGCAGAACGGCATTTAATTTTTGAAGGCTTGCTAGAGTCAGAAAAGCCACGTATAGTGGTAGGGCCACGCTCCGCCCTGTTTGCGCCACTTAAGGATTTGGGGCTGATCATAATAGATGAGGAGCATGAGGCGACTTATTCCCAAGAAATTACACCAAAATATTCTGCAATTAGGGTAGCAAGCTATGTGGCTCAGATATTAAAGTGCGATTGTGTTTTAGGATCTGCTACCCCTACAGTGGCAGATTATTATCTGGCGGAGAAAAAACAAGCGGTGGTGCCACTTAACGTGCGAGCAAAAAGTACCGCACGCAAAGCGGATATTAAGATAATAGATTTTAAAAATAGGGAGGAATTTTCACGGAATCGTTATTTTAGCAATTCCCTGCTAAAAGCGATGAAACGCAATCTGGAGATGGGGCAACAGACGTTGATTTTTCATAACCGGCGAGGATCTGCACCTCTTACGATTTGCGAAAATTGCGGAGAGGAGCTGGCTTGCCCGCATTGTTTTTTGCCCTTAACACTTCATGCGGATAAGTATGAGCTAGTGTGCCACACTTGTGGACATTGTGAGCGCGTGCCGAATGCTTGCCCTAAATGCGGGTCACCGGAAATTCTGCATAAGGGGTTTGGGACAAAACTACTAGAAACGGAGCTAACGCGGTTGTTTCACGAGGCTAGAGTGCGACGATTTGACGCAGACAACAAAAAAGGCGAGGGGCTAGAGGCGGTATATGATGAGGTGCGAAGTGGTGAAGTGGACATATTGGTAGGAACACAAACTTTAGCCAAGGGGCTGGATTTGCCTAGATTGGCTACGGTGGGAGTGGTGCAGGCGGATGCAGGATTGGCCTTGCCTGATTATGTAGCCGAGGAGCGAGCTTTCCAACTGCTCACCCAAGTGATTGGACGAGTGGGGCGGGGGCATCTGGATACGGCGGAAGTATTTATCCAAACTTTTCGCCCAGAGCATCCGGTGATTAATTATGCGGTGGCAGAAAATTATGCTGATTTTTATAAGTATATGCTAAAGAGGAGAAAAGTGGGGGGGTTCCCGCCTTTTATGTTTGTGGCAAAGTGTGAAATTACCATGAAAACAGAGGCAGTAGTATTGCGGAAGGTGCGGATGGCAGTGCAAAAATTGACTGGAATAAAGGAGATAGTTGTATCGCCACCGATGCCAGCTTTTCATGAACATACAATTTCGGGATATACATGGCAAATAATCGTGCGGGCGAAATCACGAAAAAAATTAGTGGAAGCACTGAGTGATTTGGATCCAAGTTTTCGTATAACCCTAGACCCGCCTGGACTATTATAGGAGTAACAATCTTTGTTTATTATAATAAAAAGTTTGATTTTATCTGTTTAGTTTTAAATTGTCTATGAGATTTATAACTAATTGCATGTCATTGGTCACTTTTGCTAGCTCTTTTCGTTCGTCAATGGGTGCAGCTCCATCTGGCGGTTCGAATATGTCACCATTATCGTTAAGACCAATATATAATTTGTTGTCGGAAAAATATAAGACTAAGTTGTTATCATATTGCTGACCTAGCTTTTCTAGATTTTCAATAAATGTAGGGTTTAATATGTAAAACGCCTCAAATTCATCTTCTGCATAAACTAGAAAACGTTTATTGAATTCAGTTGATTCGGTTTCTATCCGTCTTAGGCCACGTTTAGTTTTTGGATTAATATATGATTCGCCATAGCCATTGAAAGAAATGACCATTTTATAGTCAAATTTCTTAGGAAATGTAAAAATGAGATATCTACCATTAAAAATAGTAATAATTTTAGTTTCGGTATGGCCATCTGCGTCTTTGGTTTTGCGCACTTCTTCTATGGTTACATCTGCTTGCGTAAAACTAACATTATTATATTCTCCATGAACAAGATCGTTAGATCGGTATACATCTCCAGTGTAAATAAGGCCTGTTTCTTGAAGAAGTTCTTTATCTAAACCAAGTTCATGATTGTAATCTATTTTTGTAAAGATACTGGCTAATTGACGAGAAACAAAATACTTTTTATAAGCACGTTTATAATCTTGATACTCCTCAGTAATATTGTTATTAATTGTAGCCAAATGTGCTATTATGAACGATAAAACTAACTCAAATATTATAATTATCATCGTTGGCATAATGATACTTATGGCTGACTGAACGGATGGATGTACAAATAGAGTTTTGATAGTGTCAAAATTAAGCACTAATAAAAAAATATCAATAATGAAAGCTATTATAAGAAAAATAGTAATAACTTTTTTACGTTTTTTTGAAATGGCTTGGCTTTTGGCAAAATATCTTTGGCGAGTAGCTTCTACGTCGTTAAAATTCATAATACTCTCTATGGATTTATATTAATTTGCTACGGTTAGCGCGGATTTCATCTTTCATGTCTGCAATGGTGCGCGTAACAATGTCGCGATAATCTGGGCGGTTTTTCTCTAGCCAGGCAGTAATCTCTGACTGATCTGTGAGGGAGTCAAATTCAGCGAGTTGCGCTTCTGTCATACCTTTGGCAATGCGCTCACCAATACGTACTTCTAGCTCCTCTTGGATATAATCTAGAAAAGCCTGTTTTTCTTGCTCTGGCATAGCAGATAGTCCCATATCTGCTAAAAACTTTTCGTCAAATTGCATACGCTTATTATAGCATAAAGATTATTTTTTGTAACCATTTAGAAAGCTTTTAGCATCCATGGGGCGTTTGCCCTCTGGTTGAAGACAGTCTATAGCCAGTTTTGAACTATTAGCACATTTTAAAACAATTGGAGCGGTATCACCCTGCTCCATGGGGTGAGCCGTTAAAATGATGCAATTTTGGCCGTAGAAAGGATATTTGACCTTTGGAAAGCCTTGGAAAGCCACGATTTTGCGATAAATTTGAGTAGATGTTTCTCTGTTTGGATCTATTTGGCCATCTGTTTTGGTGAATTTATGGGTATAAGTAGCTTTTTTGTGATCTTGTTTTACAGGGATAGGAAGATTATCTAGATTATTAATTAGCCACTTGGCGCCTGCCTCAGAGAGTTTTTGGTAAATTATTGATTTGTCTAGAGGTAAATTATGCAAAGTCTCTTGATAATATAGGTCGCCGGCGTCCATATCTTTAGTTAATTTCATAATAGAAACGGAAAAATCTGTAGCGCCGTTTAAAATAGCGGACTCTATGGGGGAGGGGCCACGATACTCTGGTAATTTAGAAGGGTGAATATTGATAATTCCCTCTGGTTCAAATAATTCTAGGACATCTTGAGGGATAATTATTCCATAAGATGCAAGTATAGCATGAAGCTCGGGGTGGTTTTCCTTGAGCTTTTTGACAGTATCTAAGTCCGTTTTGGTGCGGGCATGAAAAACAATATCGTAGTGTTTTTGCAATACGTTAAGAACGGAGTCAGCGAGAGGGCCGTTGCCCAGAAACAAAATTTTAGTCATCGCCCCATAGCTCTTTGTTATTCTTTATTTTTTCCTCGTAATCTACTGGCTGAAGTTCACCCTTGTCGTCCATTTCATAAAAGGCGTTTTTGTCTTTTTTGATATGATCTATAAAAAGAGTACCGTTGAGGTGGTCTATTTCGTGTAATAGAGTACGGGCAAGTTCGCCGGTAGCCTTAATGCGTACTTCTTTGCCATCTTCTAACTTTGCCTTGAGCCGGACTTTGTGCGGGCGTGGAACCATGCCATAGATTTTGGGAACAGAAAGACAACCCTCGTAATCTCTAGTGGTTTTACCCTCTGTTTTGATAATCTCTGGGTCTACGAGGGCGGTATAGGTGGCTTTTTTCTTGTCTTCCATGTCGTCACGGATAATGATGATGCGTTTATTTACCCCTATCTGAGGTGCGGCCATTGCGGCAGATAGCTCATAGGGGTGTTCTTTTTCCCATTCTAAGGATAGCTGGCGCATATCATTGATGATTTGGATGATTTCATCGGTAATTTTGCCAACTTTTTCGGATGACTCCCTAAGGCGTGGGTCTGGAGTAGTGATGATTTTTGTCATTAAATAAAACTTTATAATTTGATTGTTGATAAATATGTTTAGATTATAACACAAAAATATAGATAATTACAGACAGTAGTGGCGCTAATATGCAGGGAGATATTTGGACTATATCAGCTTGTCGGTATTACAAGTTACTATCTGTATATTATTTTCGTCTATGTTTATTATAATATTTTTTCAAAAGTACTAAAGATAAAAATGTTATAAATGATACTACAAAGTGCAAAATAAGCGCCGTATCATTTGCTTGGGCTCTAACGTCTGCAGTACCATTTAATAATTTACCAAATAAGACAAAGGCAGAAATTATAAGTACGGCTCCCGACACGACAGTAAGATACCCCCAGACAGTAGAAGTAAACATCTGAAAAAAATTAAGATCTTTTATGTGATTATATTGGTTATTATTATTGCGAGATGCGAAAAAAATTTTAATTTCAAATACTAGACCTCTAATAAATATAGTGATGCCAAGAGCAAAAAATGGAAATAAATAAGAGAAATAGCCTAGACCACAAAAACCAGCAAAATTATATGGACGGCAGGTCTTTTCTAATAAAATAAAATAGCAGCTTAATGACACAATAGCAACAACCGCACCCACAACTATCATCAACAATGCAGGGCTGAGTTTTCCGTTTTTCATAAAAACAATTATAGCATAAAAATTATAAAGTGCGTTGTTTGGTTTCACGAGTGAAGAATTTGAGACGGTCGCCGATTTCGAGAGGGATTTTTTGTGTGGTTTTGAGGGCAAGCCCGCCAGTTTCGCCTGCGGAGAGCTCTTTGACATCCATTTTTTCTTTTTGGACAGAGGTGACTTCTACTTCGCCAAGATAAGTTTTGTTGCGAACGGCTCGCGCCAAAAAACCCGGTTTTACGTCGCCATTAAGAACTTCGCCGCCAGCGATAATGCTGGTTTTCTCTGTACGAAATACACCGAGGACTTTCATTTCACCTTGATCAGTTTCGATTACTTCAGCATCTAAGAGTTGTTCCATTTCATGTTTGGCGTCGTCTAATAATTCGTAGATTACGCGGAAAGTGCGGACTGGTACGCCATCACGAGCGGCCATTTTGCTGATGTTAATTGGAATGGATACGTTAAAACCATAAATTACCGTATTGTCACCTGCAGCCATATAGACATCATTTTCGTTAATATCGCCTACACCGGTAGAAATGATATTAAGGGATATTTCCCCGTGAGTATCTATCATCTTAAGAGAGTCAACCACACTAGTAACAGAGCCAAGCACGTCGCCTTTTACAATCACATTGAAGACTTTGGAATTATCTGCAACGTTCATCATACGGAGGAGGTCACTGCTTGTCACGTTGGCACTGGCGGTTTCGCTGGCTTCTGCTTGAGCGTTCAAAAGCGCCATTTTGCGAGCGGTTTTTTCGTCTGTTACCTCTATAAAGCGATCGCCAAAATTAGGTAGTTCTTTAAAGCCGGTGATGGTGACTGGGGTGGATGGGGTGGCTTTGCCCCTTGGTTTGCCTTGCCAGTCTAGCATGGTGCGGACTTTACCGTAGGTACTGCCAGCCACGATAAACTCGCCGGTTTTTAATTCCCCACCGGTAATAAGTAGATTTACAACGGAACCTTTGCCGGTTTCCATGTGAGATTCAATAACGAGCCCCTCCGATGGAATATCTGTATCGGCTTTTAGTTCTTCAATATCAGCGGTAAGAAGAATCATATCTAGAAGTTGGTCTAGATTGGTACCCTGTTTGGCAGAGATAGGTACCATAGTAATATCGCCACCCCACTCCTCTGGCTGAAGACCGTGCTGGCTTAAGTCCGCCTTGGTGCGATCTATATCTGCGCCCTCTCTATCTATTTTATTAATAGCCACAATAATCTTAGCGTTGGCGGATTTGGCAAAGTTAATAGCCTCTATAGTTTGAGGCTTGACGCCATCGTCAGCGGCTACCACTATTACCACAATGTCTGTAAGCATAGCGCCGTGCTGACGAATAGCGGCGAAGGCCTCGTGGCCTGGGGTATCTAGAAAAGTAATTAGCCTGTCATCGTGTTTGAGCTGGTAGGCAGAAATATGTTGAGTAATACCGCCCGCCTCTTTTTCTACGGTCTTTTTATGAAGGAGGGTATCTAGCAGAGTGGTTTTACCGTGGTCTACGTGGCCCATCACGGCTACTACTGGAGGGCGAATGACGGCCTTGTCGCTTAATTCCCTATGGTATTCACTAGTTTTGGTAGAGGTGTTTTTGCGCTCTAATTTTACGTTTTTTAGGCCTAACTCATCTATGATGATGCTGGCGGTTTCATAATCTAGGCGCTGATTAATGGTAGCAACAATGCCGTTTTTAAAAAGAGTGCCGATTAATTCGGTAACAGAAAGGCCGAGGGCTTTTGATAGCTCATCTACAGTGATTGAACCAGCAATTTGTATAGTTTTTTCTTCCATACTCTCCTTTCTGTGCCTATGAAAATTAAGAATCTGTATTTAATTTTACCACATTTTGAAAAAATATGCTATAATGGAGTTACACTCTGTTACGGATTGGTCTGTGTGGAGTGTTGACAAATTGGATTCCCCTGTAGCTCAATGGTGGAGCAAGAAGCTGTTAACTTCGAGGTTGCCAGTTCGAGTCTGGCCGGGGGAGCCATTTTTTTGTTCAAAAAACTTAAAAAAGAGCAGACTCGGACCTCCGGCTTACGCCTCCGGTGCGAGTCTGGCCGGGGGAGCCATTTTTTTGTTAGCACAAAACAATTTATGTTATTATCTGAATTAGTTTAATTCTTGGAGTTCAAAGCGATGTTTTTGTTTTGCATTAGGGTATTTTTTGGGGTCAATTTCTTCTAAAAACATATCATAAGGGCGACACCAGAGTTTGTGGTCGCCATAGAGAGCGCGATAGGCTACCATTTTCTCATTGGTTTCGGAGTGATAAATAATATCCTCTACTAAATATAAGCCTCCTTTAAAATGCTTATATACTCCGTAGATTTTGACCCTGTCTTGCATCTTAATTCATATTATATCATATAGAATAATTGAAGTACCCTCGCATGGTGTTTTCTAGAATACGATAGCGCGTTTCAGTTTTTGAGTTTATGGCGCGGGCTTTACGGCGACTCTTTGGATAAATACGTTTAGTTTCGTTTGAGCTTTTATTTGTAGTTTTATAATTATTAATTTTCATTTTAATCTCCTTTGTTATGCTTCTATAATAACGCTTAAGACTTAAAATAAAATTAAATTTCAAAAATGAATTGAGAGCTGATTGCCTTTTGCTAAAGATAAAAGGTTATTTTTTCTTTTTTTCTTCTGCTTCGAGTTTTTTGAAGGCAACTTTGCCAACTAAAGTTTGAGGGAGTTTATCTCGAAACTCATAGGCAGTGGGGAGTGCATAAATAGGGACGTTACGCTCTAGTAATTCCCTAATTTCGCGCTCTATACGTTTGCCTGGCTTGTAACCTGGTTTTAGGACGATGAAAGCTTTAGGTACTTGCCCCTTATAAGGGTGATCTACTCCTATAACGGTGGAGGTGAGGACGGCCTCATGCGAGTTGATGACGGACTCTAGATGAGTAGGATAAATATTGTAACCGGATGAAATGATAATACGCTTGAGGCGTTGAGCGAAATAGATTAAACCATCTTCGCCTACGTAGCCGATATCGCCAGTATGAAGCCAGACTTTGCCATCATCATGAAGACGAATAGCCTGAGCGGTTTCGGCGTCGTCGCCAAGATAACCCATCATTACTAGAGGTCCAGAAATGCATATTTCGCCTTCTTCGCACGCTGGAAGCTCTTTAAAGGTGTCATTTTTGATAATTTTAAAATCTGTGTCTGGGAGAGGTACGCCGATAATACCATCCGCAAAAGTGTTCTCCGGTGACAAACAAACGGCACCGGAGCCTTCGGTAAGGCCGTAGCCAACACGAATTTTGGCGCTAGAACCATGATTTGCTAGAAACTCGTTGACTTTATCGCGTAGAGTCTGGTTGAGTGCATCGCCGCCACAAATAACAGCCGTAACAGACTTTAAGTCATCTCCCTTTAATTTGGTATTAATGAGTGCTTCGAATAATGTAGGCACGCCCACGATAAAATTGGGACTATTTTTTCTGATGATGTCGGCGAATTGCTTGTGAGAAAAGGCTGGGATTAAGATACAACCCATCCCCTTGCACAATGGAGTATGAATACATACCCCTAGACCAAAGCAGTGAAAAAGTGGCAAAATAGATAACACTGTGGCACCTGGAGTTATCTGGCGAATCATAGTGGCATCACACAATGATTCTGCGTTGATATTAAGATTGGATAAAAGAACTGCCTTGGGTGCGCCAGTAGTGCCACCAGAGTACATGATGATGGCTGGGTCTGCTCCGCCACGCTCTTCGTGGTAATTGCCTTGATAAAAGTAAGAGTTGGCAATAAAATCTTCCCATAAAACCACCCTGCTGTCATTAGATGGCAATTTGACCTTTTTGACGTGTAGAGTGTTGTATAGTTTTTTCTTGAGGAAGCCTAGGCCATCTGATGGGCGCACTACGATGATGCGTTCTAGCCCAGCAGTGTCACGAAGACGATAAATCTTGTCAAAGACTGCGTCTATTACGAGTACATATTTGGATTCTGCGACTTTGATGTAGTATTCTAATTCTTTTTCTGAAGATAATGGGTGCACCATATTGCAGATGGCCCCCACCATGTTTACTGCGTATACCATAGTGATGCCCTCTGGGGTATTAGGCATACAAATAGTAACACGGTCGCCCTCTTTGACGCCATAATTCTTGAGTGCGCGAGCCGCCTTTTCTATTTTTCTGATAAAGTTTTTGTAGGTCACTTTGTGGCCATAATAGGAATAGGCGATGTTATCTGGCCATTTTTCGGCACTTTGAATAATCATGTCTACCATGGAACAATCTGGGTATTCTAGACTACTTGGTATGCCCTCTTCTTTGTATAGTTCTAGCCATGGGCGTTCGCTTCCATTGCGAGTCTTTTTATCGTTTTTTTTCACAAAAATCTCCTTATGATAATTATATCATATTTTAATACACTATTGAACAAAATACAGCTTATTGTAAAAAGCTGTATTTTGCCAAAGGATATGTTATTTCTTTGCGATAGATAGAGAGATTTTGCGACCCTCTTTATCTATGTCTAATACTGTAAAGTTTTTGCGCTCGTTTAAGGTGAAGACTTTTTCTGGGTCCACATCGCTACCTTCGCCTAGCTCGGAAACATGCACTAGAGCCTCTACGGCTGGGGAGATCTGTACAAAAGCGCCGAAAGGCGTAATGCGCGTAACGGTGCCCTCTACTTTTGAGCCCTTTTCTAGATTTTCAACCTCAGAGATCCAAGGGTCTTCTGTGAGCTGTTTCATAGAGAGAGATAGACGTTCCTTGTCTATAGCGATGATTTTAGCCTCAATCACATCGCCAATTTTGACATAATCCGATGGATTATTGACGCGCTCCCAGGATATCTCGGAGATATGTACCAATCCTTCAATACCATCTACATTGACAAATACGCCGAAGTCTACTACCCCAGTAACTACTCCTTTGATAATGTCGCCCACATTAAGCTTAGCGAAACGTTCGGCTAGACCATCACGGATAGCCTCTTTCTCTGAGAAAATGAGCTTGTTTTCTTTTTTGATGGCATCAAGAATACGCACCTTGATGGGTTTACCTACTAGAGAGTTGAGGCGTTGCAATATTTCGTCTTTATCAGCGGAGCCTACACGTGGATAATGTTCGGCTGAAAGTTGAGAAACGGGCAAAAACCCTCTAATTCCCTCATATTCGGCTAGTAGTCCACCGCGATTAGCATCAAATGGTGTAACTTCTACGGTTTCAGAGCTGTCTAATTTGCCTTGAATTTCATCCCAGCCTTTATCTTTAACGGCCTTGCGTAGAGATAATAGTACGTAGCCATCATCCATTTCTGCCTCAATAACAGAGGCGGTGACTTCGTCGCCTACCTGTAAATTGCGGGCAAAAGATACTTCTTTGCGCGGGATTAACCCTACACCCTGTGCGCCGAGATCTATGAGAATCTCGTGTTTTTTAACAGAGAGAACTTTACCAGTAACGGTGTCTCCTGCGATTACTTTTTTAGCTGAGCCCTCGCTAGCGGAGAGTAGCTCATCCATTGTGGTTTTTTTGGCATTTGCCATGATTATTTTTTCCTTCCTTTAGGCCTACTCATGGGTTACGAAATGAGGTAGAGATAACCTTGGCGTACGGAATCCATGAGTAGACCCAAAACTTTCTTAATTATAGCAAAAAACATCTAAAATGTCTATAATATTTATCCTGTAAATGATATAATAAAAATATGTATTTGACGATTGATATTGGAGGAACAAAAACATTAATAGCTTTATTTTCTAAGCGTGGTAGAGTAATACGGAGAGTTAAGTTTAAAACTCCGTATGGCAAAGAGCGTTTCATACGAGATTTGGTAAAAAATTTACAAGGTTTTACAAACCGTAAAATTGTCGCTATAGCAATGGCTATACCTGGTACTGTATACAAAAATTATTCAGTTTCTTTTGGGAACCGTGATTGGGGGCGAGTAGATTTGCTGGCTCCTATAAAAAAAATGTTCAGTTGCCCTATTTATCTGGAAAATGACGCTAATCTGGCGGCGATTTATGAATCTACTGGGGTGCCTGGCAAAACGGTATTTTTGACTTTTTCTACGGGTATTGGTGGTGGCGTGGCACGACAAGGCAAACTACTAGCCGGCACCGATGAATTTGAGCCTGGGCATAAAAAATATGAATACAATGGCAAAAAAGCTGAGTGGGAGGATATTGCAGGGGCTTCCGCTATAGAGAAAGCATATCATGTAGATGTAGCTACAGATTTAAGACGCAAAACAATTATGATGGATATAGCCCAGCGGATATCTTTGGGCCTGCCAGATATAATTGCCTCATACCGTCCACAGAATATTATTTTGGGTGGCCCAATGGGCAAGATTTTTAAACGTTATGTAAAATATTTACCCAAACTTGGCGTAAAATTCCGAAGGCCAAAAAGGCCACTGGAGTCCGTGATTTATGGTTGTTATTTATACGCAAAACAGCAGGAGCGAGGTTAGTTCCCTGTTTTGGCTATGGATAATGATTTTTTAAAGAGGTTAAAGACAGATTACTCAGATTTAAGGTTTCGCAATGGGCGAAAATTTGCTTTTCGGCCCCCTAAAACCGTCATCTTGGGGCCCGTAGAGCCTTTTTCAGAGCTTTTGGCGCTTCATGAGGTATCTCATGCTATTTTGGGCCATAAGACCTTTAGAATGGACGTAGAGCGCCTTAGAATGGAATCTGAGGCTTGGGATAAGGCACGGGAGCTAGCTATTGAATATGGAATAGAAATAAATGAAGATTTAATAGAGGACGAGCTAGATACTTATAGAGATTGGCTACATCAGAGGTCGCGTTGTCCAAAATGTGGATTGACAAGATTCCAAACACAAGATACCAAATACCATTGCCCGCAGTGTGATAGTTTAGGCTTTGTTGCGTAGGTTTTAATGTTTTACAGCAAAAAGGGGCTAGAGTTGTGAAACCTTATCTAATTTCACGGCTTTAGCCCCTATGGCTTGCTTAAGCGGTTTTTTTGGCTGGGCCACGACGAGAGATACGGCCACCCTTGGCACCCGCAATACGGGCTAGTGCAGGGTTGGCAGCAAAACCGCCAGTGTGACCGTTTTGGCCACCTTTTTTGCCAATACGAGCATAAAACTCTTTGCCGTATTTGGCTTTGTTGGTAGCAGCGGCTTTCATACCGCCAGCTTTGGTTCCAGACATCTAGAACTCCTATCTGCCCACCAATTCTTAACATTAATAAAACACCACCCTTTTAGAGTGAATACTTTGATTATAGCATAGCGCTTCAGTTTTGTCAATATGCTTTTTCTTAAAAATATGTTTTAATTTTTT
>JAFQXY010000012.1 GCA_017406745.1 Candidatus Saccharimonadota bacterium | reverse complement strand
TGGAACTCCAAAAATATATAAATTGGTATAATGATGAACGACCACATCAATCCATAAATTACATGACACCTAGTGAATATGTGCTATACTTTAATACAAGAGGAGATCTTAAAAAATCTCAAATGTCTTGAGCTAGTACATAAATATTCACACTTTGTCTTTTGTGTTATAATGATAGTATAAATAATTAAAAGGAGAATTATGTCTACAGGTGGAATAATTGCGATTATAGTAGTAGTGGTGATTGTACTGCTGATTGCTTTGGTGGTGGGGGCTTATAATGGTTTGGTCAAGCTAAATGAGCGCGTAAATGAGGCGTGGAGTGATATTACGGTACAACTGAAATATCGAGCGGATTTGATCCCTAATGTGGTGGAGACCGTAAAAGGTTACGCTAAGCACGAAAAAGAAACATTCCAGATGGTGACAGAGGCGCGGTCTGCAGTGATGGGGGCCAAGACGGTAAAACAAGCGGCAGAGGCCGAAAAGGAAATGAGCTCGGCGCTTGGTAGAATTTTTGCAATTGCTGAGGCTTATCCAGAGCTAAAGGCTAATGAAAACTTTAAAACTTTGCAAACTCAATTACAAGATGTAGAGGATAAAATCCAAGCGGCACGCAGATTTTATAATGCTGGCGCTAAGGAGCTAAATACCAAGATTTTGACGTTCCCAACTAATTTAATCAATAACTTTGTGGGGCATTTTAAGAAACGTGATTATTTTGAGGTAGAGGAAAGTGAGAAAGCGCGGATTAAAGATGCGCCAGAAGTAAAGTTTTAAATTTGAAAAGTATGATTTTTCCCTCCCCTGTTAAAACGCGGAGTATGATTTATAAACCGGGAAGTATAAAAAATGTATAAACAAATTGCACAAAACAAACGAAAAACTATCTTGCTGATAGGGGGGTTTGTGGTGATGATAGGTGCAATCTCTGTGCTTTTTGCGTGGTATTTTAATGATGTGTGGATAGCAGTGTGGACGACTGTGGTGGCGATTATTTATGCAGTGATTCAGTATTTTATAGCGGGGTCTTTGGCTACAGCAATGGCTGGCGCGAAAGAAATTGAGAAAAAAGATAATCCGCGTTTTTATAATATAGTGGAGAATCTATCAATTACAACTGGACTACCGATGCCAAAAGTATATATTGTGGATGATAAATCGCCAAATGCTTTTGCAACTGGTAGGGATCCGCAACATGCTTCGGTGGCGGCTACGACTGGGCTACTGGATATCATGAACGATAAAGAATTGACGGCGGTAATGGCGCATGAGATGTCGCACGTGAAGAATTACGATATTAGGGTGTCTATGATAGTGTTTGGACTAACGTGCGTGATTGGGTTAATTTCTGATTTGGCATTTAGAATGATGTTTTATGGTAGTCGTAGGCGCGATAATGAAGGTTCGCCGGTAGGATATGTGTTGATATTAGTAGCGGCGATTTTGTCGCCGATAATTGCGGGGCTAGTACAAATGGCGGTGTCTAGACAAAGGGAATATTTGGCGGATGCTTCGGCGGTAAATATCACGCGGTATCCAGAGGGAATGATAGATGCACTTAAGAAATTGCAATCACACTCTAGCCCGATGAAAAATCAAAACGTGGCGGCGGCGCAAATGTATATAAATGACCCTTTGCGCAAAGGTTTTTTCAATAATTTACTGAGTACGCACCCGCCGATAGAAAAAAGAATAGAAAGACTGGAGCATGGCAAGAAAAGTTTCTGAAGCTTCTCAGCCTGGCTCGCCACACAAGTCTTTTAGGCGGAGCTACCGTGAAGATTATGTGCGGGAATTAAATGTGCCTGGGATAATGCAACATATTTTTACGACGTTTAAAATGATATTTGAAAATTGGCGATTGTTTTTGCCACTTTTGGGGTTGGCTGTGGTGCTGGCTATTGTGCTGGTGGGGCTGATGAGCCAAGCCACGTATGAACAATTTGGGATAATGCTAGACCAAATAGCGAATGAGTCTGGTGAGGAGCTGGGTGGTTTTGCAAAATCTGGGCTTTTGTTATTATCTACAATTACTACTGGGGGGCTAGCTATGGAGGCGGGAGAATCTGTTGCGGTGTTTGGGGTGTTGATTTTCTTGATGCTATGGCTAACAACGATTTTTATTTTGCGACACAAGATGGCTAAGCACGAGCTAAAACTACGCGATGCGCTATACAATGCAATGACGCCACTACTTTCTACGTTGGCGGTGTTTGTGGTGGCGGTAATACAGTGTATCCCGATATTTATTTTGATAATAGCGTATTCGGCGGCGGTGCAAACGGATTTTTTGGCAACGCCGTTTTATGCTTTGATGTTTTTGGTGTTTGCGGGGTTGATGATTTTGTTGTCTAGCTATTTATTGTCTAGTTCGATTATCGCGCTGGTGGCAGTAAGCGCGCCCGGGTTGTATCCTATGGTGGCTTTGCGGACGGCTTCGGAGCTAATGGTGGGACGACGAATAAGATTTGTGATTCGTTTGATTGCGTTAATTGTGGTTTTAATTATAATGTGGGTGGTAGTGATGATACCTTTGATTTGGTTTGATTTGGGAATGAAGAATTTTGACTGGGCGGTAAATATACCATTTATACCGTTTTGCTTGGTGGCGATGACTTGTTTTACCGGTATATATAGTACGGTATATTTATATATATATTATAGATGGCTACTAGATAATTAGGAGTCTGATTTTGTTTTTGATTGTGATAGAATAATAATATGGATAAAGCTGAGGCGAAAAAACGGATTATAAAATTGCGGGAGTTGATTAATGACTACCGATACCATTATCATGTGTTAGATGAATCTATAATGAGCGAGGCGGTGGCGGACTCATTAAAACACGAACTAAGTTTGTTGGAAACAGAGTACCCAGATTTAATCACGCCAGATTCACCTACGCAGAGGGTGGCTGGCAAAGCTTTGGATAAGTTTACAAAAGTACGACACGATAAACGGATGATTTCGCTTGCTGATGTGTTTTCGCGCGAGGAGATTTTGGATTGGATAACTAGAAATGAAAAATTAATACCTAGTGGCAAGATTGCAGAGCTTTTTACGGATATAAAGATGGATGGGTTGGCTTGTGCGCTAAAATATCGTGATGGTATGCTGTATCAGGCGGTAACACGTGGTGATGGTATGGTGGGGGAGGACGTAACTTTGAATGTGCGAACCATAGAAAATGTACCATTATCTATTAGTGAATTAGGTGATGTAGAAGTACGGGGTGAAATTATTATATTTAAACGTGATTTTGAGGAACTAAATGCTAAACAACGCAAAATGGGCGAGCCGGAGTTTGCTAATCCGCGTAATTTGGCAGCGGGGTCTATTAGACAATTAGACCCAAAGGTGACTGCGGGGCGAAAATTGAAGTTTATTGCGTACGATTTGGTAAAGCCGGATTTGCCGACGCATGCAGAGGCTTACCAAAAGCTAAGGGAATTGGGCTTTAGGACTTCGGGCGAAGATAGGGTGTTTGAGGCAAGTGAGCGGGCGGAGTTATTTAAATATATAGACAATTTAGATGAATATCGTAAAAATTTACCGTTTAATACAGATGGCATGGTAATAAAAATAAATGATAGGGTGGTTTATGATAAGCTAGGGATTGTAGGGAAAACGCCGAGGGGTGCGGTGGCGTTTAAATTTCCGGCAGAGGAATCTACTACAGTGGTGCGAGATATTGTGATTTCTATTGGGCGGACTGGTGCGGCTACGCCGGTGGCGCTATTAGACCCTGTGGTGGTGGCTGGTTCTACAGTGCGACACGCTTCACTACATAATGCAGATGAGATTGCTAGATTAGATGTGCGGGTGGGGGATACGGTGATTATATACAAAGCTGGGGATATTATTCCGCTGATTAAGGAAGTTTTGGTGACTTTGCGCCCAGAGGGGGTGAAGCCGTTTGATTTTGAAGATGCTTTGCGCGCGCAATATCCGGATTTGACTTTTGAACGGCCGGATGGCGAGGCAGTGTATCGTGTAAAGGGCGAATCGTCTGATTTTATTTTGAAGCGGGCGATTGAATATTATGCTTCTAAACCAGCCTTAAATATAGAGGGGTTGGGAGAAAAAAATGTAGAGGCGTTGATTGTGAGTGGGCTAGTGAAGTCTGTAGCGGATTTGTATAGATTAAAAGCTGGGAAGGTAGCTGAGTTGGAGAGATTTGGTGAACTTTCTGCAAATAATTTGGTAAAAGCAATAGATGCTACGCGCCATCCAGCGCTTAGTAAGTTTGTTACGGCGTTGGGAGTGCGTCATGTGGGGGTGGCTACGGCGGTAAACTTAGCACGCAAGTTTAAAAGTTTGGATGCATTAATAGATGCCAGCGAAGATGATTTAATAAAAATACCGGACATAGGAGAGGTGGTAGCAAAATCTATAATGGCGTGGTTTTCTGATGAGGATAATTTAAAACTATTAGAAGAATTGCGTGGTTTGGGTGTGTGGCCGGTAGATGAGGTAGCTACGGAATTGCCTTTGGCTGGGAAGTCTTATGTGGTGACTGGTACGCTTGCTAGCATGGGACGTGAGGAGGCAGAGGATAAACTACGAGATTTGGGTGCTACGGTGACTTCGTCCGTAACGCGTAATACTACGGCACTTATTGCAGGTGAAAAGCCTGGGAAGTCTAAGATAGAAAAAGCTGAAAAGTTGGGTATTTCTAAGATAAACGAAGATGAGTTTTTGAAATTGGTTGGGGCTTGAAAAGTTCCGGGTTTATTGATATAATAATAGTAGTACTTTTTGGCCTCATAGTATAACGGTTAGTACAACGGGTTTTCATCCCGTCAATCCGAGTTCGACTCTCGGTGAGGTCACCACCATGTCTAGCGATGTGCGGGAAAGTGCGAAGGTATTATCACTACAAAATGAGCCATTTGGTTTATTTTTTTGGTTTTTGCTAATTTGCTAGAAATTGCAAGAATAATTGTAATTTACGTGATAATCTGTGCGGTTGTAGGGAGGGTCTGGGTAGATGGTGATATATGTGGCGGTGTCGTTGCAGTAGGTGGTAAGGATATTGGCGGAGTCGGCGTGGCGTTGATTGTCAAAAAGTAGTAGTTGCTCTAGGGTGACTTTGGTAAAGCCGTGTTCGGCGTAGGGTTGCATTATTTGTTCTAGAGTGCGTTCTGTGGTAGCAAAAGTAATGAGATTTTCGTAATAGAAGTTTTCGTAGTAATCTGCGGTGATGGATTCGATTTTGGACTTGACGGTGTTTTCTGGAGTGGCGGTTATTGTAAAGATGGTAGCAAGGATAACGGCTAAACTTGCTAGCAAAATGATACTCAAGATAATTTTTTTGATACTGGCAAAAACTTTGCGATCAAAACGTTTGCTAATGGAACGTTGAGATGATTTGATGGTGGTGCGGGGGGTGTGGATGTTGGTACTAGATTTGCGCCCACCGATGTTTTTGTTTTTAGCATAAGCCATAACTATATTTTAGCACATTTTTATGATAATATATAAATATGAGTAAACTTTTTAAGAGAACGAAGATTTTAGCAACTATTGGGCCGGCGACAAATTCGGCAGAAAAGATAGAAGAAGTAATAATGGCGGGGGTAAATGGGTGCAGGTTGAACTGTTCGCATGGGTCTAATGAGGAACGTGACCAACAAATAAAGTGGATACGCGCGGCGGCAGAAAAGAAAGGGCGTAGCGTAGCGATTTTGCAGGATTTGCAGGGGCCAAAAATTCGTTTGGGTATGATAAAAGACAATAGACTGGATTTGGTAAAAGGTGATGAGTTGATATTGGAAGCTGATGAAAATTTTGAACATGATGGCGGGATGACGGTACCGGTGCAGTATAATTTGGCAGGAAAAGTTAAAGTTGGTGAGCCACTGGCGCTGTTTGATGGTAAAATTAAGGCCGAAATTACGGAGATTGTGTCTAGTACAGCAATAAAAATCACCATATTAAACGATGGTTTTATTATGTCTAAGAAAGGATTAAATTTACCCGATACGGATTTTGGTGGTGATATTTTGACCGCTAAAGATTTGGCGGATATAGAATATGGGGTAAATTGCGATTATGATTATGTGGCGCTATCTTTTGTGCAAACAGCGGGGGATATCGCAAAATTGAAACAATTATTATTGTCTTATGGCTCTACCGCTAAGGTAATTGCCAAGATTGAAACCAAAAAAGCAATTGAAAGCGATGAAAATCTAGAGGAAATAGTAAAAGAAGCGGATGGGATTATGATAGCTAGGGGTGATATGGCAGTAGAGGCTGGTGCGGAAGTGGTGCCGATAATACAAAGAAAATTAATTGCATTATGTAGAGCAAATTCAAAGCTTTGTATTGTGGCAACACAAATGTTATCCTCTATGGTGGAATCGCCAGAGCCGACACGGGCGGAAGTATCTGACGTGGCTACTGCGGTGGTGCAGGGGGCTGATGTGGTAATGCTATCTGATGAAACTGCAAATGGTAAATATCCGGTAGAAACAGTAAAAGCTATGAAAAAAGTGATTCTGTATACTCAAAATCACTCTAAGATAGCGCCAATTACGCATGCGCCTATTGGGGCATATGCGGTGTATGATGCGATTTCTGGTGCGGCGGCGCGGTTGGCGGAAAAAATTGATGCAGATGTGATTATATGTCAGACGGCAACTGGAGTAACCACAATGTCTATAGCGGCGCAACGCCCAAATAAGCCGATCATTTCGGTGACGGCAAATCCGCGGGTGGCAAATCAGTTGGCTTTGGTATATGCAAATGCGGCTTTTGTCCGTCCGTATTCAGAAGAATATGGTGTAGAATTGGCGGAGGAGCTAAAAGCTTCTGGGTATTTGCGAACTCGTGATGGTGAAAAAGATTTGATGACGGTGATTGTAAGTGGTAAAAAAGATACTATAGGTGGCACGGACACTATCAAAGTACGACGTATATAATAGTTAATGGCGCTAGGGACAAATAAAATTATGACTTGCGTGGCGAGTGGTGATTATCTAGTGACGGCTATTTAACGATGGCTTCTAACCCCGGCAAAGATTTGCCTAGCAGAAACTCTAGAGCGGCACCACCGCCAGTGGATACTAGGGAATAATGTAGGTTGGGGTGCGTTGTGATGAGATTTTCTACAAAGCCAGTGGTATCACCGCCACAAATGATGGTGGTGGCGTTTGACTTTTCGCCAAGCATTTCGGCGACGATGGTGGAAGCCGTAGCATAGGCGGGATCTTCGGCTTTACCTAAAAGACCGTTCCAGATGATAGTGTTGGCATCAGTGATATAGCCGGCGATTTTGGTGGTGGATAGTGGGCCAACATCTAGCTTTTGACCAGATGAATCTTCGTCAAAATCTTCAGCGACGTAGATTTTGGGGTTTTGGCTAGTGTAGCCGTCTGCGGAGATTTTACCACCTACTACAATGTGGTCTGCTAGGGGTAAGAACTTTTCTATAAGAGGTTGTTTGTCTTCCACTTTGGCTCCGCCGATGATCAAAAGAAGTGGTTTGGTAGGGGCTTTAATAGTGGTGGAAAGATTTTGGATTTCTTTTTCTAATAATAATCCGGCATAAATTGGAAGGTATTTTTTGATGGCATCGGTAGAAGCATGGGCGCGGTGGATTACGGCAAAACCGTCTTGGACGTAGATATCTGCATTAGTGGCGGTGATAATTTTGTGGATAAAATCGCTAGAGTTGGCTTCTTCACCTGGATCAAAGCGGAGATTTTCCAATAATAGTATGGCGCCGTTTTTGAGAGAGTTGGTGGCAGTTTGGACGGCTGGCTTAGATATATCGTCTATGAAATTGACATTTGGGATAAGTTTGCTAAGAGCGGTAGCCACTGGTTTTAGAGATAGAGATGGATCTTTTTTGCCCTCTGGGCGACCAAGATGAGAGATAAGGATGATTTTTTCTGCGCCGTGTTGGCGTAGATATTCTAGAGTGGGTAGACTGGCGCGGATGCGCAAATCGTTGGCTACTTTGCCGTTTTTTATGGGGACATTGTAGTCTACTCGCACTAGAATGGTTTTGTTTTTGATGTCTAAATCTTTGATTGTTTTCATATTCCTCCTAAATGGGGGTTGCATTTTTTGACGTTGTGTGGTAGGATGGTATTAAGAGTTATTTAATCTTCTTCTGGTTGCCAGAAGAAGATTTTTTCAACTTTATGGTTATCTTTATGTAGTCTACTTCCATAACTCCTCCTTTCTCCTTGCCACTTACTTGTTAAACTATTTGCAACCCCCTTGTTGTTTTTATACTACAGGTAGCGTAAAAAAACAACCCCCTTGGCCAACTCATAGATTATGTAAAAAACTATTTACATAATATTCGCGTGGTGATATAATGTTTTTATGAAAAAAACAAAGACTTATCAGCAGGTAATTGGTGAAACTGTAGAACATATGCGTCTAGAAAAAGGCTGGACGCAAGAAGATTTAGCCAATGCGGTAGGGTCTAGCCAATCGGCAATCCATAGAATTGAGAAGGGTGGGCAAAATATTTCTTTAGAGATGATAAAAAAGTTATCTGAAGCATTAGGTAACCAAATTCTCTCTATAAATGATTCAGCATCGCAAGGGTTTAGGATAAGAGGCGGGAAAGAACTATTTGGTGAAATTACAATTAATACGTCAAAAAATGCGGCAGTAGGACTACTATGTGCGGCGTTGCTTAATTCTGGTAAAACGGTGTTACATAGGGTGGCACGGATTGAGGAGGTGTTTAGGATTATTGAGGTTTTGGAATCTATTGGAGTAAAATGCCATTGGCAAAATCGTCATCGTGACTTAGAAATTATATCACCACGCGAATTAAAATTGCAAGAAATGGATATAGAAGCGGCGCGTAAAACACGTTCCATTATTATGTTTTTAGGGCCATTGTTGCATAAATATAATAAATTTGAAATACCTTATGCTGGTGGTTGCTCGCTTGGTGTACGTACGGTAGAGCCACATTTGAAGGCTTTGGAATCTTTTGGGCTAAAAGTGGACGCAACTAAATGTAGTGGTTTTTATGAGGTAGAGGTAGACCAAAAAACTTTACACAATAAAGATGATCGTTATATTGTATTAACAGAGCGGGGTGATACTGTTACAGAAAATGTATTGATGGCGGCAGCTATGGCGCCTGGGAAGACTACTATTGTGGGGGCATCGCCTAATTATATGGTGCAAGATGTTTGCTTTTTCTTGGAAAAATTAGGTGTAAAAATTAGTGGTATTGGTACTACGCGGTTGGTAGTGCGGGGGCGCCCCCGCCTAGATGCGGATGTGGATTATTATTTGTCTGAAGACCCAATTGAGGCAATGTCATTTATTGCGGCGGGGTTGGTTACTAATTCGGAAATCACACTGCTGAGGGCGCCGATTGAGTTTTTGGAGGTGGAACTAGAGGTGCTTAAGTCTATGAATATGCGGTTTGAGAAGTCTGAGGAGTATAAATCAGCAAATGGGCGGACTAGACTGGTAGATTTAACTATCAAAAAGTCTAATTTAGTGGCACCAGTAGATAAGATTCACCCAATGCCGTTTCCTGGGCTTAATATTGATAATTTGCCGTTTTTCTCGGTGATAGCGGCGGTAGCTAAAGGGCGTACGCTAATACATGATTGGGTATTTGAAAATAGGGCAATTTATACTACAGAATTAGCTAATTTAAATGTGAAAGTAGAACTTTTGGATGCACACCGTATTTATGTAGAGGGCCCAACTAATTGGCGTCCGGCGGAGTTGACTGCGCCACAGGCTTTGCGCCCGGCGGTGGTGGTGCTAATTGGCATGTTGGCGGCACCTGGTAAGTCTATATTAAGAAATGTTTATCCAATCAACCGTGGATACCAAGATTTTGCGGCAAGATTAAGACACTTGGGTGCGGATATTGTGCCTTTGACTGGTATTTAGTTTGGTTTTGTCAGAAAAATACAAAAAATAGTATATAATAAAGTAATGAGCTCTATTACTGACGGATTAAACGAGAGACAGAAGGAGGCGGTGGATACTTTGAGCGGGCCAGTGTTGGTATTGGCTGGGGCAGGTAGTGGCAAAACGAAAGTATTAACACACAGAATTGCTAATTTAATTCAGCATGGCGTACAACCACAAAATATTTTGGCGGTAACTTTTACTAATAAAGCAGCGCGGGAGATGCGCGAAAGATTGTTTCGCTTATTACAGCCGAATATTAAAAAAGATTCAAAGATAGAGCCACCGCGAAACTTTATGCCTTATATGGGGACGTTTCATGGCGTAGCTGTAAAAATATTGCGATTAGAAGCAAAGTCAGCGGGGCTGGATCATAATTTTACAATTTATGATATGGATGATCAGATTACACTCATAAAGCGCATAATGAAAGATCTGAAATTGGGCGATAAAAAACAGCTAAAGCCCAAGGCTATACAATCAGTGATTTCTAGCGAAAAAAACCAAGGTAACTCCCCAGAGGAGTATAAGGCAAAGTCGTTTTTTCCAAATCAACGAGATATTGCTAAAGTTTTTGAAAAATATGAAGAAGAAAAACGGAACGCATCGGCGTTGGATTTTGATGATTTGCTATTAAAAACTTTGGAGCTTTTTGCTAAAAATGCGGATGTACGTAAAAAATGGCAGAAAAAATTTCAGCATATTTTGATTGATGAGTATCAAGATACAAATACGATTCAATATCAATTAGTGAAACTTTTGGTTGGGAAAGAGAGAAATATTTGCGTAGTGGGTGATGATTGGCAATCTATTTATTCGTGGCGAGGGGCAGATTTTACAAATATTTTAAACTTTGAAAAGGATTTTCCTGGTGCTAAAGTGATAAAATTGGAACAAAATTATCGTAGTACTGGTAATATTCTAAAAGCTTCGCAAGAAATCATTAATCAAAATAAGACGCGTACAGATAAAGAGTTATTTACGGAGGCGGGAGATGGCGAGCCGGTAGAAATAGAATCTTTGCGAGATGAAACGGCGGAAGCTACATATGTTGCGATGAAAATATTGAGTCTTAAAAAAGAGTATCCGGATTATTCGGATTTTGCAGTACTTTATCGTACGAATGCGCAATCTTTTACATTTGAGAAAACTTTTATAGAGATGCATATTCCGTATAAAATTGTGGGTGGTGTAAGATTTTATGACCGTAAAGAGGTAAAAGATGTATTGGCAATTTTGAAACTGATTGTAAATGGACGTGATAAGGTGAGCTTGGAGAGGGTGGCACATAATGTGTTACCCGGTGTAGGAGATGCAAGTATCTCTAAACTATTAGGCGCAATGGAGACGTTGGGCGATGAAACGGAACCGTTAAAAAATCCAGATTTACCTGAGGCACTAAACGCTGGAAAGGCCAGAAAAAGTGTAGAGAGATTGTGCGATTTTGTGCGAAAGATAGATGCGGGTGGTAATCCTGGCGAAATTGTGAAGCGCGTGGTAGAATATTTTGATTTTAAGACATTGACTGATGATGGCACGCCTAATGCAGAGGAGCGGATGGAAAATCTAGTGGTATTATCAGCAAATGCGGGGGCGTATGATAGTTTGGAGGAGTTTTTAAATGATGCAACGCTGATGTCTAGTGCGGATGAGTCTAGTGAAAAAAACTCCGTTACGCTTATGACCATGCATTCTGCAAAAGGGCTAGAGTTTCCAGTGGTGTTTATGGTGGGGATGGAAGATGGGCTATTCCCAAGTGCGCGCTCCTCTGACGAGGAAGACGCTTTGGAGGAGGAGCGACGTTTGGCATATGTAGGGATGACGCGGGCGATGCGGAGATTATTTATGACATATGCTACATCTAGATTTTCGTTTGGGAGTCGTAATTACAATATGCCATCGCGGTTTTTGATGGAGATTGGCTATAATCCTTATGGCTCGTCTGGGTATAAAGACGAAGATGGTGATGGTTTTATGGATTTTACTAGTGATAGCAGTGATGGATTTGGCGAAGATGATTTTGATTCTTTTGACCCGTTTCCGGAAGATGTGCCAGTGTTTGAGTAATTATTAATTTTGGTTAGGAAGTTTGACGCCGGTGCGGGCTTTCTCGGCCCACTCATCGGCCATTTCGTTGTATTTGGTGCCGATATGACCGCGAGTCCATTTTAGCGTGACATTGTGGGTGCGATAAAGTGAATAAAGTTTTTGTACGAGATCTAAGTTTTTGATGGGGCCAGATTTTTTGCGCCAACCGTTAAGTTCCCATGTGGGTGCCCATTTGGTGAGGACATTAACCCAGAACTCAGAATCTGTGTGAATTTCACAATTTTCTGAACCGGCGTATTCTATGGCAGAGATAAGAGCTTGGCCTTCCATTTTGATATTGGTGGTGTATTTATCATTTCCTAGTATTACAGGATAGCCTTTGTTGTCTTTTACTTCTATTACGGCGAATCCGCCCTTACCTGGATTGGGGATTGCGCTACCGTCTGTCCATAAAACTTTCATATTTTTATTATACACCATGTAGAGGTGATTTTTAATGAATTACATGATAGCATCAAAACAGTTTTCTTGGAATTATTTTCATTAATGTTATAATAGAGATATGGCAATTGAGAGGCTGGTAGAGCCCACGTTGGCGGAAGATAATCTTGAGGAAGAGCGGATAGAAGTATCGCTTCGTCCGACAACTTTTAAGGAATATATTGGTCAAGAGCATTTAAAAAAGAATTTGCAGTTGGCGATTACGGCAGTAAAAAAACGCAATGACGGTACGACTTTGGATCATGTATTATTATATGGTCCGCCTGGATTGGGGAAAACTACGATGGCTGGCGTGATAGCGCATGAACTGGGGGCATCGCTTAGGGTAACAAGTGGACCAGCGATAGAGCGAGCGGGGGATTTGGCTTCTATTTTGACTAATTTAAAAGATGGCGATGTACTGTTTATAGATGAGATTCATAGGCTACGTAGGGTAGTGGAAGAAGTGTTATATTCTGCTATGGAAGATTACAAGCTGGACATTGTGATAGGTAAGGGGCCGGCGGCGCGAAGTGTAAGATTGGATTTGCCTCATTTTACGGTGATAGGTGCAACTACGCGGACGGGGTCTTTGGCTAGACCTTTGAGGGACAGATTTGGGATGGTGCACCGGCTAGAATATTATAAACAGCCCGAAATAGAGCAGATTTTGGAAAGGACGGCAAAGATATTAAATACGGAAATTTTGCCAGAGGCGACAGAACTATTAGCGACAAGATCGCGCTTAACGCCACGTATTGCAAATAGGATATTTCGGCGAGTGCGGGATTATGCAGATGTAAATGGCGACGGAATTATAGATACTGTTATAGCAGAGAAAGCGTTGGATTTGATGGAGATAGATGCTTTGGGATTGGATCCGGCAGATCGTAATATGTTGGAATTGATGGTGGCAAATTATGATAATCGCCCTGTGGGGTTAAATACCATATCTGCTTTGACTGGTGACGAGGCTACTACTATAGAAGATTATTACGAGCCATATTTGATGCAATTGGGGCTTTTGGAGCGGACTCCTAGAGGGCGGTTGGTGACGGAAAAAGGGAGGAGGCATTTACAAAACGTAAAAAATGTGCTATAATTAGGGTTAGATGAGTATTTTGGTGGGGTAAAAATACTATAATTTATAAGATAATATAAGGGGGAGCGTAAGGGAACCCCAGAGGAGCCAAAATGGATGAAGGTTTAGCAAAAATACGACATTCTAGAAGTAAGAAGAACTTTCCTTTTTTGAAGTTGGAAGATGGCGAGTATGTGGAGTTTGTCTTTTCGCGGGCTAAGACGTATCTTTTGATGTTGCTGGGTGGTTTGGCGATTGGGGTGGCTGTGGTGTTGTTTGTATTTTTGATGGTTTTGATTGAGCAGCCAGTACTAGATGAAATGGGGATGAACTTTTTGTTTATTATTTTGGCAACTTTGATAGGGGTGGCGGTGATTACTGCTTTGGTAACACTAAGGATTTATAATGGCAATAAACTGTTTATTACAAATCAGCACGCGATACAAATGATAATGACTTCGCCGATGGCGAGTTCGATGAATATTATTGATTTGGCGTCTATTGAAGATGCGAGTTTTTCGCAAGATGGGGTTTTGGAAAAGATGTTTCATTTTGGTACGTTTAGGCTTGCTACGGTAGGTGATGAAACTACTTATACATTTAAATATAGTTATGTGTCGCCAGATGATTTGCGGACGATTTCGGAGCTTTTAACAAAAGCTAAGAAAGAGATGCGGAAAAAAGAAGATTAATTACTAAAAAAATGCCTACTGGAGGCGGTGTGATGTTTTTTGGTGTGCCCAGCAGGATTCGCAACGTAAGTCCGAATCCCCAATTAAAAAATGCCTACTGGAGGCGGTGTGATGTTTTTTGGTGTGCCCAGCAGGATTCGAACCCGCAATAATAGTTCCGAAGACTATTGTGATATCCATTTCACTATAGGCACATATGATGTAAAAATGGTGGTACTGGGTGGGGGAGGACCTCGCTACGCTCGGTGCGAACCACCGATTTGCTTATGGGTTGTTTAAAAATGGTGGTACTGGGTGGGGTCGAACCACCGACCTTGGGCTTATGAGTCCCACGCTCTAACCAGCTGAGCTACAGTACCACATTGGTACTATTGTATCATACTTTTGTGATATAATAAAGACATGAAAGCGAAAAAAGGTTTTACAGTAATAGAATTAATTATAGTTGCAGTGTTTGCTGGGCTACTATTATTGCTGTTTTTTGTACAGAAATCTAACTTGGACGCAATGGGACGTGATGATCAGCGCAAGATAGCAATAAATGCTATGTATTATGCCCTAGAGGAAAGTTTTTATGGGGAAAATGGTTATTACCCAGAAAGCATTAGCGAAGATAATATAAAGGTGATAGACCCAGCTTTGTGGACGGATCCAGATGGACATAATTTAGGGGATGCTGAGAGTTCTTATATATATACTCCGGCAAATTGCAATAACGGTAAGTGTAAAGAGTATACTTTGAAGGCAATTTTGGAAAAAGAAGACACTTACATAAAAACGAACCGTGAGCATTAGGATAGTTATTCAACTATGACTTCAAGAATGTATGCACTTTTGAGGTATTTCTACAGAGAGGAGCGAATGATTGCCTATTAGGGGTAAAATAGGCTTTTATTTTTGGAGTTTTTGTGATATAATTAGTGTAATATTAGCTCAGCAAGCGAGTGTGGAGAAACTGCGTTTGCTTTAACCAAAGGAGTATTATGAAAGATTACGAACTTTCTGTGCTATTTCATCCCGATTTGGAGATGAATCTAGACCCTGCTCTCGATAAGGTAAAAAAGATTATCGAGAACAACGGTGGTAAAATCACAAAAGAAGAACTAGACGGCAAGAAGCGTATGAGTTACCAAGTAGGTAAGCAAGAATATGCTGTCTATTATTATTTTGACGTGAGTTTGCCCCCAGAGGCGCCTAATAAAATCTACAATACACTAAACATTGCAGATGAGGTTTTGAGGTGTATGGTAGTAAAGGCGGACGCTAACCGAGCCAAAACAATGGCTAGACAAGCAGAGTTGGCAGAAGCCGATGAGGCTGAGGATGTTGAAGGGGGTGGCAATGCCGATGATGTCGAGGGCGCTGATGGCGTAGATGGTGGCACTAAAGATGTTGCGGATGCAAAATCTGAAGCTACCGATAAGGGTGCGGAAGATATTAACGAAAAAAAGTAAGATAAGAGGAGTAACTTATTATGCGCGGTTTTAGCAAAGCAATTATTACTGGTAATTTAACACGTGATCCAGAACTACGAAATACCCCAAGTGGAGCGACGGTTTGTTCGTTTTCGGTGGCCGTAAATAGAGTATATAAGGACAGTAATGGCGACCAGAAGGAAGAAGTATCGTTTTTGGATTGTACAGCGTGGGGTAGATTGGGCGAAACGATCGCACAATATGCTAAACGTGGCACTGGCGTGCTGGTATCTGGGCGTTTGTCTCAACGTAGTTTTGAGGGCAAAGATGGCGTAAAGCGTTCTCGCGTGGAAATTGTAGTAGAAGATTTTAACTTTGTTGGCGGAGGAGGTGGACGTGATGGTGGGGCGTCTGGAGGTTCGTCTTATGGTGGGGCAAGTGGTGGTACTGGAGCTGATGCACCAGAAGTACCAGACGAGATACCAGAGGGCGATATTGACTTATCAGAGGTGCCATTTTAATAAATTATAAATTAGGAAAGGATACTTAAGATGAGAAAAATAAAGAATGATCCAAATTTGTATTTTGACTATCGTGATGTAAAAACTTTACAACGCTATATAGATGTTTATGGGCGGATTGAACCAATTTCAAAAACTGGTTTGTCTGCTAAGCAACAAAGGCAGTTGGCGGTAGCGGTAAAAAGAGCACGATATTTGGCACTGTTGCCATTTGTGGCGAATAGCTAAAATACTGGTGGGGGCTAGAATCACCCACCAGCTTATTATTATAAAATAAAAGGAGTCTTTTGAAATGTACGGTCCAACTGATTTAAAAAAGAACACATTGATAACTTTGGACGGTCAGCCTTATAAAGTAGTAGAATATTCTCAGAAAGTGATGGGGCGGGGCGGTTCAATCGTAAATGTGAAAGTAAAAAACTTGATTACGGGGGCACTTTTACCTAAAACTTTTAAGGGGCAGGAAAAAATTGAGCCAGCCGAGGTAACTACGCGCAAGGTGCAGTATTTGTATCGTGATGACGAGAAGTTTTATTTTATGGATCCAGAATCTTTTGAGCAATATGAGCTATCGGCAGATATGGTGGGGGATTCGCAGAATTTCATGAAAGAGGGCGATGAAATGGAAATCCAGTTTTATAATGGCACACCAATTAATTTGCAGTTACCAAAGAACTTGTGGTTGGTGGTTACATACACTGAAAATGCTGTAAAAGGCGACACGTCTACTTCGGTGATGAAAGATGCTACCCTAGAGACGGGCGTGGTGATAAAAGTGCCAGCGTTTATCAAGGAGGGGGATACGGTGTCTGTGGATACGGAGACTTATGAATATCGCGAGAGGCGGAAATAAACAAAAGGTATTTAAGCGAAAGGCATCAGCTTTGCCGTTGGCGAATTCGCAAGCTTTAAAGAAGAGTGGCGGCTTGAGCTGGGAAAATGATATGGCTTGGGGCGAGGGATTTGCTTCTAGAGGTGTGGTGAAATTAAGAGATGCTGCCCGAGCTTTTGGTTATGATTTTTGTGGAAAGGTGGTATTAGATATTGGGTCTTCTACAGGGGGTTTTACTGCTGTGGCTTTAGAGATGGGGGCAAACAAAGTGATGGCAGTAGAAAAAGGGTCAAGACAGATGCGTGAGCCTCTGCGGTCTGATTCACGGGTGGTACTTTATGAAAAAATGGATATTTTTGATGTGAGTATAAGGGGCAATGCGCGAGTTTTGATAGAGGCTCCCGATGTGATAGTAGCGGATGTATCGTTCCTTAGCTTGACAAAAATCTTAAAATATGCTAAAATGGAATTATCGCGTAGGGATACGGATTTCTTGGTGATGTTGAAGCCTCAGTTTGAGGCTTTGCCGAACCAATTAAATAAAGGGGTAGTAAAAAACGAGCGAGTTCGGAGAGATATTATAAAAGATTTTGAGCAGTGGCTAAAAAATAATGGTTTTTTGATTGTGAAAAAACGTGATAATGATTTGAGTGGTAAACATGGCAACCGTGAAAGATTTTATTATCTAAAAATTGCTGGATAGGGCGATTTTTTTTGAAGAAAATTGCTTGATTTTTTTAATGATTACGCTTATAATGGGAATATGAATTTATTACATGGCGTGGGCGATTTCTTCTCACTGGATATTGGTACGAATTCGATGCGGATTATTCAGCTTTTTGGTAATGCTAATCAAGGGTGGACTTTGGGGCATTATGCATATGTGCCAATTGAGCAGAAGTTAACGATGGATACTTCAGATTTAGGCAAAAAACGTTTGGGTGAGGCCATAATGGGGGCCGTTAATCAAGCCGGAATTCGTACAAAAAACGCGGCAGTGGGTTTGCCGGCAAACAAGACTTTTACTTCTGTGGTGGAAACGGAAACTTTGCCAGAAAAAGAGTTAATAAAGACCTTTAAATACGAGATAGATAAATACGTACCGATGGCAATGAGTGATGCCAAGGCGGACTATGTGCTACTAGGGACAAGCCCAAACAACCCTGCCCTAACAGAAGTATTGGTGTCTTCTGTGGCAAAAGAATATGCCGAATCCGCGATGGAATTAATTGAAAAAACCGGATTAAACATTATTGCGATGGAGCCAGAGCCCTTGGCAATGGCAAGAGCATTGGCGGTACCCGGGGCGATGGACGCTACATTGATAGTGGATTTTGGTGAGAAATCTACCGATTTAGTGATAGTGTATAAAAATCAGCCAAGGTTGGTGAGGTCTGTGGCGGGTGGTTTTGCGACACTAGCGAGTGGTGTGGCCAGTGGCTTGGGTGTACGCGAGGACCAGTCACGGCAGTTTATTTTGAAATTTGGTCTTGCTGAGGATAAGGTAGAGGGGCAGGTGTTTAAGATTTTATCTAGGTTGCTAGATACTTATGCGCAAGAGTTGACAAAATCGGTGAGATTTTTCCAGACTAAATACTTGAACGGTAAGGTAGGTGGGATAGTTTTATCTGGTTATGCGAGCGCTATTCCGCTTTTTGCGGAATATATTGAAGCGCGTACTGGTATTCCGACAATGAAAGGCAATCCTTGGCAGTCTGTGCGGACTACGCCAGAACAACAGCAGGCTTTGGCGCCGGTAGCGTGTGAATTTGCGGTGGCGATTGGATTATCTGAAAGGAGTAATGACTAATGGGCGGCGACAATGCAAAAAACACCACAAATAATGCCAAAGACAATGGTGCTAAGAAAGGTTTGAACTTTAATTTTAAGTTTGATCTGAGCGATCTAAAAGAGAAGTTTAGTTTTACTCGCAGTAGCGTGATGAGCCAAGAGATAAATCTAGTGCCAGATGTTAAAAATGATATGATTAAGGCGCTAAAGCTAAGAAACTTTATCTTTTTTGTGTGTATTGTGGTGTCTATTGCTAGTGTGGCGGTGACTGCAGTATTTGGCTCTATTGCTGGGGCTCAACAGGCGGCGGTGGATGGCAAGAAAAGCACTTTGGATACATTAAGTGATAAAGTAACCTCTTATAGCGATTTATCTAACTTTATTACAATAAAAGATCAACTAGGAAATTTATCTTTGATTTCTGAGCGTAAACAATTATTGTCTAGATCGTTTGGTGTGCTGGCGGCGTTGTTACCTACTGGTGCGGATGGGATAGATGTTAGTGAGCTTTCTATCAATTTATCTGGTGATAACCCTACATTTTCGTTTGATGCGCAAGCCCATGCAGAGTCTGAACCATACATTAACTACAATGTGTTAGATGCATTTAAGAAGAGTATGCCATATATGCGCTATGATTATGGTACCTATGTAGATAGATACGGTGAAGATATTCCAGCTTATTGCATCATAGAATCTGGGGATGACGGAGCGATGTTTAAGGAAAATGGTGATTACTATGCATTATGGTTGATAAATGGTGAAGGGTGTAATCCGTCAGAACCAGAGGAGGATGCTGAACTGGAGGAAGAATTAGAAGAAGGCGTAGAAGAAGAAATAGCCGATGCAGAAGATGAGGCAAACAATGCAGAGGGCGAAGCGACCGAAGAAAAAACCGAAAATAACCAAGACAAGGAGGCTTTGGAAGTAATAGGGTTAGGCTATACACCAGAGAAATACAATGGGCAAACCGTGGTAAGGATTTGGCGTACACCACAATATGATACATGGTATAAGGCTAAATACATGGATTTGGATGGCAACATTTCTAATATAGAACACTTTAAGAGCGAATGTTATACTTATTCTGGCACAAAGGATGATGATGGGACAATCACTTGGGATAGTAAAAATGATAGTTGTAAATTGGTAGAAGTAGAAGAAGATGGGTCTGGCGGTATACAAATTACAGATTCGTCTAATGGGCGAGATGGTTCTGGTAGATTAGTATTGAGGTTTTCAGCGGTAATTACACTTAATTCTGAGGTATTTAGTTTTAAAAATACGCATATGTTGGCAATTGGCCCATCTGGCAAGCGCAATGTGACGGATTCTTATCGCCAGATACAAGATATGTTTGAGCAGAGAGCGGCAGATTGTGAAGACGGAGATACAATGTGCAATAGCGATACAGGAGGAAATTAAAATGGCAAAAGAAGTAGCAATTGGAAAAAGGGCTAAGATATCACAAGCACAGCAATATATGTTGTTGGCGGTGCTTGGGGCGTCGGTAATGTTGGGGCTAGCGGTGGCGCTGGTACAGAGATTTGTGGAGCAAATATCTTTTAACTCTAGCGTGATTGCAGAGGAGGAAAAAGCTATAGTGAGTTATAGTGATACAATTAAAAATATTGGAATCTGTAAAAAACCAAGTGGTGAATCTTACACGATGGATGAGCTAAAAAACTGTAACCCAGATAGTATCAGTGCGGAGGATGTACCAAATACTTTGCGTTATAATATTCTAGAAGGTATGGCTAATAATGAGAACTTGGCTTCGGTGCCAAAAGAGAGTACATCTGAATGCATAAATTCTGCTACTGGCAAAAATTACACTTACAATGAGATGAGTGATTTATACAGAATAGCTTCGGCAAACGAAGATAGTGTGCAAATGAATTCGGCGAGTGCTTTGATTAGAAAGTGTTCGGCGTTGAGAATTATTCCAGATGCTTTGCCTGCACTTAAAAACGAGGAAGCGTTACTGGCGAGCCTTGATAAGATTTTCTTGGTTTCTGGATGGAGACCGGATTCATTAAGTCCTACTGGTAATGCTACGGTTGCTGATTTTGGTACAGGGCTAAATGCGATTTCGGTGAGACTAGCGGTAGAGGCTGGCACTGACACCACAATGGAAGTACTTAGCAATATAGAGCGTTCTATTAGAGAGTTCAATATTGAGAGGGCTACTATTGAGTGGGGCAGTAATGAAACATTGATTTTGCAGGCGCAAGCAACAGCGTATTATATGGACGAAACAAATTTAGTACCAACTGCTAAAAATATGAAACCTGGAGGAACAAAATGAAAACAGATTTAGCAACATCAATTTTGGCGGGAGTAGTTGGTGTAGTGGCGGCGTATTTTGTGTGTAATTTGTTGTTGCCAGAAATACCGGCGGTGGGGTTTTCGGTATTAGGCACAAGTGATTCGTATAATTTGACACAACCAGATGAAGAAATATTCAATTATCGGGCGCTAAATCCTACGGTAGAAGTATATGTGGGTGAATGTAAAAAATATAACGAAAATAACGAGTGTATAGATGATCAATACCAAACAAATAGTAATGATGAAACGGATAAAGATGCTACGGATGAAAACGACAATACTAACCAAAATGATAACTCAAGTAATAATGAAGGTGGGGATAGTAGCCAGGACGGTAATACTAGCCAAAATGGTGGCGCCAGCCAAAGTGGCAATACCAGAACGGAGGAGTAGATGGCTCTTTTAACTAGAGAAGCTGAAGATAAAGTAATACAGATGTTGCTGGCGGAGGGGTTGGCGGATGCTGGTTTGGTGAAAGATGTGCAAGACAAAGCTGGTATGGCTGGGCAATCTGTACTGCAAGAGCTTTTGAAACAAAATCTAATCACGGATGATATGGTAGCCCATGCTACGGCAATAATATTGGGTGTGCCGTATATAGAATTAAAAGGCATTACGATAGATCAAGATATCTTACAAATGATCCCGCGTGATGCAGCGATGAGAATATTGGCTACACCTATAGGCGAAAAAGATGGCATATTAAATGTGGCCATGGTAGATGTAACAAATGTGCAAGCTACGGATTATCTTTCTAATTTGATTAACCGGCCAATACGTGTATGGATGTCTTCTGAAGCTGGTGTACGGGAGATGATAGAGAAAAATCATGGTGATTTTTCTGGTGTGACAGAGGCAGTGAAAGAGACTAAGGCGGAAGAAGCAGAGCGTGAGCAAAACAACGTAAAAACTATCGTGCAGGATTCACCAATATCCAAAGCTTTGACTACAATTTTGAGTTATGCAGCTAAGACAAAAGCGTCGGATATCCATATTGAGCCACTAGAGAACTCTTTGATCATACGGTGTAGGATTGATGGGGTACTTAGAAAGATTATGGATTTACCAAAGGCGGTGGCGCCAGCGTTGGTGTCTAGAATCAAGATTCTGTCTAATTTGAAGATTGATGAACATCGTATACCGCAGGATGGGCAGTTTACTGTGTTGGTTGATGATAAGGAGATTGATTTGCGTATTGCGATTTCGCCGGTAACTTGGGGGGAGCAAGTGGTAATTCGTTTATTGGATAAAGAGGGGACAGCCATGAGTATTGCAAAAATGGGAATGAGTGGTAGGGCGTTGAGATCCGTAATGAAAGGAATTCGGGAGCCAAATGGTATGATACTAACTTCTGGCCCGACGGGGTCTGGGAAATCTACTACTTTGTATGCGCTAATTCAAGAAATAAAGTCCGAGGAAATAAATATTGTCACTTTGGAAGACCCAGTAGAATACAAGATGGATGGAATTAATCAAATTCAAGTAAACGTGGACGCGGGGTTGACTTTTGCTTCGGGGCTTAGGTCTATTCTCCGGCAAGACCCCGATGTGGTAATGGTGGGGGAAATTCGTGATGGGGAAACGGCGCAATTGGCGGTGCAGGCGGCCTTGACGGGCCATTTGGTGTTTTCTACTTTGCATACAAATTCGGCGGCTGGTATTTTGCCGAGGTTATTGGATATGGGCATTGAACCATTTTTGCTTGCGTCTACTTTAAATGTGGTAATTGGACAAAGGCTGGTACGGCGTATTACTGAGAAACGTGAGATGTATAAGTCTTCGGAAATTGAAACAAAAAGTATTAATGATATTATGGGCGATTTATTGCCAAAAGATCAAGTCGAAGTAGCTAGAGTAAGTGAGGATTTAGGTTACCCTGGGTTGCCAGTAAAAAATGACAATTATTATATGTTGGCTAAAGGTATGGATACCAAAGAAACACCCGGTGGCTACAAAGGGCGAGCGGGTTTGTATGAAACAATTGATGTAGATGAGGATATCCAAAAATTGATTGTGTCGCACGCAACAGCAGCGGAGATTATGCGGTTGGCACGAAGCAAAGGTACTGTGACAATGCGACAAGATGGAATATTAAAAGTGCTTTCTGGTATAACCACGATTGACGAGGTAAACAGAGTGGCGAGTGATTTGTCTTAGTACTTTTATTTTGATAACGGTTATGATATAATGTGAATATGGAAAGTAGTGGGCAAATAATACAATCAGTAGCGCAGGCACAACAGCCAAAGATAGAGTTTTTGTTGGAAGAGTGCATTCGGAGAAAAGCGTCGGATTTGCATATACAATATGGTTTACCGCCAATTTTGCGTGTAGACGGAGCTTTGATGCCGATAAATGGCATGCCAGCACTAAATGAGAAGATGCTCCATGACATAATTTTTGCGACTTTGGACGATGAGCAACAAAAGATTTATTTAAAAGATAAAGAGTTTGATTATTCGTTTGCTTTTGGTGATATTGCGAGGTTTCGTGTAAATATCTTTCATGAGCGAGGCAAAATGGCAGGGGCTTTCCGGTTGATTCCAAATGAAATAAAATCAATTGGTGAGTTGGGTATGCCTCCAGTAGTGGAGACTTTTGCAGATTTTCCGCGAGGTTTGGTGTTGGTGACTGGCCCAACTGGTTCTGGTAAGTCTACTACTTTAGCTGCGCTAATTGATAAGATTAATCGTGAGAAATCCGTACATATTATTACGATAGAGGACCCAATTGAGTTTACGCATAAATCGCAGAAATCTGTAATTGTGCAAAGGGAAGTGCATTATGATACTTTTAGTTTTTCGGCGGCGCTAAGGTCTGCTTTGCGTGAGGACCCAGATGTGGTGCTGATTGGCGAGATGCGTGATTTAGAAACAATTCAAGCTGCGATTACAATTGCAGAAACTGGGCATTTGGTATTTGCTACGCTACATACAAATTCGGCGGCGCAATCTATAGATCGTATGGTAGACGTATTTCCGGCACATCAGCAACCGCAAGTGAGGTCACAGTTATCTAATATGTTGCAAGCAATATGTTCTCAGAGGTTAGTGCCGGCGATTTCAGGCGGGCGTGTAGTGGCGGCAGAGATAATGGTGGCAAATTCGGCAGTGAGGTCTTTGATTCGTGAAGGCAAGACGTATCAGCTGGATACAGTGATCCAAACCGGTATAGAACAAGGTATGCAAACGATGGACAGAACATTGGCAAAGTTGGTGCAAAATGGCGAGGTAAGTTACGATTCGGCACGTGATTATGCGGTAAATATAGAGGAGCTAAATCGGTTAATTAAGGGGTAGAGCTAATATGAAGCGTTTTAATTACAAGGCAAAGGATAAGAAAACCGGCAAGATAATAAAAGGTAATATTCAGGCGGATAATGAGCAGACGGCTGGGCGTCTTTTGTTGGAACAGGGCTATATCCCCGAATCCGTAGTAGAGGAGGGTGCGGGTGGATTATTTACCAAGGCAAAAAATCGTGTAACTACTAAAGACCGTATCATGTTTACTAGGCAACTTGCTACACTAATTGGTGCGGGGTTACCACTTTCGGCATCGTTACGTACGGTGGCAGAGCAGACACAGGGTAAGGGCATGAAGCAAATTGCTGAGGAAATTATTACGGCGGTAGAATCTGGCAAAAGCTTGTACGAGGCGTTTTCACAATACCCAGATGTGTTTAACGGGGTGTATTTGGCATTGATACAAGCGGGTGAAAAATCTGGTACTTTGGATTTGGCTTTGAAGCGCTTGGCGGACCAAGAAGAAAAAGATGCAGCGATGATGTCTAAAATTCGTGGAGCCTTGGTGTATCCGGCAATTATTTTGGTGGTGATTATTGCGGTGTTGGCATTTATGATGATAGCAGTGGTACCGCAAGTGCAAAATCTATATTCAGACATGGGTGAAGAATTACCTGGGTTGACGCAGTTTTTGGTAAACATGACAGAGTTTTTTGGGGAGTTTTGGTGGTTGGTACTGGTGATAGTGGTAGGGGTGATTGTAGGATGTTTTTATGCGGTGAAAAGGACTCCGATGGGGCGCAGAGTGGCGGATTCGTTTAAGATACACGTACCGATTTTTGGTGCATTGTTTAGGAAGTTATATGTGTCGCGATTTGCGCGGACGGCAGAGATGATGTTGGCTACTGGTGTGCCGATGCTAGATTCTATCCAAATATCTATTGATGCGGTAAGCAACAAGGTGGTAGAAGATGAATATTCCAAAACTCTGGAGGGGATAAAAGGTGGTAAAAGTTTGTCTGAGTCCATGCAAGGATTGGAATACATGTTGCCTTTGGTCCCACAGATGGCGGGAATTGGTGAGCAGTCTGGTAAAATTGATGAAATGTTGGGTAAGGCGGCGCAAGTATATGAAAATGAGCTAGATGAGCAAATCAATAATATTTCCACAATGATTGAGCCAATTTTGATGGTGATTATGGCGGGTCTGATTGGCGTAGTAGTAGGTGGTACACTGCTTCCGATTTATTCATTAGTGAATTCTGTTGCGGCGTAAAAAAGTTATTGCTTTTTATAATGATTTGGGTTATGATTAGAATAGGTTAAAATATTAGAAAGGATAAAAATGACAAATATAAAAAAGAAAGGTTTTACCATTATTGAGGTAGTGTTGGTGCTGGCAATTGCTGGTTTGATTTTTTTGATGGTGTTTATTGCTTTGCCGGCGTTGCAAAGGTCACAGCGCGATACGCAGAGGCGAAATGATTACTCTATGTTGTCTTCGGCGGTACAGAGTTATATTACGAATAATGGAGGGAAGTTGACGAAGATTACGGACTGTACGTCAAAATGGGGGTCTACGAGTGGTTGTGAATTGGATGCATCTGCTTGGATTAATGAAGAGGGGACTGATCCTAACGGCTATAAATATGAGTTGGTGGTATTCCCATATGATCAGCTAGGTTCTAACGTTCCAGATGTTTCTACCAAAGAAGGTTTTGGTTCACAAGTGTTTATTGTGACAAAGGCTAACTGTGGAGGCACTGATGCTAAAGGTAATTCTGTCCCTAAGGCAGATTCTGCAGTGCGATCTTATGCTATCTATGGTCATCTGGAAGGTGCCGGTACGTATTGTCAAGACAACAATGCGAATGTTAATGACAAAAATAGTACTGGTGGTAATACTAATACTAATACTAACTAATGAAGACTAGTTAGTTTGTTATAAAAATGTTCACAAAATATCCCCTTATATAAGAGGGGATATTTTGTATTATATGGAAAAGTGAAAGTAGTTTTGAATTAAAAACGGGGTAAAAGGTAGTTATTTTGTCTAGAAGTTTTTAAAGATTGTGAAATATATTTAGCTGTTGGCGCAGTAGACGCCGTTGGAGCCTTCTAGCTTGTGGAGGACGGCGACTTTGCGACTATTAGCGGAGGCTACGGCAGTAGCGCCGTCGCATCTGGCGCCGAGAATGATGTGTAAGTCGCCAAAGTTTTCTCCTAGGATTGTGCTTTCTGATGGGTTTTCACATGGTTGGTCTAGATCGAGATTTTTTGTGCTATCGTTTTGTGCACAGTTGTAAATTTTAAGAGTATAATTGCCATCTAATGGATCTTCTGTGTTGAGGAAGTAGTTTTTGTAAAAACCAGCCCAAGTTGTGTCGTTGTCTTTAATGTCGCCACTATGAGCTACGGAATAAGTAATTGTTACAGGTTTTAGCTCACCCATATCAAAGGATATGCTGGGCAGGGCACCGCGATTGTTGTTGGATTGGAAGTTTTTTAGTGTATCGATAAAAGTTAGAACATTATCGCGACGTTCGGAATCGCGTTCGGCAGACCAGAGGGTGGGTAGGATTAAAAAAACCATAGCAAAAATAAGCCCAGCTAAACCTAGTACTAGCGCGACTTCTATGATGGTAAAACCAGTGGTGTTTTGGCGTAAGGGTGGATATTTATTGGGCGGGGCGGGGTAAAGGTTGATATTGGTAAAATTGTTGGAACTACTTAAGATAGAATTATTATGCTTATTCATAATATAAGTATAGCATGCTTTGTGATAAAATTGAATTATGCAAGTGGCTTTTGTGATAATAATGTTTGTGGTGGGGACAGTGATGGGGTCTTTTTTGTGTTGCTCCGCGCGAAGATTAAGGCAAAAAGAATTAGGACAAAAGAAATCTTTGGGGCGCAGGAGTGTGTGTATGCATTGCCGTAAAAAATTAAGGTGGTATGAGAATATTCCGATTTTTTCGTGGGTATTTTTGGGTGGTAAATGTAGTAAATGTGGCAAAAAAATTGGAGTTGCAGAAATATTAGCAGAATTTGGCATGGGGGTGGCTTTTGTGATGACGTATTTTGGTTTTAAAAATAGCCTTTGTGGGGTTGGCGGAGAGCAATTATTTGAAAATGATGTTTTGGGAATTTGCGGAACGGTGCCATTGGATTATGCTGTATTTGGCATGATATTATTATTTGTTTTAATAGCGGGTTTTTTGGCGATATATGATGGGCTTTATGGAGAACTACCAAGCTTATGCTTGACTTTTTTGGCTATCTGTGCTATAATTATCGCAATCCTAAAACAATGGAGTCTGGTTCTTGTTGGGCAATGGACTCCAGAATCTTTAGGGGGGGTAATGGGCGCAGTGATGGTGCTGGGCGGGGTATATTTATTATTATACGCAATATCAAGAGGCAAATGGGTGGGGGATGGCGATTGGATATTGGCTGGTGCAATAGGATTGGTACTGGGTTCTGCGTGGTTGGCGCTGGTGGCGCTTTGCGTGGCGAACTTGGTGGCGTGCTTGGTGATGTTGCCCACTGTGATAAAAAATAAAAAACATACGATTTATTTTGGACCGTTTTTAGTAATTGCTTTTGTGGTGGTTTTTGCATTTGCAGAAATGCTAAAAAGTTTGATATAATAAGTATATGAAGTTCAGATTTTCGCGAAAAGGAGATACTCTAATAGAGGTTTTGCTTGCGATAGGGATATTTTCTATGGTGGCGATTGCGGTGGTATCTGTAGTAAGCGGGAGTACATCTAGTGCGCAGTCTGCGTTGGAGTTGACTTTGACGCGGGAAGAAATAGATGCGCAGGCAGAAGCAATTAGGTTTATACACTCATCTTATATGGCGGGTGGAAATACAAATTTGGCAGGAAATACTACTTATCGGGAATTATGGAATTATATGATAGAAGGCGCCAAATTAAATATCGATGATTATGCTCCTGCTACGTGCGAAGAGATATATGAATATGATAAAGAGGAAAACAAATCTTTAGTTAGCCAAAGTGCTTTTATAATAAATACACATAACATGGGGCTTGGCTCTGCAAATATAATTATAAAAGCGCAAGATAATAATGTGGGCGAGGATAAATTATTTGATATAACACAAACCTATCCACAAATTTATTATGGTAATAATAATAATAATGATAGTCTTTTGGCTAATTCTTCACTTGTTCAAAATAATATAACTGGCGTGAAAGGACTATTTGTAATACCAGTGAAAGATAATGAAAGTACGCTTATCGTAGATAAGAGCGGAACTGTAGAAAAAACGGCGTACTATGATTTTTATATTCGTTCTTGTTGGTTTGGGCCTGGGGCGGATCGGCCGAGTACGATTTCTACAGTAATAAGACTGATGGATCCTAGCGCAATAAACTATAGTAGTGGTATCTGATATTGATTTGGTAACACGGTAGATAATTGGTAGCCTTGTTATTTTGTTTCGCTGTGGAACTTTTCGTGAATTTCGCGAAGGTGTGCATCGGTGACGTGAGTGTAGACTTGAGTGGTGGAAACGTCGGCGTGGCCGAGTAATGACTGGACAGAGCGGAGGTCGGCACCGTTCATGAGGAGATCGGTAGCAAAAGAGTGGCGCAGAGTGTGCGGGGAGACATGCTTGGTAATGCCGGCGAGGCGAGCATATTTTTCTACAATGCGTTCTACACTGCGAGCGGTAATGCGTCTAAAGTCGCCATTGGTGGTGGGGGTTTGTTGGTTGCGGGAATTATTAAGAAATAGCGCTGGGAGAGAATCGGTGCGGGCATCCAAATATTCTGCTACGCGGTCAGCGCAGGCTTCGCTGATGAAAATAGGGCGGTCTTTACTACCTTTGCCACGTACGACAAATTCACGACGCGCAAGATTGATGGAGTCGCGATTAAGCCCTACTAGTTCGGAAACACGTAGGCCACCAGAATATAGTAATTCAATGATAGCACGATCTCTTAAGCCCGATTCGGTAGAAGTGTCTATTTGCTCTAGCATATCTTCGACTTCGTCATAATGAAGAAAAGTAACTTGTTTGCGGATAATATGAGGGAGGTCTATTAAATTAGGGTCTAGGGATTTAATATCTCGGCGAGAGAGATATTTGAAAAAGCCACGCAGAGCAATAAGATGGTAGGCTTGGGTGATGGTTTGGAGATCTTCGGTACCGTTATCCGAACCGTAGCGATTGAGTTTTAAACGATATTTGCGAAGAACTTCTTTAGTGATGTCACTAGGTTTGATATCATCTTTTTGGAGGATTTCTTGGGAGAGTTCTAAGAAACGTTCTAAATAAAGGCGGTAGTTTTCTATGGTTTTTTTACTACGGCCAGATTCTATTTCTAGATGTTCCAAAAAATCTTCTATTAGATCAGAGACATACATAAGACAATTATAGCATGATTTATTCGCAGAATTTGTAGGTGTCGCGAATAATCATAACTTCTTCGTTGGTTGGCTCGACGTAAACTGGAACAGTTGAATCTTCTGCTGTGATGATACCGCTGGTGATTTCTTTGAAACTGGCAATGGCGTTGTTTACTTCGTAATTGATTTTGATGCCTAGTGGCGATAACCCTTCGATGATTGATTCACGGGTTTCTGCGCCATTTTCAAGAACGCCGGCTGTAAAGACGATAGCGTCCACGTCGCCACCAAGTTCTAGATAATATTCCGCAATGTAGCGAACGATGCGGTCTACATACATATCAAGAGCTAAGCGAGCGTCTTCGTTTCCTTCCCTGATGGCTTTTTCGACATCGCGGTTGTCGTTGGCGCCACAAATACCGAGTAGGCCAGATTTTTTATTGAGGGCATTGTCGATTTCGTCGTATTTCATGCCAGATTCGTCAACCATATATTTAATAATTGATGGATCGATTGAACCTGAGCGGGTCCCCATCATGAGGCCATCTAGCGGAGTTAAGCCCATTGTGGTGTCGTAGCTTTTGCCATCTTTTACGGCTGTAATACTGGCGCCCGACCCAACATGGCATACAATCAAATTGATGTTTTCCTTGCCGAGCTTTTGTTGCATGATTTCTGTAATATATTTATGGCTGGTACCATGAAAGCCGTATTTTCTGACGCCGTATTTTTCGTACCATTCCATGGGTACAGGGTACATATATTGAACTTTTGGGATTGTTTGATGAAATGCAGTATCGAAAACTGCGACTTGAATTGCGTCTGGAAGGGCTTTTTGCATGGCTTTGATTCCGGCAATGTTTCCTGGGTGATGCAGGGGTGCAAATTTGGTGAATTCCTTGATGTCTTTCATGACTTCGTCATTAATGATTACAGAATTGGCGTATTTTTCGCCACCGTGCACGACGCGGTGCCCAACGCCACGGATCTCTGCTAGATCTTTGACTGCGCCGTAATTGACTAATTCTTCTAACATGATTTTGACGGCATCGGTATGGTCCTTGATGGGTTTTTCTACTTCGGTTTTTTTGCCCTCATGTTTTATGGTATAAAAGCTATCTTTTGCTCCGATTTTTTCAACGTATCCACTGATGATGGAAATTTCCGCAGGCATTTCATAAAGCTGGAATTTCAAAGATGATGAGCCAGCGTTGACACACAATACTTTCATTTTTCTCCTTTATATTAAAAATTTGGTGACTCGGGTGCGGGTCGAACGCACAACCTTTTCCTTAGGACGGAACTGCTCTATCCATTGAGCTACCGAGCCATATTTTATGTTATAATTATATCATATGTGGGAGAAAAATGTACCGCAAACAGCGGAAGAACTGATAGAATTAATACAACTGACGCCTAGGACTGTGCTAAGCCAGCGTGATCGGGAGCGGATTGCTGGGGTGATGAGTTTTGATGACCGCGTGGTTGGGGATTTGATGGTGTCACGCGATAAGATGGTATTTGTAAATGAAAAGGATTTGTTGGGGCCTTTGATGTTGGATAAACTTTACAAATCGGGGTTCACTAATTTTCCGGTGGTAGATAATGATGAAAAAGTATGTGGAGTAATCCATACTGAATCTTTAAATATGTTAGAAATCAAAAAAACGGAACGAGCAAATAAATATATGGATAAACAAGTTTTTTATTTGCGGGTAGATGATTCGCTGAATTATGCCGTAGAGGAAATAGAGCGAACTAATAGTTATTATTTTTTGGTTTTGGATAAAGAAGACAGGATGGCAGGTTTTTTTACGGTACAAATGTTGCTGGATTTTTTATTGGGAAAAAATGTGGTATAATAGTATTATGAGAAGTTTAGTAAATACTTTAGAGAAGTTTTTGGGAAAAACGGTAACGGTGGCTGGCTGGGTAAATTCACGGCGTGACCACGGTGGATTAATATTCATTGATTTGCGTGATCATACAGGTATAATTCAATTAGTTGTGACGCCAGAACAAAAAGAAGCGTTTGAGCTGGCTGAAGCGGTAAGAGATGAATACGTATTAAGAGCAACTGGCAAAATGCGCGAGCGTGAGCCGGATTTAATTAATCCAAATATACCTACTGGCAAGATAGAGCTAGTGGTGGATAGTTTGGAATTATTAAACAAAAGTGAGCCTTTGCCGGTGAATACACATGATGATGGTCCAGAATCATCCGAGGAACTGAGGTTAAAATACCGATATTTGGATTTACGGCGGCCAAAAATGCAAAAGATTTTGGCAAGGCGGTCTGAGTTTTATAGATTTGTACGTGAATATATGTATGATAGAGGTTTTACGGAAGTAACTACGCCAATTTTGGCTAATTCGTCGCCAGAGGGGGCTAGGGATTTCTTGGTGCCAAGTAGGTTGCATCCCGGCAAGTTTTATGCATTGCCACAGGCTCCACAACAATTTAAACAATTATTAATGGTGGGTGGATTGCCGAAATATTTTCAGATTGCACCATGTTTTCGTGATGAAGATCCGCGGGCGGATAGACTATATGGGGATTTTTATCAATTAGATTTTGAGATGTCTTTTGTGGAAGATGGTGAAGTGGTGCGAAAAGAAATCCAGCCACTTTACGAAAAATTAGTAACAGAATTTGCTGGTAAAAAGTTGGTATGTAAATCTGAAGTAGCAAAAAGCTATATTCCAAAAGGCGAAAAAGTGCCAAGAATACCGTTTGTGGTTTCTATGGAAAATTATGGTGTGGATAAGCCAGATTTGCGTTATGGGATGGAACTAATTGAGCTAACAGATGCGTTTACTAAAACTGATTTTAAAGTATTTAAACAGCCGTGCGTAAAAGCACTACGTGTGGAGGGCGGTGCCAAGTTGACACGGCGCGAGATAGACGAGTTCACAGAAAAAGCACGTAAACTGGGTGCTGGAGGACTTGCATATATATTATATGCTGATGGAGAAGAAAAATCGCCGATTTTGAAATTTATGAGTGATGCAGAAATAAAGGCAGTGCGCGAAAAAACTGGCGCCAAAGATGGCGATGCGGTATTTTTTGGTGCGGATGAGCGAGAAAAAGTTAATAAAGTTTTGGGGCAGTTGAGAATTGCTTTCGCGGATCATTTTGGACTAAAGAAAAACTCTGAGGTAGCGTTGGCTTGGATTGTAGATTTTCCGTTTTATGAGTGGGATGAAAAAAATAAAAAATTAGATTTTGGGCATAATCCGTTTTCTATGCCAAAAGGTGGCATGAAAGTTTTGGAAGAAGCTGAAACAGTAGAACAGAAGTTGGCGATTGTGGCGGATCAATACGATATAGTAATGAACGGTTATGAGTGTGCGTCTGGGGCGGTGCGAAATTATAATCCAGAGATTATGTATAAGGTGTTTAATATTTTGGGATATAATAATGAATATGTAGAGGCTAGGTTTGGTGGGATGTTGTCTGCGTTTAAATTTGGTGCGCCACCACATGCTGGTGCAGCGCCTGGACTGGACAGAATATTTATGGTATTAGAGGATCAAGAGAACATTCGTGACATTGTGGCATTTCCAAAAAATGGTAATGGTGTGGATTTGATGATGAACTCTCCGTCCGAAGTAGATGAAGTGCAACTAGAGGAGGCGCACTTGGCGATTGTGCCAGTTGAAGATTAATTTGATAGGAAAATTATGAAAAAACCGCGGTGGGCAATAAAAGAAAAAATAAAACGTAAAAAATTAAAAGTTAAGACTTGGTGGTTGGTGGTGCTTTTGATACCGTTGGGGTTTATAGATGTGACGCTGTTGAGAAATAATCATATTCACATGACCGAGCTGAGAGATGCAGTGATGACGGCGGATGTGGCCGAAGATGATGAAAAGATAGAACAAGGTTTGATGGCGTTAAAAGAGTATGTGTTTTCTGATATAGTAATAAATGTGGTAGAAGAAAATGGTGCACAGAAAGTTACTTTTGGTACGGGGCCGTTTTATTTGGAGCATCAGTATATAAGAGCGGCAAATGAGGCACTTGAAAAGGCAGAGGCAAATTTGGGTTCGGATGCAAATCCGTATGGGAATATTTATAATGAAGCATCAGGCGTTTGCCGGACGCAAGCAATTGCAAACGGCTGGTCGTGGGATAACGCCAATTATATAAATTGTATGCTTACGGAGATTGAAAAATATCCTGCCTCGGATAATTTACAGAGTCAGATGATGGCAGAATTGCCTTCTACAGAGTTATATAGGCATAATTATGCATCGCCAGTATGGGCGCCAACTTGGACCGGGTTTGTTTTACTGTTTACGCTAGTGGTGATTGTTGTAATTTTTATTAGGCTGATAATTTGGGTGGTATTGCGCTTATCCCTGTTATTTTTGTGAATAATAAAGAAAAATAAAAAAACTTTAGAAAACCCCTTGACATCTGATGTCTCTAGTAATAAGATAAAGATATATTAACTTAAGGAGGAAGCTAAATGGCTTACGAACATACCAATGGCAAGGGAGTAAAATACTACCTTCATAAATCAGAAGTTACTCTACGTGGTGGCAAACCGCAGACTATCTACTTCTTCACAAAAGATGCAGAAGGTGGTAAGGGTACACCATGTGATCTCCCAGAAGACCGGATGGTTTGTGAGAATCCACGTAACGGTTTCTTAACTTTGAAGAAGAAAGCCTAGGTTAATAAAATCACCTGTTCTGTATGAAACAGGTGATTTTTTTGTCTGTAATTTTCGTAATCTTGTGGTCTGGGTGACGGGACTTGAACCTGCGACCTCAGCGTCCCGAACGCTGCGCGCTACCAACTGCGCCACACCCAGAAATATTTTGGGTGGTTTACATTTTTATATTATGGTACGGGTGCTTGGATTAGTCAATCCTACGTACCCTACATAATATAAAAATATAAACAAGTTTACATTTTTATATTATGGTACGGGTGCTTGGATTCGAACCAAGGACTCTGCGTGTATAAGACGCATGCTCTGACCAGCTGAGCTACACCCGCGCGGTCTTATTTAATTTTATCATAAAAATGGTATAATAAAAAGCGTGAATGGAATAAAAAATAAAATTCGGCAGTGGAAATATAAACTTAAACATGATTTTTTGTCTATAGAAAATGTAGTTTTGGTGGTGGCGGTAGCGATGTGCTTGATGTGGACTTATCAATCTGTGGCTTCAATGACGCGAAATTGGGAATTGGCAGAAAGATTAAATACGGAGAAAAAAACTTTAGAGTTGACAAAAATAGAAGTGGAGATGGCGGAGTTGGAAAATGAATATTATGCGTCTAGTGAATATCAAGAATTATCAGCAAGGAGATTGGCCGGCAAGCAATTATCGGGCGAGCATATGTTATATATGCCAGAAAATACTGAGGAAGCCAAAAATAAACATAAAATAGTAGCCGTAGAAAATGATATTCCGCCAGAGGAAAAAGAATATTCCAATATTGAAAAGTGGTTTATGTATTTGCTTCCATAGTTTTGTTTGTTGTTTTTATATAGTTGAAGTTTTTTAAAGAGCCTTTAATATATGCTGGGTTATGTAATAAAGTTTAATAGCAGTGTTTTGTAAATGACGCTAATGGTATGATATAATAAAAATATGAGAAAGCAGTTTGGTTTTACTTTGATAGAGGTGGCGTTGTTTTTGGCGCTGACTGGAGTGTTGTTTGTGGGGATTGCGGTGGGGACACAAAACACAATTACGGAACAACGCTACAATGATTCAGTGCAGAATTTTGCGGAGTTTTTGCGTGGAATATATTCTGAAGTGTCTAATCCGCAGAGTATTAGTGCTGGCAGAAGTGAAACTACAGCGATTTATGGTAAATTGGTGGTGTTTGGGGAGGATGCTGGGCTAGATGGTAATGAGATCCTTGATAACGAACAAAGGGTTTTTGTGTATGATGTGGTGGGGGAAGTGGCTAATAGTACCACATTAAAAGGAACTGGCAGTGTAGTTAGTTTGCTAAATGAATTAAACGCAAATGTGGTAGTGCCAGTAAAAAGGGGCGGAGATTCCAGTGGTGGAGACGAAATATTATTATTAAAAAAAGATGGCATTTATAGAAAAAAAAATAATGTGGGTGATGAATTTGAGAAAGTTAACAGTACTACTGATGATTACGTAATGGAGCCAGCTGGGATTGTGGAGAGTTATGCGCCTAGGTGGCAGGCGGAGATTGAAAAAACCAACGGTGGTGACGGTAGTTATAGAAGTGGAAGTATTAATGGCGAAAATGATAGGTGGACTGGTTCGATTTTGGTGGTACGACATCCGAGATCTGGTACAGTAAATACGTTGGTTGCTGAGGGGACGGTAATTGAAGTCAACAAAGCAATTGAGGAATATGAGGAGAAAAAAGAAATATCAATAGTGTCAATGTTGCTAACTGATAAGTTAGGAGATTTTAAGGCAACACAGGTAGACTTTTGCATTAATCATTACGGTTGGGGTAACCCTAGTAGCACAAGAAGGGATATAAGAATAGAGAAAGATGCACGAAATGCTTCGGCGGTGGAAATTATAAACTTAGATGACAGTGCAAATGCGTGTCGGAAATGGGATTAGATTTTGGCTAGAAATGGGTTAGGGCTGAATTAGAATTGAAAAAACGATAGTGGTTATGATATAATATGAGTATGTTAAAGAGAACTGCGCGAAAAGGATTTACTTTGATTGAATTGGCGCTTTCTTTGGTGTTTATCGGTATTTTATCGGTGAGTGTAGTTCTTATTATAAATGATACTACTGCTTCATATCGGCGTGGTATGACTTTAAACCATATCAATACTGTGGGGATGGATTTGGTGGATGATTTACGTTCGGCGGTGCAAAATTCGTCGTCTAAATCTGTATTAAATGAGTGTATTGTGTTTTACTCGGATGGTACTTCGAATAGAACTAATTGTGAAAATGATGGTGGTTATAATTTTGTTTCGTTAACCAGGGTGGCAAAAGTGAGATTAGAAGATGACAAGATGTTAGGCTTTGAAGAAGACGCTAATGGAGTGGATATACCGGTTTATGGGGCGTTTTGTACGGGGTCGTATTCTTATATTTGGAATAGTGGGTATTTTGAGGGCAATAAGAATAGGGATGCGGATAATCAGTACGTTCAGTACGAAGCGAGCGGTGAAGTGCAAAATGCAAATCCTGCGTATTTAAAATATAGTGTTGCCCCCGAATATAGTGGAGATGATGGAGTACGCTACAATAATGGATTAACGAAGGAGGAGTTTGACGAAGGAAATGACGAAGGAAATTTTGTTAGGCTTTTGAAAATACGTGATGATAAAAGGGCGGTATGTGCATCGGTAGTACGAAACAAAAATAAGAGCGGTGGAAATGATTATATTAATAATACTTATGATAGTTATAATAAAACCAATTTGGGTAATGAGTTTGATATAACTGTAGCAAATGGATATGTGACATTGACTGAAGATCCGGTAGAATTATTATTGACGGATGTATATAGTGATTTGGCAATGTATGATTTGGAGGTGTCGCAACCAGCAGAGAGTAGCACTAGGCAAAATTCGTTTTATGCGGTATCTTTTATATTGGGTACTATTAGTGGGGGTATAGACGTAAAGGCTAAAGGGCAATCTTGTAATCCGCCAAGCGATCAAAAGATAGGGTATTTTGATTATTGCGCAATAAATAAATTTAGTTTTGCTGTACAAGCAAACGGAAATGGAGAATAATTATGCAAAAAATAAAACAGAAATTTAAAAAAGGTGTAGCGTCGTTTTATATTGTGGCATTTTCAACGTTGATTTTGGTGGTAATTGCGGCAAGCTTTGCCATGGTGGTGGTAGCTGAGATACAGCGAACTTCTAATGATGATTTGTCACAGTCAGCATATGACGCTGCGTTGGCTGGAGTGGAAGACGCAAAGTTGGCTTACTCTAACTATAGAAGATGTATTGCTTCAAAAGGGGTAGATTATCGCCCCAGTGACTTATCTTCTGGCCCTGACGTGAATTGTGATGATATTATCTACTGGATGCAGAACCCAAATTGTGATATGGTAGGACATATGACTGGGCGGTTGGCTAAATATGAGTCCAGTGAGGTTGCGGTAAATGACACTGACAATAGTGGTGATGAAAACGATACAAACCAGGCGTATACTTGTGTGCAAATACAGACTACATTGAGCGATTATAGGGCGACACTAAATGCTTCTAATCAGGTTAAAGTTGTGAAAGTGGAATTTAAAAATACTACTGCAGACAAAATTACTGGCATGAAACTAAGTTGGTACATGAATCGTGAAGATACTAAGTATGAGTTTACTAATTTTTCCGGTGGACGAGTTACTTTTCAGCCAACAACTTCTATGCCTGTGGCTGCTCCGCCGACCTTGGAGTTTCAGTTGATACAGACAGCAAAGAATTTTAATTTAAATCAAGTGATGGGAGTTTCTCAGGGCGAGACGACTGATAGAGCAACTATGTTTTTTGTACCGATAGATGAAGATGAAAGTAATATGGCTAGTTCTAGCAAGGATAAAAATTATGAGGGCATCTATAGCGGAGGTGTAAACGGTGTAAACGCTTTGACGGCGAAGCAGATTGTAAAATCTAATGATCATTACATTAGCAATGTGCCATATGGAACATACTGCGGAGATAGAAGCAATGATTTTGCTTGTGCGGTGCAAATGACGTTGCCTAGCCCGATTGGCGGAGAGCGTAATAATGATACGTTTATGTTTGTTGTGGCTTTGCCATACGGTGAACCAGAGACTGATTTTTCTTTAGAATTCTACACTGACAATGGTTTTGAGAATAAGAATTTGGCTGAGGTGGATGGAGCGCAGGTGGTGGTGGATTCTACTGGGCGAGCAAATGATTTGTATCGTAGGGTAGAAGTGAGGTTGGAGACTTCAGACACCTCGTTTCCGTATCCGTATTATGCGTTGCAATTATTGGGTGATGAAGGTGATTCTTTGCTGAACAAGAATTTAACAGTAACAAAAGAGTGTAATTTTTACGATGGTAATGGGTCGAATTGCTAATGAAGTATTATATTAAAGAGTTTTTGAGCTTAGATAAGTTATACGATAAGGTTAGAAAAAAGGGTTTACAAAAGATATAAAGTGATGTATAATAGTAGTATGCTTATCGCGGGGTAGAGCAGCCTGGTAGCTCGTTTGGCTCATAACCAAAAGGTCGCTGGTTCAAATCCAGCCCCCGCCACCAAGATAAAAATAAGTCTTGAATCTAGATTCAAGGTAGAGATCAGCCTATGTTACCCCCCTAACATAGGCTGATTTTTGTTTGAGTTTGTAGATAGTCCTTCAAAAAGGATAATCAAGGTAAAAGGGTTGAAGGTTTAGCGAGCTAGTTTTTGGGCGGAGAGTTTGATGGCGTAACTCAGGCTATTGGTAGGATATGGAGTAGAAGCGATAGTGAGAACGCTTTGGCGATGACGGATAGCGAGAGAAAGTTCTAATGCCATATTGGTGGCATCTGGCGCTACGATGGTACCACCGAGTAGTTTGCCGTTAGAATCGGATAGTAGCTTGACAAAGCCATATTTTTGGTGATGGGCCTGGGCGGACGGAAGATCTTTGAGATAAATAATAGATTTTTTGTGGCGACGATCTGACGAAAGTAGATTATATTCATTCATGCCGACCGTAGCAATATTTGGATATGTATTGACTTGGCGAATAAAGCCAGTATAATTGGGGTTGAGTTTTGATTTGTGAAGTAGATTGGCGGAAAGAATAGATGCTTCGTATTCGGCACGTTCGGTGGAAGAATCTTTGTTGCCAGTGCAATCACCAATGGCGTATATGTGGCGGGCGGAGGTTTGGAAAGATTTATCTACTATAATGCCGGAGTTTTTGTATTTTACACCGGCGTTTTCTAACCCATAATCAGTGGATGGGGCGGAACCAGTGGCAAGTACAATGCAATCTACGCGGACGAATTTTTCTTGACCAGCAGAATTAAAAATGACGCGTTTGCTAAGATTGTCCTGTTCTATGGCTACAACTTTGGCGCTGGGAATGACTCTGACACCAAGCTCGTTGGTAAAATATTCGGTGAGGGTTTGAGAAACTTCTTTGTCTTCGCTGGGTAAAATGCGAGCAGAACGTTCCATAAGAATAACTTTGGTGCCAAGCTCGGCAAAATACGAAGCAATTTCGCAACCAGTGGGGCCACCACCAACTACAAAAACATATTTTGGTAGGCGACGGATTTTGAGGGCGGTATCTGGCGTGAGGTAGTTGACGGAGTCTAAACCGGAAATTTCTTTGCATTTGAGCCGAGATCCGGTAGCTAAGATAAAATTACTAGCTGTGTATTGAGCATTGTTGACAGAAACAGTGTTGGGGTCTAGAAAATGTGCATAGCCTTCTAGATAAGTAACTCCAGAATCTAGGATTTTTTGTAAGGCTGTAGCGCGCATGGTGGAGATGGTGTGTTCTGTGTGCGATACAATGGTGGGGAAATTGTAATGAAACTCTTGGCCACTCATGGCTGGGTATGTTTTAAGCTGGGCATAGTTGTGGGCAAAATCAAGATTAATACCGTAAGGGATGTCGCGAGAATTGAGATTGGCTCCACCAAATTGACCACCCTCTATTAAGCAGACGCGTTTTTTGCCTTGGGCGAGTGAGGTAGCTATGGTAGAACCGGCTGGCCCGCTACCGATAACTATATAATCATAATCATATTTTTTGCTCATCTTTATATAATTGTAGCATAATTTTGATAAACGTAAGCTAAATCTGTATTATATTTTTTTAGCTCTTTGGTGATAAGGCGAACTAAATCTTGGTCGGTGATAGTGGTTTTTGAAGAAGATTTGGTCTGTAAGGATTTTTTGACGGCAGAAATAGTATGTGAAATAAAAGAGTTGGCGGCACCCGATGGAATATCTAGGGCGCGAGCGTGAACCTTGAGGATTTTTTGAAGTGTTTTTTCGGTAGAAGCGTCCATTAGATGATTCCTGATATTAGAGTTAATATAGCAATAATTAGAAAGCTGAGACTAATAGTGATACGAAATAAAGGCTTTTTGCGAATGCGAAAACGTTGGATGTTTGCGAGATTGTGATGTGAGAGAAAAATTGCATGAATAATAAAAAGTGGTAAAAGTGCAGAAAAAATATACAATATAATAATAAGAAAACTGGATAATTCGGTAAAATAGATAATTTGAAAAGTGCAGATAATATAAAGTGGCAAGGTAAAACCTAATTCTATAATACCTATAAAAGCACCTAGCAAAAAGGCATCGCTACGCGTGGTGACTTTTTCTGCGCAGGTGGTTAGGTGATGAGCGAGAGAGCGCGAAATAAATAATTTGGTGGTTTTCTTGCAATTATGACCGGTACGAAAATACCAAAAGAAACTAACAATAGCAAGAGCCATAAAAATGCCGGACATAATCCATGGAAAGATGTTTGTCATGAAATAAGGAAAATAGGTAAAAATAGTAGATAATAAGAAATATATTGACAAGAAAACAATTGCGCAAAAGACTTCTATGCCAAAAAAGAAATAGAGGCTGAGGTTGTCGGCGACTTTGGGGGATTTTTTACCGAGAGCATTATGATAAAAAATCGCAAAAACACTTGGATTGAGTTGTAAGAATGCTTGGATAAGCATTGCCAGAACAAGAATTAATACAGAGGTGATAAAACTCATGCTTAGATTATATCATAAAGGGGGTTGTAATTTCAAATAATTTTTGCTAGAGTGCAAGGTATGAAAAAAATAATATTGTTTTGTAAAATAATTTGTTTAGTGTGGGCGGTAGTGGGAATTGATATAAATATGTTGGTTTTTGCGGATAAAAATACAGACAGTAGTGTTGTTGGTGACGGAGAGGATGTTTTGCCGGAGATATATATAAAAGCAATCAACCCTGGATATAAGGATCCAGAAACAAATAAGAATAATACTGGAGAAATGATTGAGATTGCTCGTAGAGATAACTCCAGTGAACCTACTTCGCTCGCCGGTCTTTCCATCAGCTATACGGATTCTAGCGGGACACCCAAGAAGATTTTTGGGTTTCCCGAGTACAGTTGGATGGCCGGCGAGAGTATCCTCCTCCGTTTGGCCAGCTCGCCAGAGAGTGAGTTGGCCAATATAAATTATAGTAAGACATTGGCGATGGACAAGGGGCCTTTAACGATAGAAAGAGATGGAGAGATACTAGATTCGGTATGTTGGACCGGGAAAGATGATTGTCAAGAAACTTTTAAAAGTAGTAATCCAACCGTGTTGGTGCGACAATTAGATGGTAGTTTTAAACAATTGTTGGTAGATGAGTATGAAGTAAAATATGATGAAAAAAATTATTATGTGGAAGCTAGAGATGAAACTGGTTATGGCGCAGTAAAGAGCCAGTGTGTAGGGATGAAATTTTCGGAAATATTGACATACTATACCGAAAATAAGGAGGAACAATTTATTGAATTGTATAATTCTGGGGCAGAACAGATTTTGTTGGACGGATGCCAGATAAAGTATAAAAATAAAAACTATAATTTGAAAGGCATAGTGAAGCCAGAAGAATACATAGTGATTTTTTATAAAGATTTGGGATTTAGTTTAACAAAAAATCCAACAAATTCTAATGCTCTGGAATTGATTGATGTGGATGGTGCGGTGATAGATACATTAGTGTATCCAAATGGGCAACGTAAGGGTACGTCATATGCTTGGATAGGATATAGTGAAAATGGCGATGAGCTTTGGAAAGTAACGTATGCACCTACACCTGGTAGTGCTAATAATTATCAAGAATATAAAACTTGTGAAGCGGGAAAGGTGATAAATGAAGCTACGGGTAACTGTGTAAAAGTGACTTCTGTGTCGCAAAAAGTGTGTGGTGAGGGAAAATATTTAAATGTTTTAACGGGAAGATGCAAAAAAATAGAAGAAACAACTGAAAAAGTTTGTAAGGAGGGCTATTATTTGAATCCAAAAACTAATCGTTGTAATAAAATAAAAGAAAATACCGGAGCGGATTATAGTATAAATACGGAAGAAACTTATGACGAAAAATCTTCTTTTGTGGCACTTTATGCGGTAATAGGGGTAGTGGTAGCGGGGCTACTATATATTATATATGAGTTTAGGCGAGAAATTGGTAAAGTTTGTCGACGAGTTCTTGAAAAACTGCGTCGCGGGATTGGTCGCCATTGACTTTGATAAGCAAGCCTAGGGTATCGTAGTGCTGGAGAACGGGGAGGGTCTTGGTGTGGAACTCTGCTAGGCGAGTGCGGAAAGTGGCGGGGTCTGAATCATCGGCACGGTTGCCACGATCGTTTAGAGTTTTAGCGGTTTCAAAACGAGCAGTGACGCTATCTTCTGAAAGATCCAAAAGTATAACGGCTTTGATTGGATGGTTGGCTTTGGCGGTAGCATCTATGACGGTATCTTCTTCGCCGTACCAACGGCCAATGGAAGATAAAATTAATGGATAATTTTGTAGGTCTGGGGTGGAAAAATATGGTAAAACCCACTCATAAAAAACATTGGTGGGTATAAGAGCACCATTGTGAGTGTAGTTTTGTTTTGTTTCGGCTTCTTTGGTGCGAATAATGATGCCGGAGGAGAGAAACTTAGCGCCTAGAGCCTCGGCAAGACGAACGCCTTGGGTGTCTTTGCCAGACATGGGTAGTCCAAAAATATTGATAGACCCAGTGCCAAGCTTGGTTTTAATGATAGAAACTTTATCAGCTGTATTCATGGTTTGATTATAGCATATTATTTTGATATAATAATAGATATGAAGTTATCGGAAGAATTAATTTATCGGGGGTTTGTTGCAGAGACAACTATAAAAAATCCAGCAGAATTAGACACCAGAGAAAGTAAAAAATTCTATTGGGGGGCGGATCCATCGGCGGATTCGCTAACAATTGGTAATTTGGCGGCATTGATGATGTGTGCGTGTTTTGTGCGTCATGGTTATACACCATATTTATTGGTAGGTGGTGCCACTGGGCAGATTGGTGACCCTAAAGAAAATGGCGAACGTGATTTAAAGACTTTGGATGAAGTGGAACATAATAAAAAATGTATTCGCGAACAAGTGGAACGTGTAGTAAGTGGCGTAGCTACTAATGGGGATGCTGGGGCAGTTACGATGGTGGATAACTATGATTGGTTTAAGAATATTAATTATTTGGATTTTTTGCGTGAGATAGGTAAGGCATTTTCTATGACGCAATTATTAGATAGGCAATTTGTACAAAATCGGATTGGCGAGGGTGGAAGTGGCATTTCTTATGCGGAGTTTTCGTATACGTTGATTCAAGGGTATGATTTTTTGTATTTATATCGTAAATATGGAGTGGCATTGCAATTATGTGGGGCAGACCAATATGGGAATTGTACTTCTGGTATTCATTTAATAAAAAGATTGGAGGATGCAGTTGCTGACGTGTGGTCGACTCCACTTGTAATAGACCCTGCAACTGGGCGTAAGTTTGGTAAGTCTGAGGGAAATGCGATTTGGCTGGCTTCATCTGATAATGGGTCTGGTAATTATACATCTATATTTGATTTTTACCAGTTTTGGTTGTCGCAGTCTGATGAGGCGGTTGAGTATTTAATAAAAATATATACGTTGCTGAGCTGTGATGAAATTGAAAATATTGTGGCAGAACATAAAAAAGCTCCAGAAAAACGTGTTGCACAAAAAGCTTTGGCTTTTGGTGCAACTACGGTGGTGCATGGGTTGGAATCTGCGCAGGCCGTGGAGGAGCTTTCGCGAGTATTATTTGATAGAGAAACTAATTTTGCGGAGTTTTCTGAAAATGAAATTAATGATTTTGCTAGGTTTTTGCCAGTGGCGAGCAGAGGCGAGAACCTAGTAGATATATTGGTAAGTACTGGACTAGCGGATTCTAAGAAAAAAGCGAGAGAGTTTATTAAACAAGGTGCTATTTCTATCAATGGAATAAAAGAAACCGCAGAAATAAACGTAGAAAAGATCGCTATTATTAAAAAAGGTAAGAATAAGTTTGCGGTAGTAATGTAGGATGTATAATAGGAACAAAAAATCTCCCTTAGTGGCCCTTGCTACTGAGGGAGATTTGGTTTAGCGGACTTCTACGCGGACGCGAGGTAAAGATTTGCCAGAGAAGTGAGTTTTTTTGGTTTTGACAAAAGTAACTACACCATCTTTGGCTGCATGAATGGTAAAATTGCGTGACATATAGGTGCCTGAACCAGCGATTTTGGTGGCGCCGGTTTGACGGACCAACACTTCGCCGTTTTTGACTTTTTGGCCACCAAAGCGCTTGACGCCTAAGCGTTGGCCAGCGTTATTGTGAACATTTTTGGCGGTACCGCCAGCTTTTACGTGTGACATTTAGTTTTTCCTTAAAATTATTATATCCCTCGCGACAATTTGGCTTTCTCGGTGATAAAAAAGCCCTAAACGCGATTTATTATTAACATTATACCCCATATTGGCGATTTCGTCAATAATGTTTAGGCGAGAATATGTGCCATTTTCGCGGAGCCAAGCTGGGATAGCGATGGTTACTGGGGTATTTGGTGCAATTTGGGTCGAGAGATTTTTTAGAAAGCCCAAAATAATAGAACTACAGGCTTGTTTTTGCTCTTTGAGTTTGATCTCGGTGGGGATTTGGGACATGGGCTGACCTAAATAACACTCGCAGGCGACGGCGTTGATGGGTTGTTGCCAGCTAAAAGATGTGGCATCGCCTTGATCGAGCTGAAATGGCGTAGTGTTTAGATTGGGGTTATTATTTGATGATGTTGGATATTTGATAGAGTGCTGGATTAGCCATTTGAGGTTTTTTTCGCTGTAGTTTATCATTTTGGCGTTGATGTCTGTGCCATAAGCACGGTAGCCCATGAGAAGTGCTTCTTGCAAGACAACGCCAGTGCCACAAAATGGATCTAGGATAAGAGAGCTTAAGGGGAGCGGACCGCAGAGATTGATTAGGATTTGAGCTAGTTTGGGTGGGAGCATCCCAACCTTGGCGTCGCGAGCGGGACGAGCTTGATCGCGATTAGCGTAAGATTCTATATCTTGTACGCCTATGACTTTGTACCAATCTTTTGCGGTTTTGATTAATTCTATTTTACGAGGATTTTTGCCTGATAGCCCATTGTGTAAAGAGGTAGCAGTGGATAGGGTTGGGCTGGTGTTGGCTACTACGCGTACGCTACGGTGATGCCGGACGAGGATTTTTTTGAATTTTAGAGCTATAGAATTGGCGGATTTAGCAGAAGAATGGGCGTAATAATCAGATATGCCAATGGTGATTTTACCGTCTGGGAGAGAAGATAGATATTCGAGTGGTGTTTGGGATAATTTTACGGCAAGTTTGAGACTGCCACCGAGTCTTGTGATGTTTGGGGTGGTATTACTATCAAAGGTGGCGAGGTTAGAGTTGATTTTTTTGACGCGAGAATAAAGGGCGGTTAATTCTGCTAGGGATATTTCACTTTGTCTTCCGAGTACGGCTAAATACATAAAATAATTATATCATACCTCTTGCAACGTGGATATGATATAATTGGGGTATGGAGCGTAAGGCTTTTAAGATTTCTTTTCGTACAATACTTTTGGTAGCCACGGTGGTCTTGGTGGCTTATGTGGTGTACCAAAATTGGCCAGATATCGTAGATACTTTTTACCATTTGGATGATGCTAATTTGGTGGTTTTGCTATTATTGATACCAGAGCAACTGTTTATGTATTATGCTTGTGGGCAGATTTTCTTTTCTTATCTAAGACGAAAATATCATAAACATTTTGAGCGCAAAGAAATGTTAATAATTTCTACGGAATTAAACTTTGTGAATCATGCGGTGCCAGCTGGCGGGATTGGTGGGTTGGCTTATTTGACTTATAGATTACGCCAATTTGACATATCGGCAGGGCAAGCTAGTTTTTTGTATTTGTTTCGCTATGCAATAACTACCGTAGTGAATTATTTTCAAGCGTTGATAGCGGTAGCACTACTAACGCTGTTTGGTTTGATTCCAAATGAAGCGAATTGGATTGTTTGGGTGGCGATGCTGATGAATATGGGCGTGTTTTTTGTATTGGGGTTGATTGTTTTTGTGGCAAGTAATAATGAGCGCATAAATAAGTTTGCGCAAGTAATAACAAATGTGACCGATTCAATAGCAAAGATTTTTACTTTTGGCCACGTGAAGCATATGATAGAACACGGGCGATTGAGGGAATATTTTACGGATATTCATAATTGTGTTTTGATAGTAAAAAAAGACAAAAAATCTTTGAAAGTGCCGGCACTGTGGGGATTAATTTATAGTTTTTGTGAAATAATGACTTATTGGATAGTGGCGTGTTCTTTGGGGCGTCCGGAATTGTTGCCGTTTATTATGGTGGGGGAGGCAATTGGCTCGGTGTTTGATGGTATAGTGCCTTATGGTTTGTATGAACTGGGTATGGCAGGAGTGATGATTGCATTGGGAGTGGACTTTTCTACGGCAACTATTGTTACTGTAATGACAAGAGTGTTTACTTTGATATTTACTATTGTTACTGGCTATGTGCCGTATAGTCGTGTGATTCGTGGAAAGAAAGAGGAGGAGACGAGATGAAAATGTCGCCTACGGAACTTATTGCAGTAATAAATCAAACTATGGAGTATGCGTATCCGGTGGTATTGATAGAGGGGGAAGTGGCGAGTTTTAAGGTAAATCAAGGTAAATGGGTGTTTTTTGATTTGAAAGACGAGGAGAGTTCGGTGGGGTGTTTTATGACGCTATGGCAACTTCGATTGCCAATAGAAGATGGTATGAAAGTAGTGGTGCAGGCTGTGCCAAAGTTGACAAAATGGGGTAAGTTTTCTTTAACCGTGCAGGCAGTAAAGCCGGTGGGGGAGGGGAATCTTAAAAAATCTTTTGAGTTATTGAAAAAGAAGTTGGCGGATGAGGGGTTGTTTGATACGTCACGTAAGCGCGCGTTGCCGGAGGATTTGACTGAAATAGGAGTGATTTCTTCTACACAGGCGGCTGGATATGCGGATTTTGTGAAGATTTTAAATGCACGTTGGGGTGGCATAAAGGTAAAAGTGGCACATACGCAAGTTCAGGGGATGGATGCCCCAGATCAGATTATTAAGGCTTTGCGGTATTTTAACGAAAAAAATGATGTGCAGGTGATTGCGATTTTGCGAGGTGGTGGTAGTGCGGATGATTTGTCGTGTTTTAATGACGAGCAGTTGGCTAGGGAGATTGCGCGAAGTAAAATACCAGTGATTACTGGAATAGGGCATGAAGTGGATGAAAGTTTGGCGGATTTGGTTGCGGATGTGCGGGCTTCTACGCCGTCTAATGTTGCGGAAATGTTGACGCGTGATCGTGTGGCGGAGGGTTTGAAGGTGCGTAATACTATGGGGAGGGTGGCACAAGTTGTTTTGAATAAGATAGATATGCAGGTGAGAGGGAATAATGATATGATGACGCGCGCGTCTCGTGATTTGCGAATTAAGATAGAGAATTATTTGGGTGGCGTAGTACAAAAAATAAAAATCTTGGAGGCGTTGAACCCAGAAAAAATCTTACTCCAAGGCTACGCAATCATAACTGGAGCTATGAAAGTAGGTAGTGTTGTAAAAATTACAACATTTACAGATGAAATTGATGCAGAAATTAAGACTATGAAGCGGAGAGAGTGATTATAAAAAAATCATACTTTTTGGTTTGTAAATCATGCTTTTAGATGGATAAAAAAGTTTTGAAAGAAAGGTTTTTAAGGAAAAATGGGTGAAACGAAAAAATTAAACGAAAAGATTGAAGAGTTGGATAAAAAAGTGGAGTGGTTTTACTCTGATGATTTTAAGCTGGGCGAAGCGACCGAAAAATACAAAACCGCAGTGGAGTTGGCTCATGAGATTGAGGGCGATTTAAAAAATTTGAAAAATGAAATTGAAGTATTAGCTGAAGATTTTAGTAAATAATGTGATATAATTTGATTATGGATAATTATCAAATACCGCCAGTGCAACCAGTGGAGCAACCACAGCCGATACCACAGGGGTCGGGTATGAGTGGACAAAATGTAGAACAGCCACAGCCTTTATCTCAGCCAATACCGATGTCTGCTGGACAACCAGTGGGTACGGTAGTATCGAATACTGCCAATACCGCAGTGGAACCAAAGAAAAAACTTGATGTGGGAAATTTGATAAAAACTATTGTGATAGTATTGTTAGCTTTGACTACAGTTACTTTTATAGGTCTGTTTATCTGGAAGCAGGTACAATATGATGTAGTAAGTGAAGATGTGCAAGGGCAGATTGCTCTTGCGGTGGCAGTAGCTAAAGATGAACAATCGGAGGCAGATGAGGCAGAATTTGCGGAAAGAGAGAAGTATTTATATCGGTCGTTTTCTGGGCCAGCAGATTATGGGCAGTTGAGTTTTGAATATCCTAAAACATGGAGTGTATATGTAGCTAAGGATGCTAGCAATGGCGGTGATTTTGAAGCATATTTTAACCCGATACAGGTTGATGCGATATCTAACGATACAATTAATGCACTTAGAGTAATTATTCGTGATGAGGATTTTGAGAGCGTGACGCAAGAGTATCAACGTTATCTAGAAGATAAAGACAAACCTTTGTCTGTGACTACTATCACGATAGGTGAGGCTAGTACAACGGCTAATCTGTATACTGGAAAAATTCCAAATACGGAACTTTCTGGATATATTGTGATATTTAAGATACGGGATAAAACTGCGATATTGCGAACGGACGCAGTGCAGTTTTGGGGTGATTTTCAGAGAGTGTTAGATACGATTACATTTAATGCTTAGTAGTGAAAGACGTTTTATAGTGGATTGATGTGTTTTTTGGTGTGATTTCGCTGTAATTTTGTTGTAATTCTGCTGTAAGAAAAATAAAAAATAGTATATAATATAATTATGATGCAGGAGGTAGATGGCGTGTTGGTGGTGGCACATGAACTAAAAGCCCCACTGGCGGTATTGCGCCAGTTGGCATTGTCTTTAGATGATTTGGGTGCGAAAAATGAACATTTGCGTGATGAAATGGTGCAAGTATCCGAACGGGCAATTAGACAAGTGAACGATTTGGCCAAAGTTAGGAGGCTAGAAGACGGATTGTTTGAAATGGAGCCAGTGGCGGTGAGAGTAGTTTGTGATGACGTGATGCAGGAATTAAGATATTTATTTCGCGAAAATAAGCGAGGATTAAGAGTAAAATATACCAATAAGGCTAGAGTGGTGACGGCAAATCGTGAATTGTTGTATAGCGTGATATATAATTTTTTGGTAAATGCGATGCACTATTCGGCGGAAGGGACGCAGTCTGAATTGGCGGTGCAAGATGAAAGGGAGTGTGTAAAGGTGATGGTGAGGGATTATGGGCCGGCTTTACCAGTAAATATATGGCGAGAAATGAAAAAAGGTTTTATCAAAGAACCTACGGCAATTGCTATGCGCCCTGGGTCTTCTGGGTTGGGGCTATATATTGCTTCGAAGTTTTCACGTTATATGCACGCAGAGGTGGGGGCGGTGCGCCATCGTGATGGGGCGAGTTTTTATGTAAAAATACCAATATCTAGACAGTTGAGTTTATTATGATTTTTATAATTGATGATGACAAGATAATGGCGGAGTGTGTGTCTCGAGCTGTGGGGGATGTAGATAAAATAAGATTTTTTGATAATGCAATAGAAGCAATGAACGAAATTGCGAGTGGCGTGATGCCAAAATTGATATTTTTGGATATATTATTAAATGGTCCAGATGGCTTTACTTTTTTAAATGAGATGGTTTCATATAAAGATACTGCACAGATACCGGTAGTGGTGATTTCATCGCTAGATTTTGGGGTGGATAATTTGGAGATGTATGGTGTGGTAGGGATATTGAACAAAGATACCATGTTACCAAAGGAGATAAAAGAGTATGCCCAAAAATACGCAAAATGAAATAAGGACATACGCTTATATATTGAAGCGTACTAATTATGCGGAGGCGGATAGGATTTTGAATTTGATTACACCAAGTGGTAAGATGGTGGCGATTGCAAAAGGGGTACGAAAACCAAAGTCTAAATTGGCTGGTGGCGTGGAGATGTTTTCTTTGGTGGATTTGAATATTCATAAAGGTAAAAGTGAGTTCGGAGTGATTACAAGTGCAAAAATGTTGAAATATTGCGGAAATATTTTGTTGGATTTGAACAAAATGGAGTTGGCGGGTATGATTTTGAAGAAGGTGAGTTTGCTATCGGAAAACCTAGATAATCCTGAGTTTTTTACGATTGTGGATCAGAGTATGATGGCTTTAGACAAAAATGTGGGGATTAATTTGATAGAAACATGGTTTTGGTTAAATCTAGCAAAAGCGAGCGGAGAGGAAATAAACTTGTATCGTGATACCACTGGAGAAAAATTGCGGGAAGAGGAAAAATATGTTTGGGATAATACGGAGGGGGCTTTGAGCGTGAATAATTATGGTGAGATTGGGGTAAATGAAATAAAAATGATGCGATTGATGTTGGCGGTGGAGTTAAGTGTTGTAGAGAGGGTAAAAAATGTAGACGGAGCTACACTATCTAAAATATTAAAGATTGCAAGAGCAGTAAATAAGTGTTAGAATTATAAAAAGGAGCAGAAATGAACAAAAAAGAGACGAAGAAAAATAAACTTGATAAAAAAGCTTTGATAATATCTATAGTGGTGGCAGTGATAGTGCTAGTGGTGGCGGTAGTATTGGCGCTAGTAAATATGGCACCAAAAATTGAAGATGGGTATTTTGTATCTGATGATAGTAAGCTGGTGGTATCTATGGACAAAAAGATGGCATCTTTCGTGGAAGGAGAGTATGAGCCGGACTACACAAGGATAGTTTATTATTATAATGGTAATAATATTACGGGTGCAAAGATTTTCTTTGAATACGAAGATGAAGAAAGTGCTAAATTGGCAAATGAAAATATTAGCGTGGGTGAACTTGATTGGGCAATAGATAAAACTTTGAACGGAAAATATATTGTTTTGCAGGTAAAAAGTAGTGAATATAATGGGATGACTACCGAGGAGGTTCGTAGCAACATTAGACAGATGGAGAAAGCCGGGGTAGCGCTGTAATAATAAAGAGCCAGCATAAGGCTCTTTATTATTTGTATGCTTTTTAGGATTATTTTTTGTTCCATCTGGCAATGGCATCGGCGATGATTTTTTTGGCTTCGTCTAGGCCAAAGAAACCTTTGACTTCAGTGGAACCTGGTTTTTTGAGGTCTTTGTAATGATTGAAATGGAATTCAATTTGCTTGATCAATTGCTGTGGTAGGTCTTCTAAGGTTTGGTAGGCGTCGCCGTTGTTGCGATCGTCTGCTGGTACGCAGATGATTTTGTCGTCTACTTCTCCACCGTCTACGAATTTCATAACGCCAAGAATCTTGCCTTGCATCCATATACCAGTGGTGAGGGGTTGGTCGGTGACCATGAGGACGTCTAGCTCATCGCCGTCTTCATCTAGAGTTTGTGGGATAAAACCATAATTGCAAGGTTTTGCAAAAGCCATAGGTTCTACTCGATCTAGCATGAAGCAAGCATGTTCGCGATCCCATTCGATTTTGTGATTGGAACCGGTAGGGATCTCAATTACGACATTGAGCTCGCCTTTTTCATAATCCCCTGGGGTTAAAATTTTGTTAAAATCTGCCATAATATCTCCTTATTTTAGTTAATTATATCATGAAAGTATGTTTTTTAAATGTCAAAGTATGTTTTTCTGCTCCCCTGTTAAATGCGGGAGTATGATTTGATGGGGCTGGAGTATGATTTTATAGTTCAGAAATCTGGATGCGGATTTGCTTGGCGGTATCGCGGTCGCGGATGGTGACAGTGTTGTCTTCTAGGGTGTCGAAATCGATTACGATACATTTGGGGGTGCCGATTTCGTCTTGCTTGCGATAGCGTTTGCCAATATTGCCAGAATCGTCCCAAGTGACGTTGCCGTATTTGGTGCGTAATTTTTGGTAAACTTCGCGAGCTTTGGCGACTAATTCTGGTTTGTTTTTGAGTAGTGGCGAGACACAGAAGCGATAAGGGGCGAGGTTTTCTGGGAGGCGAAGTACGGTGCGGGCGCTACCGTCGATTTCGTCTTCGGTGTAAGCGGATGATAATACCGCCAAGAATAAACGTTCTACGCCGATAGATGGCTCTATGACATGGGGGACAAAACTTTCACCAGTGTTTTTGTCGCGATACTCCATGGATTTGCCAGATTCTTTGGCGATGTTTTGGAGGTCGAAATCGGTGCGGTAAGCTAGCCCCATGAGTTCTTCGGTGCTGTTGGGGTAATCAAACATGAAATCAACGGTACGTTTGGAGTAGTGGGCGCGGTCGTTGGCGGGAACTTCGTAATCGTGAAGATGACTAGCTGGTAGCCCCATGATATTTTCTAAGAAATAGTGATTTTCTTTGAGGAGTTTATTAAATTGAGTTTCCCAATCTGAAGGGTGGACAAAATATTCTATTTCCATTTGAGAACATTCGCGGTCGCGCAAGATGAAATCGCGAGGGCTGATTTCATTACGAAAAGCTTTGCCTTGCTGAGCAATACCAAATGGTAAGGAGGGGTAGATGGTATCTACGATGTTTTTGAAGTTAGTGAAGATGCCTTGGGCGGTTTCGGGGCGGAGGTAAGCTATAGATTTATCGGCGATTTCGCCAGTGTCGTCTGGAAGAACTGCGCCTACGCGGGTCGCAAACATCATGTTAAACTTGCGGACGTCTCCCCAGTCTTCTTTGCCACAGGTAGGACATTTGATGTGAAGATTGTGAAATTCCGTGGTAGTAACGGATTCGGTGATACCATCGGCGATTTTGTCGGCACGAAAACGACCGTGGCAATTTTTACACTCGACAAGAGGGTCTGCAAAAGTGGCTACGTGGCCAGAAGCTACCCAAGTTCTGGGATTCATGATGATGGAGGCGTCTACGCCGTACATATCATCGCGATCTTCTACCCAATACTTCCACCAAGCATCCATAATTTTTTTCTTGAGCGCGACGCCGAGTGGACCAAAATCCCAAGTGCCTGCCATGCCACCATAGATTTCGGAGCCTTGAAAAATGAATCCACGACGTTTACATAAACTTACGATATCTTCTAATTTGCTCATAAAAATAAAACTCCTTTTTATAATTATAGCATAAGTTATGATACAATATAATATATATGGTTAAGAAATGGGAGAAGAAGTCTAGAAATGCTTTAAAAACTTTGGGTTATTTTTGGCAGGTAACGGTAAAGCATAAGTGGCTGGCTTTGGGAGCGTTTATTTTGACGCCGGTCGTGATTGTGATCCGGAGTGCGTTGATACCGCTGGTGATGTCTGAGATGATTGGTGTAGTATCTGAGGGGCTATTACAGGAGGAATTAGTGACAAGGATTTTGCCGATGGCGGGGACTTTAATGGTACTATATGTAATTAGTAGTTTTGTGCTTGAAAAATTACGAACTTTTTGTGCATGGCGATTAGAGCTAAAGTCAATGTATGATTTATCGAGCAGAGTTTTTGAGGTAGTTTCGGCGCAATCGATGCAGTTTCACACGGATAGATTTTCGGGTTCTTTGGTGTCGCAGGCGAATCGTTTTGTGAGCGCGTACGAGAGATTAATGGACGAGATTATTTGGAATATTTTGCCGTGGGTGACGGCTATTATTTCATATATTGTGATTTTGTTCCCAAGAGCGCCGATTTTTACTATTATTATGGTGGTTTTGATTTTTGTATATGCGCTGATTTCGGGGTTAATGTCAAAGCCAATTGCGAGATTAAACAAGAAAGAGGCTGAGACAAGTAACAAGATGACTGGACAACTTTCTGATTCGGTTTCGAACATTACGGTGGTCAAATCTTATGCTAGAGAAAAATATGAACAAAAACGTTATGCAGGCTTTAATCATGATTGGTATGTGGCGGCAAATAAGAGTATGCGCGCGCATATTATGCGAGAGATTTTCTTTAGCTTTGTGAATGTTGGATTGGTTGGAGCAACTGTTTATTTGATGGTGTCGGGGACAACGGTGTTTGGATTATCGGTGGCAACGTTAGTTCTGATTATTAATTATTCACAACAAGTTTTAGGGAGTTTGTGGGATTTGAATAGTATTTTCCGGACTTTTACGCGAGTGTTTGGCGATGCATATGAGATGACGGAAATCTTGGGCCTAAAAGATGACGTAGTAGATACGCCAAATGCGAAAAAGTTAGAAGTGGGAGTAACGGCAGGGGTGGATTTTGACCATATTTCGTTTAAGCACCCTGGGGCAAAACAGGCGATTTTTGAAGATTTTTCGTTGGAAATTCCAATGGGGCAATCGGTGGGATTAGTAGGGGTTTCGGGTTCTGGTAAGACAACATTAACGAAGCTTTTATTGAGATTTGCGGATGTAAAGAAAGGGGCGATATGTATTGATGGGCAAGATATTCGTGATGTAACGCAAAAAAGTTTGCGCGAGGCGATTGCATATGTTCCACAAGAGTCGTCACTATTTCACCGGAGTGTGTTTGAGAATATTGCCTATGGACGACCCGATGCAACAGATGAGGAAGTTTATGAAGCAGCACGACTTGCGAACGCGGATGAGTTTATTGCTGGATTGCCAGAGGGGTATGATACTATGGTGGGGGAGCGAGGCGTAAAATTATCTGGTGGACAAAGACAGAGGATTGCAATAGCTAGGGCAATTTTAAAAGATGCGCCGATTTTGGTATTGGATGAGGCGACTTCGGCTTTAGACTCAGAAAGCGAAGCTTTGATACAAGGGGCTTTGACTAATTTAATGCAAGGACGGACTTCTATAGTAGTAGCGCATAGGCTATCTACGATTGCGGGGTTGGATAGGATTGTGGTGCTGAATAATGGAGTGATTGTTGAGCAAGGCACACATACAGAGTTGTTAAAAGCTGGTGGTGAATATGCTAAACTGTGGGATCGGCAAAGTGGAGCTTTCTTAAAATAGAAATAGAGATAATCATTCGCGGTTCGCTGTGCGCCGGGAACTAAAAAATAATTTTAGGCAGATTTTCACCTGTATTGCAGTACAGGATTCAAATCTGTGAAATTATTTTTTAGTTCTCGGGCTTGCTCAATGCTCAAGATTATCGCTATTTCTATTCCATATAACCGTACCCTTAATATTATCTGGTAGGTAATTTTTATTTAAATGAAAACCAGCTTCCCATTTTTGGCCTTTGCCGTAACCTAGATCTTTCATGAGTTTGGTGGGAGCATTGCGAAGCCAAATGGGGACAGGTTCGCCCATGGTTTTTCTGGCGAGGTCTTGAGCTTTGTACCAAGCGCTGGTGGTGGCGCGGGATTTTTTGGATTTGGCTAAGGCTACGGCGGTGTGTGATAAAATAAGGCCGGATTCTGGCATGCCAACGCGTTCTACGGCTTGAAAGCAGGCAGTGGCAAGGCTAAGAGCACCGTTGCCGGCAAGGCCAATGTCTTCGGAGGCGAAAATTACCATACGTCTAGCAATGAATTTGGGGTCTTCGCCGGCTTCCACCATGCGGGCGAGGTAATAAAGTGTAGCGTCAACATCGGAGCCACGCATGGATTTAATAAAAGCAGATATATTATCATAGTGGTGGTCGCCTTTTTTGTCGTAACTTGGCATTTTGCGACCGGTGGCTTGGGTGATAATATGTTTGTCTATTTTGTCGGTTAGGCTGATGGCTAGTTCTAAATCGCCGAGTGCAGAGCGGGCGTCACCACCAGAAAGTTCGGCTAGATAGTCTAGTGCGTCCGGTGTAATAGTACGTGTGGATGTGGAAGTAGCTGGGGCTGTTGGTGTGGATGATGGCTTATGTTTTATAGTGATATTTTCGGATTTGCATGCACGTTTGAGTACCTTGGTGATGGCGGACTTTGATAATGGTGAAACAATTATCACGCGAGAGCGAGAAAGAAGAGGGGAGATAATTTCAAAACTAGGATTTTCAGTGGTGGCGCCGATTAGAGTAATAAGGCCAGACTCTACATGGGGAAGAAATGCGTCTTGTTGGGCTTTGTTGAAGCGATGAATCTCGTCTACAAAAAGAATTGTGCGGATTTGGAGATTCCAGTTGGTTTTGGCGCGCTTAACGACTTCTTCTACATCTTTTTTGCCAGAAGTAACGGCAGAGATTTCGATAAAATCAGCATTAAACTCTTTAGCGATAATTCTAGCTAAGGTGGTTTTGCCGGTGCCTGGAGGTCCCCAAAAAATTAAATTGGTGGGTTCACCTTTTTTGACAATTTCGGTGAGGATTTTGCCTTTTCCAATAATTTGTTCTTGCCCTAAAACTTCTTGGAGTTTTTGCGGGCGCATACGCTCGGCTAGAGGAATACGGTTCATGTATATATTATATAATGGTGTATCTAAAAATAAAAATGTTTATGATTTGAGATGATTACGCTTATGCTTGTGGAAAACTTAAAATAATCTTAAAAAATGCTTTACAGTTTTTGCATTTTTGTGGTATGATAAAGTTAATAATAAATAAGGAGTTATTATGGATATATTAGGGACATCATACTACAGCTATGGTAGCAGTAGTGACGATATAATGGATTTGTTGGGTAGCTCTAGCTCAGTTGGCAGTGCCATGCAGGGTGTGATGATCTGGACAATTATTGCTACAATTTTGGCTTTGGTTGGCGGTATTTTGGTTTACTTTTTATTTGTAAGAAGCAAGAACGAGCCAAAAGGCAAGTTTGCTAAATGGTTAAAGGATTTTCTAGCATTTAAGGTAATGTGGATTGAGCCAATTTTGAAGGTAGTTTATTATATTGCAACTATCTTTGTAATACTCTATTCGTTTACTTTCTTGGCCGTGGGCGGAATGGGTATATTGATGTTCTTGGGCTTCTTGATTTTTGGGCCTATCGTAGTACGCTTAATATATGAAGCCACAATGATGTTTATCATGATTTGGCACAATACGCAATGTATTGCAGATAATACTACTAAAAAGTCATCTAAGGATTAATCTAGAGATTTTGAGAAATGGCCCCTACCTTGTTGGTGGGGGCTTTTGTTAGGGGATAAATGAGAAGATGAAGGGCATAAAAAGTATTATTGTAGTTGCTGTAGTTTTGATAACTGTTGTTGGAATAATCATTGGAGTAAAAGGTGGAGATAGATTGGGGGAAGAAGATTTTGTGGTGGTCACTAATTTTCCGGCGTATGATTTTGTGCGAGCGGTGGTGGGCGATAAAATTGATATAAAAATGTTGATGAAGCCCGGTGTGGAAATTCATGATTTTGAGCCTACTCCGCAAGATATTATTGATATAAAAAATAGCAAGGCTTTTGTTTATACTGGTGGGGAGTCGGATGAGTGGATTGAAGATGTTTTGAATAATGTAGAGGTTGACGAAAAAAAGTTAATAAAAATGATGGATATTGTCCAAGTGGTTGAGGAAGAAATTGTTGAGGGTATGGAAAATGATTATTGGGGTGAAAATGTAGGGAGCGATGGCTATGTGGAGAGTGCGTCCGCGAGTGAGAATGCGGAATATGATGAGCATATTTGGACTAGTATAAAAAATGCGATAAAAATAGTTAATGATATTAAAAATAGGTTTATAATGATTTTTCCAGAACATAAGGTAATTTTTGAACAAAACACTGAGGAATATATAAATAGGCTATCTGTACTTGACCAAGAGTTTAAAAAATTGATTGAGGAGTCAAATAGAAAAACTATCGTTTTTGGCGATCGTTTTCCGTTGCGCTATTTTGTTGATGATTATGGCTTGGATTATTTTGCGGTTTTTTCTGGATGTTCGGAGCAGACTGAGGCAAGTAGTAAAACGATTTCTTTTCTTGTCAACAAGATAAAAACTGAGAAAATCCCAGTAGTTTTTAAAATCGAAATGAGTGATGGAAAAATTGCTAATACTATTGCTAAGGAAACTGGTACTGAAGTTTTGGAGTTTCACTCTGCCCATAATGTTTCGGTGGAAGATTTTGAATCTGGAGTGACTTATGCTGATATTATGGAGAGAAACCTTAAGGTTTTGGAGGTGGCACTAAGGTAATGGGTTTGATTACGGTAAAAAATCTTGAGCTGGGATATGGTGGAAAAGCCGTTTTAAAAGATCTTAATTTTGAGATTGACGAACAAGATTTTATTTGTGTTGTTGGCCCAAATGGTGCAGGCAAAACTACTTTGGTGCGAGGGATTTTGGGCTTAATAGCGCCAATGGAGGGGGAAATTAATTTTGAGGGAGTAAGAAGAAACCATATAGGATATATATCACAAGAAAATATGATAAATCCTAATTTTCCGGCTTCGGTTTTTGAAGTGGTGCTGTCTGGTTCACTGAATGAACCGCGCAATTTTTATGATAGTACTATAAAAAAGCATGCAGAAGAAAAACTAAAATTGCTTAAAATTGGAGATTTGAAAGATTCGAGTTTTGCTGAGTTGTCTGGTGGTCAACGTCAAAAAGTGCTTTTGGCGCGGGCGTTGATGGCAACTAAGAAATTATTGATTTTGGACGAGCCGTCTAATAATTTGGACCAAGAGTCTAAAGAATCATTATACGATTTTATAAAAGTATTAAATATTAAACAAAAAATTGCAATTATTATGATTACACATGATCTTGACCACGGGAATCTGATTGGAAATAAGATTTTGTCGTTGAGGGACAAAGACTATTTCTTTGGTACTACAGAAGATTTTGTAAGAAAGGTGCATCATGAATAGTTTAGTAGAAATGTTTTCTTACTCTTTTATGGTGCGTGCGCTGGTTGTGGGCGTGCTTGTTGCGTTTTCTTCGGCTTTGATTGGTATCCCACTAGTTTTGAAAAAAAGTTCAATGCTGGGCGATGGATTGTCACACGTTGCGTTTGGTGCGTTTGCAGTGGCTTCTGTGCTTGGATTTGCGCCAATTCCGGTGGCAATTCCGATTGTTATTTTGGCGTCTTTTCTTGTATTGCGATTAGGTGAGAATTCAAAAATATATGGCGATGCAATGATTGCGTTGGTGTCTGTAAGCGCATTGGCGATTGGGGTTTTTGCAGTTTCGTTGGCTGGGACTAATGTAGATATAAATAGTTATTTGTTTGGGAGTATTTTGGCTGTCGGTGAGAGCGAGGTATGGTTGGCAATGCTATTACTTTTGGTGATTGTGGGCGTTTATGTGGTGTTTCATAATAAAATATTTGTTATTATTTTTGACGAAAAATTTGCGCGTGCTATAGGTATAAACACAAAGTTTTATAATGTTTTGTTTGCAATTTTGTGTTCGGTGCTGATAGTGCTTGGTATGCGTTTGATGGGAGCTTTGTTGATTTCTAGTTTGATTGTTTTTCCGGCCCTTTCGGCACAGACAGTGTTTAGGAGTTTTAAGAGCGTGACTATTGCGAGTGCAGTGCTGGCTGTTTTGAACTTCGTGGTAGGGCTAATAATATCATATTATCTTGTGACGCCAACTAGTGCTACGGTGGTGATTGTGAGTTTGGGTACGTTTATTGTGTTGAAGATTTTGAGTAGGGCGATGTAGAAGCGTAGTTTTTGTATTATTGGCGGGGCGGGGGAATCTCGCTACGCTCGGTCCGAACCCTCTTCTCGGGTTCAAAGGTGAGTAATTGTTTCACAATTTCTCACCTGCGAATACTCGGAAAAGTAGCTTCGCTACTTTTTACGAATTTCTACGAAAACAAAAAATTGAAAGCAAGCTTTCAATTTTCTATTTTCTTGAAACTCTTAGAAAAGAATCAGAGATTCTTTTCTCTCGTATTCTTGGTGAGTCGGGAGGGGCGGGGGAACCTCGCTACACTCGGTCCGAACCCTCTTCTCGGGTTCGGCCCCCCATTTATCATCATAAAAATAAAGACCTAAAGGTCTTATTTTTATGATGGTGAGTCGGGAGGGGCTCGAACCCTCGACACCAGGCTTAAAAGGCCTGTGCTCTAACCAGCTGAGCTACCGACCCAAATTGTTAATTATTTCTTGTGCTCGATTCGTAGAACGGTTCCAAATGTTGCATCTTATTTTGTGAATGGTGGGCGATAGAGGAGTCGAACCTCTGACCTCGTCTACGTCAAAGACGCGCTCTAGCCAACTGAGCTAACCGCCCAAATTAATTGGTGGTATGTTGTATATTATACCACAAAAAATGAAAATTGTGTAAAAAATGTGTGACCGGTGATTGAGTAAACTGATTTAGGGCAAACTTTTTGGATTTTATTAGAAGGTGTGGCTGGTGCATATTTCGTCGATCGGTAAATGGTTTTTAAAAAATCGGCCAAAATGCCGAGTTATATAAAACCTGGTGGGGGGCGAATTGTTTAGGCTTTAACATTGTATAGGAGGGATAATGAAGTGAGATTGGCAAAAGCACAGGAAGTATTCGTTGTCTAGAATATTTTTTGAAAAATGTTATAATAATAAATAGTGAAAACGTCAATTATAGATATTGAACTAGGAAAAAGCTCTTCGCCCAATTATCAAAAAGCAAAGACGTATCTTCTAAGTATCCAATCTTCCTTTGAAGAGGGAGAGACAACTAAGATCCGAATAGATGATATTGCGGAATATATAGAGAACCAGGTTAGTATTATGCGGTTTATTAAAATCGCTGAAAAATGGAAACAAGTGTCCATCATGCTAAATGGTAAAAAACTTCAGTGCGTCGGCGATTTTTATTATTTTGCCGAAAGTCTCAAAGCGCAATACCCTGAATTTGCAAAAGTGATTAGGAATCAAATTGACGATATTTTTGTTGCTATGGGGGATATAAATTACGAAAAACAATTACCGATGCCGTATGTGCATTACCCAGATTTATATGGAGCCTTTATAGCCTTTTCTGAGACGATAAATAGTCAAATATACTTTTGTGAGTGCCAAAGGAGCGTTATCGAAAAAGTTATAAAATCTAGATATAATTTTGACAATAATGCTGACGAATGGACAAATACTCATCGAATGGATGGCTTCCCTCCAGAGTTAGCTGCTATTATACCGAATTGGCATAACGATGGTATTATTAGCAGAATACATTTTGCGAAAGGGATATGCTTTAAGTGCAATAATATCATTCCTATGCTTGATTGGTGCCATCCTATGTATGGCGGAGTTTTTAAAAGACGTTACGGCTGGTATATAGCCGAAAAAACTAAAAGGTGCTATCTAAAATTTAATCAAAAAGATAGTATTGATAGTGATGATGATCCGGAAATCTATGACGGAATACGAAGAATAAAATTGATAATAAAAAAGATGTCTTCGCTTGATAGTATACGGAATCCAGAGGAGTATCATAAATGCTTCCAGCAATACGAAAAAGCAAAAAGGCAGCTTAATAATAACATTGAGAATGCAGTACGAGAAGAATTTGGTTATCGAAAAATTGGCGACGCATGGATTAGTGAAACTATACTTAGTGAAATTATTAAGAATCTTTATCCAAAATCTGAAATAAAACGCCATTACAGACCAAATTGGCTAGAAAAACTCGAATTAGATATATATCTTCCCCAGGAAAAGCTCACTTTTGAATATCAGGGCATTCAGCATTTTAAGGCGGTCGAACATTGGGGTGGTGAAAAGAAATTAAAAGAACAACAAGAGCATGATGGTAGAAAGGCTAGAATTTGTGCAGAAAGAGGAATAAAACTAATTCATATTAATTACGATGAGCCGTTATCTGAAGAATATGTAAAAACAAAAATTAAGTAACCAAATTGGATAGGGTATTAACAGACGATTTTATAGGGGTAAAATAGCAGATTTTGCCCCATTTTTCGTGCAAAAATGACGTAAAATAGCGTACTAGAACCTGCAAAGTACTTAACAGAAATTTACTACTAAAAAATCGGCTAAAATGCCGAAACATATAAAATTTGGTGGTTCCGACTGGACTTGAACCAGTGACACAAGGCTCTTCAGGCCTCTGCTCTACCAACTGAGCTACAGAACCACTGTGTCTATTGTATCATAAATGTGGTATAATGAAAAGTATGAAAAATATAAATACTGCACCAATTTCGGGAATGCAAGAATTATTGCCTGAAGCGCAAGCTATTTTTAATGAATTAAAGAGCAAAATTGAGGGGGTGTATCGTGGTCATGGGTATTTAAATATAGAAACTCCGGTGATTGAGCGCGATGAGGTTTTGTTAGCTAAGGCTGGCGGTGACACAGAAAAACAGATTTATAGAGTATTTAAAACAGCGGAAACGGCAAATGAGGCAGACCAAGCGTTAAGATTTGACCACACGGTGCCTTTGGCGCGTTATGTAGTGGAACATGAAAGTGATTTGGTGTTTCCTTTTAAAGTATCTCAGGTGGGGCGGAACTTTCGGGGGGAGCGGGCGCAAAAAGGGCGTTTTCGGGAATTTTACCAGTGCGACGTAGATGTAGTGGGACGGGGAAGTTTGCCACTATATTATGATGCGGATGTAATTGCTACGCTAATAGATACATTAAGACAATTTAAACTAGGGACGCTAGTACGAGCAAGAGTTAGCAACCGCAAAATACTAAATGGGTTGTTAACGGAGCTTGGACTAGATGAAAAAGCTGGGGCAATTTTTAGTATTATAGATCATGCGGAGAAGGCATCTATCGAAGAAACGAAGTATGCTATGAAAGAGGAGGGGCTAGATGATGATTTGCAGGTTAAGATGTTGGATTTTATGAATTTGCATGGTGATAGAAGTGTGGTGGTAGCAAAACTACGTGAAATGGGGATAGAAAATAAGGTATTTAGGGATGGAGTAGATGAGCTAGATGTAGTACTTCGCTGGTTAGAGGGTGAGGGTGCTGATGATAGCGTGGAGGTGATAGCAGATATGCAAATTGTGCGGGGGCTGGATTATTATACTGGCACAGTGTTTGAATTTGTATTGCCAGACTATAAGAAAGTAGGATCTGTGTGTGGCGGAGGGCGTTATGAAAATCTGGCCGGATATTTTACGGATCAACTATTGCCTGGTGTAGGAGGATCTATTGGACTAACGAGGTTGTTTTACGTGCTAAATGAACAAAAATTGTTACACGAGGCAATTGGCAGACCGTTGGAATATGCTGTGGTACCGATTTCTGATGCAGAGATTGCATATGCAGTGGAGATAGCTAGTGAATTACGTAGTCAAGGGCATACAGTAACGGTGGTAGTACTTCCCACTAATAAAAAATTGGGTGATAAACTAAACTATGCTGGAAAGCTAGCCAGTAAGGGTATTGTGATTGGTGAAAGCGAAGTAGCATCGCAGAGCTATACTGTAAAAGAATTACGATAATTTTATTATATTTTGGATGTGTTGATGGGGCGGTTTTTGGGAGCTTGTGGCGAGGGTGGTAAGTGTGATAAAAGAGGTATTATTGGTTTAACTTTTGAGACCGGAGTCAAAATACATGAGGACGTATTCCCAGCCCCATGAAAGATCAAAACCAGAGCTAATATAATTATTGAACTTGAAATAGGGCATGCCATTGATGGCTTTGGCGGATTTGAGGGCATTAGCCTCGATTTCTTCTATGGGGTCGCCGTTTTCTACGCAATCTACAAAGTCGTCGCCAAGACCAATGCTAGTGCCGAGTTTTTCCCAATAGGTAAGATCTAGCTTACTCATTTCGCTAACTGCGGGCTTGCCACCTTCTTTAAAGTAATTGTTCCAAGTTTCGGTGATGGCGAGGTTATAGTAATCCCAAAAACGACCACGTTCTTTGGCGCAATAGATCGCGATGGCAGAATCGCGGGAGGTATGAGGGTGAGATTCTCCGTATTCATAGAGAAAGTCAGATACACGGACTTCTACAAGGACGTTGTTTTCTTCGATATAGTTTTCAAAAGCTTTTTCGTTTTCAATAATGGCGTTTTCAAAAGCTACGCAGTAGGGACAAGCAATGTCGGAATAAATGATGAAATAATTTTCGGCGTCTAGATTGCCAATGACCATGTCTTTATCCCATATTTTATCGGAATTAGGAACTTTTTGATTGAAACTGGCGATAATGGCAGAAAATATAATAGCGACGACGACTACGATGCCGATACCGCGTGCGATACTTCCGAATTTACTGGTTTTTGATGGTTGCTCTGTTGTTTCCACTTTGCTCCTTTATGTTGCGTTGTAGCTTATCTTTGCTAGCCTTTTTGGCTAAGTATTTTTCATTTATTATTATAACATAGGTTTCTTCGCCGAGGCGTTTAAGTGAGAGGATTGCAATAATAATAGCGAGCCACGTGATGATGGTAGAGATGGTACCGGCTAGTGCTAGGCCTCCAGTAGAGGCAAAAGCGCCGATAAGAGGGGTAAGTAGGGTGGTGCCACAGGTAGGGCAACCAGCGCCTAGGGCGATTAGTCCGGTAATGATGCCGGCTTTTTGGACGTTGGCAGAGTTGTCGGAATGGGCGCGCTTTTTGTGCCAGAGTAAGGCAATAAGACCAATTAGAACACTTTGGAGTGTGGCAATGGCAAAAATAGGGAGCCAATCTAGAAAAGGTTTGCCTATGCCAAAAATGGCAAGGAAAGAGTCAGCGAGAATCTTGATGGTGCCAGAAAAACCCGTAGCATACATAAGTTCAAACTTGGAAAAACCGCCAGAAAGGAGATTTATAAGTATGCCAAAGAAAATGAAACTAATAATAAAACCTATCCAAAAACGTTTTTCTTTGGTAGCAAGCAAAATGCCTTTGCTGGCCAAGATAAAACCATCTAACCATTTCCTCCAGTTCATAATAATAATTATAACATATGTTTTTTTATTGCGATAAAAATGCAACAAGAACGAAGAATATATAATAGAGGGTTGAGAGTGTGGTGATAATTTAACATGAAATATTGGTTTGTCAATATGGGGATGTTCGGTTTTTGCGGGAATACCTCTGTAATGGTAGAAAATATTAAAAAATATTAAACCATAAACAATTTTAAAAATCAATATTGACATTGAAATTGCCTATGCTAAAATAGAATTAGGTTTAGGTCAATTCCATATCGTTGAGAGAGACCAGAACCTAAGAATTGGGTGGGAGTGTATGGTTGTTTTGGCTATATTTAGGACTTAGTTTCCACCTAGAAATAGAAATGTAAAACCCCTTTTTGTTCCTACTATTTGAGGAACGCCTCGCGGAGGGGTTTACTTTTTTGCTTAAGGTATGTTATAATGGGGATATGAAGCTGAAAAGAAAGCTTGATAAGATTTTGGTGCTAGTTACGGTTTTTGTGTTGTCTTTGGTTTTCGGTGCGATGTGGATGCGCAATCAGCACGTTACTTATGCCCAGAGTGAAGATGGCATATATGTTGAGTCTGATGAGCATTTTGTGACTTTTTATGATAATGGGCAAAAGCTTACTGTAAAAACTACCGCGAATACCGTGAGTATGGCTTTAGAGCGTGCTGGCATTGTAGTTGACCCTGCTGATATTGTAGACCCTGGTTTAGATACAGAGATAAATAGTAACAATTTCTTCGTTAATATATATCGTTCGCATCCTGCGATTATTAGAGATGGGATTTCTGAAAGATATTTGATGACGGCAAGTTATGATCCATATACTATTGCGACGCAGGCTGGTTTTACCATTTATGATGGTGATGAGGTGGCAATTTCTAAAAATACTAATTTTCTAGAAACTGGCGTTGCAAATGTTTATGAGATTACACGTAATGGTGGTCGTACTGTTACTGTGGAGGAGGAAATTGCCTTTACGGAAACAGAGGTAAAAGATTATAATTTGGAATCTGGTGCGCGTGAGGTGCGTCAGTTGGGTGAGGTAGGGACTAAACGGATTTCTTATAATGTGTATTATATAGATAATCAAGAAGTGTCGCGCGAGGTGGTTTCGGAGGAGATTGTTCGTCAGCCGGTAGAGCGTATTGTGGCAGTGGGGGCAAAGCCATCGTTGCCACCTAATTCTGATACTTGTGCTGATTGGGCGCGTCAAGCTGGAGTGAGTGAGGCTGATTTGCCCTCTGCGCTAGATTTAATTTATCATGAGAGTGGATGTAGGGTAGATGCAATGAACGCTTCTTCTGGGGCGTATGGTATACCACAGGCGTTGCCTGGCAACAAGATGGCTACGGTGGGGGCGGATTGGGAAACAAATCCAGTAACGCAAATTAAGTGGATGGCAGGTTACGTAAATAAATATGGTGGATGGCAGGGTGCGCTAGCGTGGTGGTATGCGCACGGGTGGTATTAGATGAAAAACAATAAATCACTTGGTCAACATTGGTTGAAAAACCGCGCTATTTTGGATCAGATTGCGGAGTACGCTATTATGCCTAGGGAATATTTGGATGTTATAAATGACCAAGAAAAAAAATATGAAACAGGGGTGGGGGTGGTAGAGAGCGCCTCTAAAAGTTCCGATAAACAAGGTTGTGCAGTGGAAATTGGTCCTGGGTTAGGTACGCTAACTAGTAGTTTGCTTAAGAGATTTAATAGGGTAATTGCGGTGGAATATGATAAAAATTTGGCTAATAATTTGCCAAAATCATTTCCTGGTACTAATTTGGAGGTGGTATGGGCGGATTTTTTGAGTTTTGATTTAAACCAGATAACTGAGGCGTATGTGGCGGTGGGTAATATTCCTTATTATATTACTAGCCCAATTATTGAAAAACTTTTATATGCTGAGAATACACCTAAGAGAATAGTACTTTTAATTCAAAAAGAGGTGGCAGAGCGAATTATTTCACCTAGAAAATCGTTGCTTTCTTTGATGGTGGAAAACCGAGCTAATGCGTATGCTGGCGCTATAGTGTCACGAAACGAGTTTATTCCCCCACCCAAAGTAGATAGCAAGGTTATTATTATGGAACCACATGCGCCTTTGGTGAGAGAGGAGGTTTTTGGGCTAATAAAGGTGGGGTTTTCTAGCCCGAGGAAAAAACTCTTGCATAATTTGGTTCATTTGAGGCCTGCTAAAACATTAAAAGAAATTTTTGTTGAGTTGGGAATAAGTTTGGGCGCACGACCAGCAGATCTTTCGCTTTTGGATTGGGAGAGGCTTTATCAAAGGCTAAAATAGTTTAAAACCTAAATATATATGTTATAATCAAAATATGTTAGATGTGAAGTTTATTAGAGAAAACTTGGCTTTGGTGGAGAAATCGGCTAAGGAAAAAGGGTACAAAACAAACACAAAAGATGTTTTAACGCTGGATGATGAGCGTAAAAAAGTTTTGTTCGAAGTGGAAACTTTGAGAAAACGGCGAAATGAGGTTGCCAGCAAGATGAAAGGTGGTAAACCAGATAAGGCTTTGATTGAGGAGGGGAAACAGATAAAGATAGATTTGGCTAGTTTGGAGGGAGAGCTAGCTATAGCAGAAAATAAGATGAATGAACTACTTAAGACTATCCCAAATGTGATTTTTGATGATGTGCCACTGGGTGGTGAGGAGTGTTCGGTAGAGGTGAAAAAGTGGGGTGAAAATCACGAAAAGGGTGTAGACCATTTGGATTATGCGGTGGAACGTGATTGGGTGGATTTTGAGCGTGGAGCTAAGGTGGCGGGCGCGAAGTTCTATTATTTGAAAGGTGAATTGGCGTTACTTGAGAACGCTCTGTTGCAATATGGGTTATCTAAAATACAAGAGCATGGATTTACATTTATGACAGTGCCTGATATGGTTTCTTCTAGAGTACTAGAGGGGTGTGGGTTTAATCCACGGAGTTCGGAACAATCTGATGAATATTATATAGAGGGGGAAGATTTGGCTTTGATCGCTACGGCGGAGATGCCTTTGACTGGTTATCATATGGATGAGATTTTAGATGAGGCGCAATTACCGTTGTTTTATGCAGGGTATTCACCATGTTTTAGGAAAGAGGCGGGAACTTATGGTAAATATACGCGTGGATTGTTTAGGGTGCATCAATTTAATAAGTTGGAGATGTATGCATTTTGTTTGCCGGAGCAGAGTAAAGATATTCATGAGAAAATCTTAGCGATAGAAGAAGATATTTGGCAGGGATTAGGGATACCTTATCATGTAATTAACATTGCGGCAGGAGATTTGGGCGCGCCGGCGGCAAAAAAATACGACATGGAATATTGGTCGCCAGTAAACCAAAAATATCAAGAAATTACCTCTTGTTCTAACTGTACAGATTTTCAAGCAAGAGCAGTAAACTGTAGAGTGCGTAGAAAAGATGGCACGATAGAATTTGTGCATACCTTAAATGGTACGGCGATTCCTTTGGCACGAGCGCTAGTGGTGATGCTAGAAAATTATGCAATAGAGGGAGGTAAGATGAAAATACCAGAAGTTTTGAGGCCATACATGGGTGGGCGAGAGGAGATATAATTGAGATCTTGGCGGATATTACTTTTATGGGTAAAATAATTGGGCGAGAGCCTGAAAGGAGGATAAAATGATAGAAAAAATTGAGATTACGGGAAATGGCTATAAAGTAGAAGAAAGTTTTAAGAAGTATGTAGAAAAACGAGTAGGTAAGCTAGATAAGTATTTACCACATGGTTCTAAAAAAGATGTGGTAACAAAAGTGATAGTGTCAGAAATTGGGAAGAACAAGGGTGATAAATATGAAATATCAGTGGCGATGGATATCCCCGGTGGCAAGGTGATTGCGGCAAAAGATGAGTGTTCTAACGTATTTGCTGGGGTGGATTTGGTAGAGGCTAAGCTGACGGGGCAAATTAGGCGCTACAAACTGGAAATGCAACCACATCGTCAAAAAAGAAGTTGGAAAAACCTCTTTAATAAGAGGAAATAATGTGGTAGAATAGGGGGAAAGGAAGTGATATGGCAAAAAAGGAGAAAAAACCAACTGATAAATTGGCTGATAGGACCGCGCTTACAAAGTTTTTGCAGGGTGTTTTCGGCGATGCACAAAAAAGAGTTTTGAAGAGATTGTGGCGGAAGGCCAAAGCAATAGGTGAACTAGAGCCCAAATATGAAGCAATGGATGACAATGAGCTAGCTAGCCAGACGGAGGTGTTTAAGCAAGCTTTGGCTGGAGGTAAGACATTAGATGATATTTTACCTGAAGCGTTTGCGGTAGCAAGAGAGGCTTCTCGGCGGATATTGGAAATGCGCCCTTATGATGTGCAGTTGATTGGTGGTATGGTATTGCACGGGGGCAATGTGGCAGAAATGAAAACTGGTGAGGGGAAGACGTTGGTGGCAATGTTGCCGGCATATCTAAATGCCTTGACAGGCAGAGGCGTACACGTAGTAACGGTGAACGACTATTTGGCACAACGTGATGCAGGGTGGAATGCGCCAGTGTATGATTTCTTGGGTATATCTGTAGGGGTAATCATTAATAATGCTTCTTTTGTATATGATCCAGAATATGAAAATGAGGAGCATGAAGATGAAAGATTTCGCCATTTGAAGCCAGCTACGCGTAAAGAAGCTTATAATGCCGATATTACTTATGGCACCAATAACGAATTTGGGTTTGATTATTTGCGTGATAATATGACTTCTGAGGTGCAATATTTGCGCCAGAGAGAGTTAAACTTTGCGATTGTGGATGAGGTGGATTCTATTTTAATTGATGAGGCAAGGACACCCTTGATTATTTCGGCGCCGGCTGGGGATAATCCGGAATCTTATTATCAATTTGCAAAGGTGGCAAGTAGATTGGTGCCAGAGGATTATGTTTTGGATGAAAAAAGGCGTTCTGTTACTTTGACAGATACTGGTATAGAAAAGGTGCAAAAGATGTTGGGTGTGGATAATTTGTATTCTACTAAAAATACACGGTTGGTATACCACTTGGAGCAGGCTCTAAGAGCAGAAGTATTATTTAAGCGCGATAAAGATTATGTGGTAACGAATTCTGGCGAAGTGATTATTGTAGATGAGCATACTGGGCGGTTGATGCAGGGGAGGCGCTATAATGAGGGGTTGCATCAAGCGATTGAGGCAAAAGAGGGGGTGGTAGTAAAACAAGAATCTATGACACTTGCTACGATTTCGTTCCAGAACTTTTTCCGATTATACAATAAATTGTCTGGCATGACTGGTACGGCGTTTACAGAGGCGGAGGAATTTCAACAGATTTATGCTCTAGATGTAATACAAATACCACCAAATCGCCCGATAGCACGTGTAGACAAAGATGATTTGATTTATAAAACTAAGTCCGCTAAACTAAAAGCAATTGCAGATGAAGTGGTAAAATATCATGAAAAAGGGCAACCAGTATTGGTGGGATCTGGCTCAATTGCTAATAACGAGGAGATTGCGCGATACTTGGATCAATATGGCTTGCCGTATGAGATTTTGAACGCAAAGAACAATGAGCGTGAGGCGGCAATAGTGGCGCGAGCTGGCGAAAAAGGCGCGATTACTTTGGCTACGAATATGGCTGGACGTGGTACAGATATTAAGCTTGGTGAGGGGGTAAAAGAATTGGGTGGATTGGTAGTGATTGGGTCGGAACGGCATGATTCTAGGCGGGTAGATAATCAGTTAAGGGGGCGTGGTGGACGGCAGGGCGACCCTGGCACCACTCAGTTCTTTGTATCCTGCGAGGATGATTTGATGCGGATTTTCCAAGGTGATAGAGTGAAAATGCTGATGACGCGATTAGGAGTAGATGATAATATGCCTATACAGACGCGAGCTATTTCTAGGACTTTGGAGGCTGCACAAAAGCGGATTGAAGGTTTTAACTTTGATTCACGTAAAAATGTGGTGCAGTACGACAACGTGATTAACAGGCACCGTAAAGTAGTTTATATGATTAGGCGAAAAATCTTGGAGGGTGAGGATATTCACTCAGAGATTGAGCGTTTGATGCGTGAAGAAATAAAAATGTTGACAGAGTTTAGCTCTAGGGTAAATAAAAACTTTGAGGAAGAGTTTGGGGCGGTTTTCCCAATGATTGATAAAGATGTAATTCATGAGATTGGGATAAAACGCAAAGAAAAGGATAGGTATAAGTTGGCGTTATCGGCAGTGCAAGAGGCTTACCGCGATAAAGAACAAGAGTTTACCGAAGAAGTAATGCGTAAAGTAGAGCGCGAAGTTTACCTCAAGGTGTTAGATATGCTCTGGATGCAACATTTGGAGAATATGCAACACTTGCGTGAGGGGATTCATTGGCGGAGCGTGGGGCAACGCGATCCGTTAGTGGAATATAGAAGTGAATCGCAAAAATTGTTTGATGGATTACAGAGAAACTTGCGGGAGGAAGTTTTGAAGATTCTTTTGACTATTACACCGAGAGAAGCCAGAGCAGATAATGTAGTGGATGGCGAAGAATATGAGTCTGAGCTTACCAAAATGGCAGAGTCGCAAACTGAAAAAGGCGTCAATGAGATTTCACGTGGCGATAAGAACTTGGATGATGAATTTAAAAAAGATGGGGGCGCCAGGAGAGGGGCCGGTAGTGGCTCTGTAAAGAGAGTAGCATCTAGCAATAAAAATACGGCTAAGAAAAAGACTCCTAGCAAGAAGTCTAAGAAGAAAACATCTAAATCAAAAGCTAAGCGGAAGTAATCCGATAAATCTATTGTAACATACTTTGTGAAAAAAGTCAATAGTCATGAAACATTCAGTTGAAGAAATACAATTAAAAAATGGAGCAAGGGGACTTTTGATAGATATACCTAGTGCGAGCGTGATGGCGACTAGGGTGCAATTTCGGGCGGGGATGCAATATGCTAAAAACCACGATGTATATGAGATACCGCACGTGGTGGAGCATTTGGCTTTTGGGGCAAATGCAAAATATCGTGATGAGCAGGCGTTTGAAGCGGAGTTTACAAAAAATGGGGCTTATCATAATGCGTGGACTTCGGATGTATCTGTGTGCTATGAGACAGAATGTGCGGATTTTGAGTGGGATAGGATTATGGAATTGCAGAGGGTGTCCATTTGTGAACCGCGTTTTAACGAAGATGAGCTGAGGTCTGAAAAATCTAATGTGCGTTCGGAATTGACTGGTTATATGAACGATTATTACCGTTTGCTGTGGCCTAGAGTGCAACAGGCTGTGGGCGAGGATGTGCTGGATTTACAGGAAAGATTGAAAACAATTTCTAATATTGAGCTAAAAGATATAAGAGAGCATTATCGGCGAACGCATACAGCGAAGAATATGTTGTTTATTATTGCTGGTAAATTGCATGGGCGCAAGCGGAAGATTGTGCATGAATTAGAGGGGTGGAACTTAAAAGAGGGGGAGAGGTTTGAGATACCGCGAGCGGATTTACATTCTAGTAGTGCGGTGGCGATAAGGAGAAAAGATGCATCTAATATTACTTTTGGTTTTTCTTTGGTAACGCCGAGGCATTTGGAAATGAGTGAAGTTTTGGCGATGAACTGCTTGAATCATATTTTGAACGGCACGATGAGTTCGCGGATATTTGGAACAGCAAGAAAACGGGGATTGGTGTATGGCATGGGCAGTTTGGTGGCAAGCAATGCGCATAACTCTTATTGGGATTTTGATGGGGAGGTAAATGTAGAAAATGCGGATGAATTGTTTTCTTTGATTCAAAAAGAGATGATGCGGGCGCTAAATGGGGAAATCTCAGAAAAAGATTTTGAGTCGGCGAAAATGTATGCATTGGGGCGGTTTCAGATGGGGGCGCAGACGCCGGCGCAGGTAGCAGATTATTACGCAGAGAACTATTTTTTGGATGGAGTAATAGAGCGCTATGATGACGTGCCGAAATTGATTAGCGGTGTAGATAGAGGGCAGATGATAGAGTTGGCACGAGAATTTGCAGGGTCGGGGGTAAAAGCGTTTGCGACGGTATCGAGCGTGGAAAAGGCGTTTATTTCGGGGCTAGAGAATAAGTTGAACTTTTAATTAGTAACAAGTTTTCATACTTAAAAATTCATTACCATTTTCTTATATTGACCACCTCTATCATAAACATTTTTGAACATATCAAATGAGGCGGCGGAAGGTGACATGAGTACGATGCTATCCGTGTATTGTTCGGCATGTTTTTTGGCGGTGCTTACGGCTTCCTCTAGAGATTCGGATACAACAAAACGGGGATCTTGGTAGCGAGTGGCTAGTTCGTGGCCGGATTCGCCGATTAAGATAATGTTTTTGATGTTTTTTCCGGCGAGAGCTTCGTAGATTTCGGGGAGATCGGCATTGTCGGTTTTGTCGCGACCACCAATGATAACTACTAGATTGTTTTTGGGGAAAGCGTTGATGGCGACACGAGTGGAACCAATATTGGTGCTGAAATTATCATCATAATATTTGACATTATTTAGTTCGCGGAGAAACTCTAGACGATGAGGTAGACCATGAAAAGAGGCTAAACCAGCTTTGACGGTGGAAGAATATTCGCTTAAATATTCGTTTGGTGAGATATTTTTGTAGCTGGCAACGGCGGAAATGGCGGCAATGGCGTTGTCTTGGTTGTGTTGGCCTGGTAGGGTGATGGAATCTAAGATGTCTTTGGGGACTTCGAAGGGGTAGGGGATTTTGATTGCGTTGCCTTCTCTGGCAATACGCTTGGAATCGGGATTATTGCTGTAGTAGATTAGATAATCGTTTTCGGTTTGCCAGCGGGCGATGTTGGCTTTGGCGCTAGTGTACTCGTTGAAATCTTTGTGGACATTGAGATGGTCTGGCTCAATGATGCCAACTACGGCTATATGGGGGGATTTGGTTAAATCCCAGAGCTGGAAACTGGACATTTCGTAAACTACTACGGAGTTTGGAGTAAGCTGATCTAGAATTTCTATGGCTGGTGTGCCGATGTTACCTACGAGGTAAGCGTCCTCGCCGTGTGCATCTAAGAGCGACTTAATAAAAGAACAAGTGGTACCTTTGCCTTTGGTGGCGGTAACGCCAATGATGGGGCAAGGACAGTGGTCGAAAAAGTAGCGAGTAAGGCTGGTAAGTTTAGGTTGATTGGGGATGGGGGGGATAGAGGGGCTACGTAAAATTATATCATAGGGTGAATAATTTATCTGTTGGAATTCTCCTGGCGTGAGGTTTTCGAAAATATCTATTTTAATGTTTTTAAAATGTGATTTGAAATATTGTTCGGCAGATTTGCCTTCTTTGCCGTAGCCTAGTAATGCGATTTTCATAATTTGATTATACCATAGAAAAGCCCCCGAGGGGGCTGTTTCTATTGTGTGAGGTGCCAGGAGAGGTCGCGCGAGTTAAACTCGAGCGTCATTCTTTCCCGACCAACGAGCACGTCAAAGATGTGTAGGACTGCCTCGCCCGCAAACCTAATGTGGGTTTGCAAGAGCTCGGTGACTTCGGTTTCGCGTTCGCCTCGTCGCCGAAAGGTCAGCGGTTGACAAGGTGTCATTTCGTAGCCGAAGAGAGCCATTACCTCAACTTGCTCGGTTTTATTTTTGTTGTTAAAGTTTTTCATAAAAGACTCCTTTAAATTAGATTTATTAGAGCCATTTATGTGAGCCGCTATTTTATTGGCTCATAGTTACGGGTCAAATGACAAATCCCCGCAACCGTAAACTTTTCTCATAACCAGTGACCGAAGTATAGTATGAGTAGTTTAATTATATCAGCGCTTAAACTTTCTTTCAAGAAAGAAAGTTTGGCAAAGAAAGCAAGTAAGAAAATTGAAATGAAAGTGAATTCCATTTCAATTTTTGATTATAATGTGTTGGTGTGGACAAGGCTCAATAATTTTGATATTTTGTGAATAGATGTTATAATATGAAGATGAACATTTGGAAAGAATTAACAAGGCCGTTTTTAGTGTTGGCTCCGATGGAAGGGGTGACTGACGTGGTTTTTCGTGAGGTGATTTGTGCGGCGGGGAGACCGGATTTGTTGTTTACGGAGTTTACGAACGTATCAAGTTATGCGAGTGAGAAAGGGCGGGCAAATGCGTTGGAGCGATTGGAGGTGCGAGAGGGAGAACAGCCGATTATTGCGCAAATTTGGGGAAAAAATCCGGGACATTTTGCAGAATGTGCTGGGGCTTTGGAAAAGTTGGGATTTGCAGGGGTGGATATTAATTTTGGTTGTCCAGATAAAAATGTAAATAAAGCTGGGGGTGGGGCGGCGATGATTAAGACGCCAGAGTTGGCGGTGGAGTGTTTAAAGAATGCGATGGGGTCAACGAGGTTGCCAGTGTCGGTAAAAACGCGATTGGGGTGGAGCGATGTGGCTGAGTTTCGAGAGTGGTTGCCAGTATTATTACGTGAAAAACCGTCGGCATTGACAATACATCTTAGAACTAAGAAAGAAATGAGCAAGGTGCCGGCGCATTATGAGTTGATACCGGAAATTATACGGATGCGCGATAAGATTAGTCCAGACACAAAGCTGGTGATAAATGGCGATATTCGGAATAAAGCGCATGCGATGGAGCTATATCGGGCAAATACAGGGGTAGATGGGCTGATGATTGGGCGAGGGGTGTTTGCTAATCCGTATTGTTTTACTGACTATGCGCCAACAAAGGAAGATTTAATGAAATTATTAAATCTACATTTGGATTTATATGAAAAACAGAGGAAAAAGGTGGCAAAATACCCTTACGAGCCGCTGAAACATTTTTATAAGATTTATATTAATAATTTTTCCGGGGCTTCGGAGTTGAGGGCGAAGTTGATGGAGACGCATTCGGTGGAGGAGGCGCGAGCGGTGTTGGCTGAGGTGGCGGTATGAATCTTATTGTAGTGCTTGATAATATTCGTTCTTGTTATAATGTGGGGGCGATTTTGCGGACGGCGGAAGGGTTTGGGGTGGAAAAAGTGATTTTGTCGGGGTATACACCGAGAGTACATGATGATGGGTTGTTGCCTCATTTGCGTGAAAAGTTAGATAGAGAAATCCATAAGACTGCGCTGGGGGCGGAGGATATGCTGGATATTTATTCGTGCGGTGATATAATTACAGAGTTGAAAAGACTAAAGAAAGAGGGGTGGCAGATTGTGGGGCTAGAGAATAACATTGATAGCGATAAGCTGATGAAGTTGTCGGATCCCGAGCTTAGGGCAAGGTTGAGCGATAAAATAGTATTAGTGCTGGGCGAGGAGGTGCACGGTATAGATTATTCGTTGCATAATATAATTGATCTGTTTGTGGAGATACCAATGAAAGGGCAAAAAGAGTCGTTTAACGTGTCGGTGGCTACAGGGATTGCAATATGGGGATTGATGCAATAAGGCTCATATTAATCTCTTGTGGGTAAGGTGTGCTATAATGGTTTTATGCAGGATTTAGAGAAAAAATTGGATGAGTTGTCTGAAGATTTTTTTAAGGTATATAAAACATTAAAGATAGAAGAAAAGTTGGAAAAGGTAGCTGAGCTAGAAAGAGAAGTAGCGGAGCCGGAAATTTGGCGAGACGTGAAACTGGCTACGGAAAAAAATCAAGAATTAGCGAGGCTTTCTGGTGAAGTGGAGCCTTACGAATTATTAAAGACACAGATTGCTGATTTGCAAGAATTGATAATATTGTCTGATGATGAGATGAAAGAAGAATTTGCTGGGCAAATTGCGGCGATGGAGGGGCAATTTGCGGAACTTAAGAAGGCGCTACGTTTTACGGGGCCGTATGATGGTAGTGGGGCGATTCTTAGGATTACATCTGGTGCTGGTGGTGTAGAGGCGATGGACTGGGCAGGGATGTTAGAGCGGATGTATTTGAGGTTTTGCGAAAAACAGGGGTTATCTGCAGTGCTTCTAGAGCGAATAGAAGGAGAGGAGGCTGGAATAAAAACAGCGGTGTACGAGGTTTCAGGTACTAATGCTTATGGGCGGTTGAAATCTGAACATGGGGTGCATCGGCTGGTGAGGTTGTCGCCGTTTAATGCGGATCAGAAGCGACAGACATCATTTGCGCTGGTGGAGGTGTTGCCGGTGATATCAGTGCCAGATGAAGTGGCGATAGATGATAAGGATTTGCGTATAGATGTATACCATGCTGGCGGGCATGGCGGGCAGGGGGTAAACACAACGGATTCGGCGGTACGAATTACGCATTTGCCAACGGGGACGGTGGTGGCGATTCAGAATGAGCGGTCGCAACACCAGAATAAAGAGAAGGCGATGGAAATATTGCGGGGTAAGTTGGTGCAGATGCAGATGGAACAGCACGCTTCGAATTTGTCTGAGCTTAGGGCGGGCGAATCAGCAGGTTGGGGGCAACAGATACGGAATTATGTGTTGCAACCGTATAGATTGGTGAAAGATACACGAACTGGGTATGAGACGAGTGATGTAGATGGGGTGCTGGATGGAAAGATTGGGGGGTTTATTGAGGCTTATTTGGAAGGATAGAGGGGTGCGGGTAATGGTTGCTATTGAGAACTGAAAGGGAGTTTATTGATGGTATTGCACAGGCATATTTTGACGAATACACTCCAGATGAGAATGCTCGGATGTTTGCGTCTATTATAGTAGGCGATGATGATGGGGTGGGTGATATTTTTGAAGATAAAAAACGAGATTTTAGAAGTTTACTACAATTTAGGAAGTATCTTAAGAGGTTGCCGAAAAAATACCGCAAGAAGGTGGATTTTGCTGGTCTTGAGCGTATGATTGATTCAATAGATGACACTGCTACTAGGGTCGAACGAGGCATTGTGTCTATGGAAGAAGTAAAAGAAATGGCAAGAGAAAGGTGATATTAATGGATTATTCTAGTAAGACTTGTGATGAGTTGATTGAAATACTGCGGTACATACCAAAGGAATATTATGTTTTGTTACCAGATGAATTAGTTAATTATCTACATAGAAATTGCAATTCGGAAAGTACTTTTGTGTATAATCGCGCTAAGCCTTTAAAGGAACAGGGAATTTCAGATGAAACAAAAATAGCCCTAAGAGATATAGGGAAGAGATATTGGGGAGGTAATCTGTTTTTGCCGGATAATTTGGACTTATGAAAAATCCCCCATACTGGCTGCATGGGGGATTTGGGAGGTTATTCGATAGCTCCCGGTTGATAATCAACCAGGGTTCCATCTTTTTTGAAGATGAAACGACCTTTTTTACACCACTCCTCAATTATTATGGCGATATAGTCACCATTGTAGTGCTCTACGATATCTTTTTTCTGGACATCACATCCATAGTCGTAGAGACAATCGTTGAGGGTTGCTTCGGCTTTGTGGACGGATTCGGGGTCGTCCCAACCCCAGTTTTTTTCTGCTTCTTTGGCGGCGCGTTGAGCCTCTTCAAGCTTGTATTTGGCTTCTCTGAGGGCTTCTTCGGCCTTCTTGACGGCTTCTGCTGCTGCTTTCAGCTCGACTTCGGGCTGAATTTGGAGCAGTGCAATCAACCGACTGCGCCACTCATAGAGAGTTTCGGTAGGTTGGTTGTTGCCATCTCGGCGGATGCACTTGGCTTCCGCTTGGAAGCGGGTGGGGATCCCTTGCGGCACCCACATTGTTTTGCCGTTAGCAATCCGGCTTTTCCAGCCCTTTGATTTGTCTTCGAAAGGGGTGAATGCGAGATTTCTCGTGCCAAAGGGCTTTTCGCCCTTGGCATGGCTGAGCGCCATAAAGAGATTGTCTCTTGATGATTCAGCCAATTTGCCGTTGAAGTGTACTTTTAACCCTTCGTGGGTGCTAGAAACACCGTAACCGTCGACGAAGACGGTGATGTTTTTTTGAGCGTTCATGATAAATGTGAAAATATAATCTTCGCTCTCCTCTTTGGGATTATAGAGCAACGTAACTTTTTTGTCTGGAGCGACGATGTGATGGTTGGGGGGATTAATCTCGGATTTAGGAAAAAGCGCTACGTATAACACTTTCTCCTTGAATTCTTTAATGATTTTTCCTGCTTTGGTTTGTCCAACTTTAGACAAGAAGATATCTTCAATTTTCATTTTTTAACCTCCTGTTAATGTGCTAGCTTGGTCGCTATAACTGTACTTCTTACCTTAATTATAGCACATATACTTATTTTTGTCAATACTTCTTATGCTTTTTCTGAACGATGTCAAATTTAAAAATGTTATTATTTTAGTGATAGGGTGGTTTAAATTCGGAATGGCTACTATTAAGGATTGAAAGGAAGTGATAAACCCCGCTACGGCGGGGTTTGTTTTATTTAGTAAGGATTTGAGAGAAGAAGTTGTAGAGCTTGGTGGGGTTGGATTGGATGCCGGCGGGGATGTTGGAATAATTGGCTAGAACTAAGGCGTTACGAAACTCCTTGGAGTGATCGCGAAAAACCTCGTTATCTATCTCATAGCCGAGTGACATGAGGTATTTTTCGATGAAAACTGCAGTGGTGCGAGTGTTGCCCTCATAAAATGGGTGAACTTGCCAGATGCGAGAGGTAAAATCTGCAACATATTTTTGGGTCTAGGTTTTTGAAAAGACGATAATTGTAAGATTTTATGGTGGCGATGTCGAGGACTGGGTCGTAAGTGGGGTTCATAGTTCTATTATAGCACATTCGTGTCGTGAGGATTTTGGTTTGGGGGGTGAGTTGCGGGGGTGGGAGAAATGTGGTAGAATATAGGGAGTGGCGAATGCTACGTACTTTTTTAGTTTGGTTTTCTTAGAATAATTATTACTGGGGGGATGAAAAATGTCAGAGAAATTGAGTTTTTCGGTTATCGATCGGGCGTTGGATGATCCCGATTGGTACATTCGCATGGCTGGAGCTAAAGCCTGTAAGGAGCAGTTCATACCGAAACCCGCGTTGGAAAGTTGGAGCAAAAGCATAGAGGATGAGCGCGTAATTGCGGCTATTTATGGCTATGGAGCTGGCGCACCAAGTAATCTTATTATGGATGCGCTTTGTTCGAGTTCACATAACCGCAGAGAACTTCGTGAAGCTGCCATATGGGCAATAGCACAGGGTGCCAAATGTCCTTTAAGGATGGTTGGACAAATGTCCACTGCGGAAATCCGACAAACTGGTGGCGCATTCGCCATGAGGCTTCCTTTCGTTAAAATACCTTTCTGGACACACTCTGAAGATTGGAATAAGAGATATGTAGCCTTAAAAGCTATGGGGAGCCGATGTGTACCATATAGCTGGCTGTTTTCTGCCTTCAAGCGTAATTTGGGTTATTCTTTTTATGATAGTATCATAAGCGAAATGGCCGTAGGCATGATTAAGGCGAGACATCTACCCGTGGGTGTATTAGAAAAACAATTGCTTAAGATTTTGCAACACATAAAACCAGGGCCTTTCCGCTCCACTGCTGAGTTTTGTTGCAAGGGTGTAGAGATAGTTGCCGGGCGTGAGGATGCAGAATCTGTGTTTGATATTCTATATAAACAGGGGATGCGCTCTAGCCCTAATTTTCGGAGCCTTCTTAATCCGGAAGTCTATAAGGAAATGCGTTTATCTGTCGGTAAAATTAATGCCTTGTGGTACAGTGAGAATCCGTACGACTTAATAGCAGCAATTTACGCCAGTGTGGATAGAAAAGATGTCCCCGCTGTGGACGAACGTTTGACCTGGGCTATGACATGCCCGTTTGAAAACGTGAGGGTGGCCGCGATGGCTGAGGGAATGAGGCGTGGAATACCACAAAGTCGGAAATTTGATGTTCCTAACCCCGTCTACAAGAAGTGTTTGAACGGCGTCATAGTGACGGCTGTTATACCGGAGGACGCATATGTTATTCGGAATGATTACGAGCGTACCCTACGAACAAACAAGGCGCAAGTCGTCGATATAAGAGGTGATTTCTGTGGTGAGAAAGTGGGTATCTCGAAGCGTGATCAGGAGACCCAATATCGAGTAGGCGAGTTGGTTGCTGCTCCCCATTTTAACTTTTACGCGCATGTGTATGGAGCTGGCTTATATTTCACTTGGGATAAGAAGAAGTTTATCTAAGATAACCAAACATTTTCTAAGCCCTCGGTTGTGTGATCGGGGGCTTAATCATGCAGTGCGATTTTGGGGAATATGTGTGGCGTTGCGGGGGTGGGGGAAATGTGGTAAAATGTAGAGAGTAGCAAAAGCTACGTACTTTTTTGGTTTGGTTGAGATTATGTGGTGAATGGCGCTGATTTTGAGAGGAGTGATACGAAATGGCGCAAGGATTGAAACTGGAAACGATAGCAAATATTTTGGAAAATTGGTCGTGTGAAGAGCATTTGTGGGCAGGTATAAATGCCTGCGAGGCTTGGAGCGAAAAACCCAAGACGGAAGAAGAACTCGAGATGGTTGATGAGTGGGCACGAGATGAACGCTGGTGGTATAGAACAGCGGGGCTATATGCCTATGGACCGAAGCGAGCACCGAAAGAGCTTGCTAAAGAGGGGTTAATTCGTCTGCAAAATAGCATGAGGACTTTCCAGGCGGCAGTGTATGCGGCACGAGGCAAGAGGTTTGATGCCGATTTTGTGATAGCTTTAGCTCACCGAAATGGGCGCTGGATCCTTGGTGATTTACCTGACAATATGAACATATCAAAAACGAGAATTCGTGATTTACTTGAGCGCGGTCGTTATGTAGAACGCTATTTGGCGGTACGAGCTTGTACCAGTAAGAAGGTGCCGCTGGACTGGCTACTAGGAATTCTAAAACGGAGTGTGGATTCGGAGACATTAGAAGCTGCGGCGAGAGTACTCAGATCTAAAAATGTTTCTCGAGAAACTTTGCTACGGTGGTGGAGTCAACCCGGGTTGCTCAAACGCGATTCATCATTGCTGCTTATTGGCAGAGATGATATGAAGGATGTTATCAGAGATGGGGTAAATAAGGGATTTTCTTATATGCCGCGGGTATGCGAAGGAGTGCATTTTGCACTTGAGGATATTGATGTGTGGAGGCATGCAGATGATTTGGTGCCTAGGTTGGCGGCAGCTTATGCCAGCATCGGAAGATCAGACGTGCCGGGCGAATGGATAAAGCAGCTTCTAGAAGACCCTAATTCGTACATAAGTAGAAAAGCAAATGAGGCGTGCTGGGGTCGCCGGGATTTATCGTTTAGACGTGACTTTGAGCCGCCTGAGCTGGTATATAAGAAATGCCTCGGTGACATAATTGTTACTGCTACTATTCCGGCGGATGCTGAAATTAGAGGCCTCCCCGGTACTCAAGCCCGTACAAACAAAGCCACTATCGTAGATGTTTCTGGAGAGTTCTATGGGGAAAAGGTCGGGGTGGCCGACTACGATCAGGAGACTACCTATCACGTGGGTGATGAAGTGTTTATTCCGGATTTTGATTTTGGCTCTGGTATGTGTACAACTGGCTTCCACTTCTTCTCATCGTTGGATGAGGCAAAAGAATATGAACTGTGATTTCAGCCAAAAATCTGCGGCCGAGATACTGGTCGCAGATTTTTTTATGATATAATTGTCCCTATGATAGATTTAGAGGGAGATTTTGATTTGTTCTCTCGCGGTAAAAAAGAATACTACTAGAGTAATGACCACCCCGCCTATCTCCCAGAGAGAAGAGCCCAGGAGCTCGTTCGGCAGGATGGAACCTTTAGCTAAATTATACACCGAAGACGAAATATATTCAATGACTTTTTGATTTGGCGTTTGCTCTGGCTGCATATTACCTTCTACGGAATAGAGTAGTGAGTTGTGGGGGTGGGAGGAATGTGGTAGAATATAGAGAGTTATGGAATCCCCCGTATTTAATTGGTACGGGGGATTTAATTATCTAAAATAAATACCCCCTAGCTGGATGCTAGGGGGGTAGAATGTTAAAACGAGGCGGCGAAATCGATATGGACGATTTTTTCGTTAGAGATGAACTCTTTGCGGAAATTGGGGTCCATGTCGCTTTCTATGAGGTGGTAAATGGTATTGTTGGTGGTGACTATCTGGTAGGCGTAGGGGGTGGCGTCGATGATGGTATTAGTAGGTGTTTTGCTGATGATGGGAGTTGCGCTGACGGCGGGGGCCGCCCTGAGAGTGGCCGTGTTGGGGTTGCTGGTAGGATCTGCATTGTTGGCGGGGATTTTGCTAATAAGCGTGATTCCGCCAACAGCGATTCTGTTCCCTCCGATAACATCGCCAACGATGGTGATGTGGTTGGAGCTGTTAAAACCCATGCTGGTGGCAGGGCTATGAATAAAATTGGTGAAAGCACGTAGCAATTCACCAAATGCTTCAAACCCTGCCGTGGTGTCACTGGTGATGTCAAAATACCAGTTTTTTAGGATATTTTGCATAATATACCTCCTCTTCTAGATTTAAAAATACCTCGTTTTAAAGGTGCAAATCTGCAAGCCACGAGGCTAATTTATGACGTTTTTTGATTTTAGCACGAATTGGCAAAAAAGTCAACTGCACCGTTAAGGTCCAATACCTTTGCAACAAAAATAGGTAGGCTCTATACTTAGTTAAATACTACTAAAACTAAAGAAAGGAAACCTACCTGTATGTCATATTGTAAAGGTAAATTAATAGAAAAGCAACGGGGCGAGGCAAT
>JAFQXY010000011.1 GCA_017406745.1 Candidatus Saccharimonadota bacterium | reverse complement strand
AATATAATCCAAATAAGAAAATAGATTTCTTAGAACGCAAGCTTCATCGCTTCATTAACTATTACAATTATGATAGAATTCATTTAGGAATAGGTTTAAAAACTCCTTATGAAGTGTTGCAAAGGTGCTGAACCTTATACGATAAAAAAATGGTGACTCCTGCGGGGGAAGGGACCTCCGCTCGCTTTGCTCGCTTCGGTGCGAACCCGCTTCGCGGGCTCCGATTCCCTAACGGGAATCGCCCATGACTTCAAAAAAGACCCTATGGGCCTTTTTCAAAGTCGTGGTGACTCCTGCGGGGTTCGAACCCGCGATTTTCTGGATGAGAACCAGATGTCCTAGACCACTAGACGAAGGAGCCAAATATGTCAAAATGTACCAATAAGGCTCCATAATCGTCCATCGCAATATGCACGATACCCCAGAAACCTTACCAACATTATAACATACTTTATTCTAATATTCAACACTGCCATAATTTGGCACTGCGGACACAAAAGTTTGCCCAGTTGCCAATTTTAACTCCTTGCCGTCCTCGTCAAAAAACTTTATTTGTTCTGCGTCGGTCCCCTTAGACCACTTCCCTTTTACGCTATAACCATTTTGAAAAATATACGCATCGCCAGAGCCAAGCACGCTAATATCCTCGTGGTAATTGTCCGATGCTTTATGCTCTGGTACCACCAGCGCCACTACTACCGCCGGCGCCATTTGCACTAAATTACAGGTATTTTCTGGGTTAATTTCACCTAAATCACCATCTGGGCAACTATATACTTCGTGAGGCGCGCCATTTCCGTAACTTCGCTTATAGGTGTTGTTTTCAGTATTATAATTATATACTACATTAAAACTAGCAAACGACCCAAAGTTTAGTGCTATTTGTGTTACTTGTGGCGAAACCTCAGATGTATTTTTGGTTGCCGGCTCAGTAATTACTAATTTTTCCGCCACATTTCTATCTATTAAGTCATGTTTAGATTCCTCTGGTGTCATCCGAGCAAACCCATTTATATTGGAAGTTGTATATCCATGTTCCGAACTAAAACGTGCCAAATTAGCCGAAGTAGTGAAAAGATTATTCCAAAGTCTTGCCGAATTAGTCCCGCGGTACATATAGCTGTAATCTTCGGATAGATCTTTATACCCACCGTTAGATACCGCCGCCAACGCATCATCGGCACCGCCAGCGTGTACAATCGTACAATCAAACGGCGTATCCCACTCCAAATAATATATACGCAGTGATCGAATCGGCCCAATCACCGCCGAAGTAGGCTGTTGGTAAATTGCCGCAAACCTTGTGATGCCTGCCTCCGCAATAGCTTCAAATACTACGCCAGCCTGTGTCAGCCCTGCTTGAGGGCGCGCTCCGTCCGTACCATTTGGCGTTTGGATGCAATAGGTTGGCGCATCTTGAGCTACGCCATCTGCCAGTGGTAACCCGGTCAAATTACTGTATTTACTATTCACGTCTTCACTGTCAGAAGGTAATTTTGGAAAATCAATATCCGTCAAAGTTTCCTGCGGTAATAAAAATGGCACCAACGCACAACCAATACCACCCAAAATACCAAGCACGCCGATTGTTGTAAAAATTACATTTTTTTTACTACTTCGGCCAATATTTTGCTTTTTTCGAGCAATTTTATTAGCCTTTTTTGATTTTTTGGCAATTTTTTCTGCCGAAATCCCACTTTCTTTGAAAGTTTTTTTGTCATTTTTGGCAACTCCGGCCTCTGTTAGTTGTGGATAACTTTCTTCCATTTTTATTTTTTCCATTTATTTAATATAATTTTATCACAAAATGATAATGGTTGTGTTATAATATGGTTATGGTCAGGCAAATTATACACAAACAAAGAATAAAATTATACGGATTAACAACAATTGCACTAGTTTTCTTTGCGTCGGCTTTTTATTTTGCAGGTTCCGCTAGCGCCATAGATAACTGCGCTACTAAAGTCAGCAATAATAATACTGTCACCAACAACTGTAGCGAAAATAGCGTTACCTTCAACGTCAACGTTCACGAGATTTTGTCTGTATCCCTTACTACTCCTACCAACTGGGCCTCTGGTGACGCCGGTGATTTGCTTCGCAATAAACTAAACTTGAGTGTAACTTCTAACAACGCCACTGGCTTTGTGGCGTATATGTATGCAGATAATGCTCGCAACACTACATCTGGTTGTACGCCAGCTAGTGGTACAACTGTTACTTCTTTGGTCAACTGCTCAAAAAATACCTCCACCATAGCAACCTTAGGTAGCAATGTTACGGTAGATACTACCAATGGCGACACTGCTGGCGCCTTCACCACCAATCGTTGGGGTTATTCTGTTAATGATGCAGCGGCAGGCTACGCTTCAGCTGTCTATAAACCACTTGCTCTTGCCTCAGCCCCTACTGTAGTGTTAGCGGATAGTGCAACTTCATCAGATAGCAACGTTACAGTTAGCGGTTCCACCTACGACAGAGATATCTACTTCGGCGCCAAGGCCGACTCTTCTGTTAATTCTGGCAGCTATGCTGGCACAGTGGTATTTACCGTAGTATCTGGCGTTACCACCGACTCCATCGATAACCCCTCTACAGATAAAACAGACAACAACTACACCGAGCCTACCAACCCATCTCCAGCTACGGATAATAGCACCAGTACAAATGTCGCTACTTATAACTCCACAGCCAACCGCACCGTTTATCGTGGCTCCACCTCATACTCTGGTTCTGGCAATAGCTCCGTCAGTGGCAATATGAGCACTACTACCACCGAGGTCAGCTCCGGCAACACCACATCGTCTTACGCTAACGCACAGGGCGTCACCACTACTGCTAACATCGGCGAGGGTACACCTCTAGCTACCGGCCTAGCTGTTACCTCCGCTGTAGCCGCCACATCTGGTATTATCTTCTTCATCGTAGCCAAGCGCAAGAAAGACGATGACGAAGAGGAAGAAGAGCAGATGTAATCACATCTAGCCACCTCACAAAAGAACGAGTATACCAAATACTCGTTCTTTTTACTGGTACAGCCACCAGCGCATTAAAAAGCCCGAGCTAAAAGTTCGGGCTTCCCGCCACGCATTAATTATTATTTATCCCAATCAAATCCTTCGCCATAATGCCCATAACAAGCAGTCTTTTCATAGATTGGGCGTTTCAAATCTAAATAAGAGATAATTCCATTTGGCGTTAAATCATATCCAGCAATCTCCTCTGGCACACCGTCTATAATTACGGTTTTTTCTAGAGGCTCTGCATAGCCAATCGCATAGGCCAAACGCACTAGCACCTCATGTGCCTTGCGCTTCCGCAAATAGTCCACTGCAATTTTCCGTGCCATATACGCCGCGGAGCGGTCTACTTTAGACGGGTCTTTACCAGAGTAGCATCCCCCACCAATTGCCACTCTTGGCCCATAGTTATCTACAATCAACTTTCGTCCAGTAAGCCCAGTATCCGCATCAAATCCACCTTGGTTCCAATCTCCCGCCGGGTTGATATGTAGTTCTAATTTTCCCTCTAACCCCTCTGCAGAAATAAACTCCCGCACAATTTTTTCCAATTCATCGTGGGGTACATTTTGGAAACTAGCCACTATAGAATCTATAGATCCATCTGGCGCAATTGTTACTTGGGTTTTGCCATCGTAGGGATATTTATCATAAATAAATTGATTTAACCGGCGCGACAATACCACTTCGCGTGGCAGTAGCTCCGGTGTTTCATCGCAAGCAAACCCAATCATAATTCCTTGATCGCCCGCCCCGCCGGTATCTACACCTTGGGCAATCTCTGGCGATTGTTTTACTATTTTGGTGTGTACTTCCAAATCATCACCCGCAATCCGTTTTACAATGGCCGGAATATCTACTTCTGGCGCGCTAGAGGTAATTTCACCTGTCACAAACACTACGCCATGCCCGCCACAAGTCTCAGCCGCCACGCGCGCATTGGGATCCTCAGCTAAATATGCATCTAAGATCGCATCGCTAATTCTATCGCATAGCTTATCTGGGTGTTTTGGAGAAACGCTCTCCGCTGTCCGATAAAACATAAATATATCTCCTTAATTAAATTAATTATAGCATACTACAAATTATTTTTGCCTATATAAACCCACTCCGGTACGGCGCGATTCATTACAAAGCCACCAAAAGTGTAATAAGTTACACAAAATGATATAATATAGTTATGAAAATCGCAATTTTTACGGATTGTTATTTAGATTTAACCGGCGGTATTACCACCAATATAAATATAGAAAAACAAGAGTTAGAAAAACGTGGCCATACAGTTTATGTGTTTTCCTCGGCCTACCCACGTACCAAACAGCAGATTATAAAATTAGCCAAAGAAAACATTTTTCCAGTACCTAGTTGTAAACATATTTTACGTGGTATCACCCCAGTGGCTCGTCGCCCTCGCATCATAGAAAAATGGTTAGACCAAAATCACTCAGAAATCAAAGATTTTGATATATTCTATATCCACTACGAAGCCGGCGCCAGCATCGCTGGCCTAAGGTATGCGCGCCAGCATCATATCCCCACTGTGCAGGTTATGCATGGGCGCGAGGATGTGGGCGAGGCTAATTTAGTTCCGCTAGGGCTTCGCACCATAGTAGCCACCCTACTTAATTGGTTCCACTCGTGGTATTTGCCTCATCCAGCCAAAGTCCACCGCGATAATTACCTTGCTACCACTCTAGCCAGTGCCAAAATGTGGACACTTATGGTTAACCACGCCAACTATGCAGATTTAATAATTACTCCATCAAAGCATTTTGCTAAAAAATTACATCATTATGGCGTTAAGCGCCAGATTATTCCCCTGGCGCATGGTATGCCAGATAATTTATGCACAAAACCACACCGCCCTAGGGTTTTTACTCCGCAACCCAGCCCTAATCCTACCACCCCAGAGCCTACCAGTACGCACAATAATTCCACTACTCCAGAATCCTCCGCACTCCACAAACACAGCCCCCTCCGCCTTATTTGGCACTCTCGCGTATCTGGCGAAAAGCGCATCATGGTGTTTTTAAAAGCCCTCCGCCAAGTCACTGGCAAATACCAATTAGACGTTTACGGCGATGGCAATGATCTGAAAAAAGCTAAGCGCTACGCCCAGCGTCATCAGCTAAATGTTATTTTTCACGGCGTAGCCAAATTTCCTGCTATTTACCAACAGATAGAAAAATCCCACCTAGACGTCCTAGTTTCTTATAATTTTGACACTTTTGGCATGACATTGATAGAAGCCGAATCTGCCGGCACTCCAGTCTTAATTGCTGACCCAGACCTCCGCGAAGTAGCCCCAGAGGGTGGCTATATCCTTTCTGCCACTCCTAGCGCCACTAGTATTGCCGACGCCATCAATTCCCTTTTTTCTCACCCAGAAAAAATCCGCCAAATGAGCGAGATCATGCTAAGAGACCGCCCCCGCATCACTATTTCCCACAAAATAGACCAACTAGAGCAAATATTTATAAAACTCCGTCACTAAACCAAGCGCGTAAAAAAGTTCCGATTTACCGCTGTTACGAGTATGACTACAGGCATAAAATACAATATTAAAACATAATCAAAATAAAAAACAAGTCTTTTTTTGTGATTAAATCCATGGTAAAATAAAAATGCAATATAACAATTAGATTCATCAAACTTTTTTAGGTAGTTGTGATTCGTGATTTGAAATGGCATCGTGAGGCCAATTGCGAATCACAATGTTTGATGAGTAATTGTTATATTGCACCCTCGCGGTGCCATTTTTAGTAGAAAGCTAGAAATGACCCGCAAACCAATATTAACAAACCGAGAGGAGCAAACCCATGCAGGTCATACAACAATTCAAAAACTACATCAAAGTAAATCACTATATAACAAGTGCCGGAATAACATCTTCCTTCCTTCTTGTTCTGCTCATCCTTGCAATATGTATACCACTATACAAGGATGAGTTAAACACAAAGGCAACTACTGGTACCAGTACCCAGGCTACTACCTCTCTGGCCTTAAGTTCTGGTGCTAGTAGTACCGCAGAAGTAGATTTGCTCGCTAGTT